>NZ_LOAR01000014.1:0-186035 GCF_001620885.1 Klebsiella sp. D5A | reverse complement strand
AGCGGCTTAAGGCTCTCAGTACTCAGATATGAATGTCCGCTCCTGGCACAGAGCGGAACTTCCCCTTGCCGACGTGAAAACCGCTATTGTCTGACCTCATTCTGGTTAGCCAGATGTTCTGTCCCGTCGCCCTACCGGCGGCCTCTATCTCAGTAAAACCTGAATCAGCTGCACGACGATATACACTCCCGCTACCACCTGTATGATCCGAAACCCCCATCTCAGATAGCGCCATTGATGGCGTTCGCTGGCATCAGCGGCTTCAATGGCGGGATCATAACGTTTTCTTTTCCTGGTTCTGAATGTATCGAATCCCCACAGGATGAGAAGAAAGATGATGATGACTTTTTCAAAGATTAAATGGTTCACTAAGAGAGACTCCGGTCTTCTCACGGTTACAGGCAGAATAGATAAACCGCCTGGATGTAGCCACCACTAAATGTAGGGGTACCTGAAGGCGCAAGCCAGGCATTCCCGGATTGTCTGTCTTATGACTACGTTAGCGCATAGCAACGCCATAAAAGCGACATTCATTTCCGACACATGCTGCCGGAGTCCCCTTCCCCGACGCATCAGGCTGGGTGATAAAACGATGGCGGCTGCCCGGTCACGCGGCGGAACATGGTGGCGAAAGAGGAGGCATTGTCGTATCCAAGGGATAATGCCACTTCGTTCACCGGTTTCCCTGCTATCAACCATGCCAGGGCGCTCACCACGCAGGCTCGCTGACGCCAGGCGGAAAATGACAGGCCCAGTTGCTTCAGGAAATGCCGGCGAAAGGTGCTCTGGCTCATAAACAGCGCCCTGGCCCAGCGCGCCGCAGGATCATGGATAGAGGGGTTAAGCAAAAAAGCCTGACAAAGCGCCAGCAGCGCCGGATGCTGAGGCAACGGAATGTCAAATTCGCGGACCGGCATGGCGGCCAGTTCCAGCAACATCAACTGTATCAGCGTGCGATCGCGTGGGCTGTCGTACAACGGTGGTAAATCCACAGCCTCAAGCAGTAGCTGGCGCAACAGCGGCGAGACGCTGATCACTTCGCAACGACGGTGTTTAATGAAAGCGGCCACATAATCTGGCTCAATATATAAGCTACGCGTGGTCACCCCCACAAATCTGACGGCGTGCACGGTTTCAGGAGGGATCCAGACAGCATGTTGCGGAGGAACCACCCATTCTCCGTCCTGAGTGGTGACATACATCAGTCCGGTCGCGCCATACAGCAGCTGTGCGCGACGATGCTGGTGCGGTGGCAGTATATACCCTTGCGCATAGTCATTCCCTAACGCCACCACTTCGCGATCGAGCCGATCGACCTCGTCAATTTTTACGTTGCGCACACCTGCCCCCCTCTGACCGATTTACAAAGGTAATTGAGCGCTACGCAAATGGGAAGCCGTACGCGACCGGTATAAGCTGCTCGCTCATTTTCAGGTCGGGGATATTTTCTTGAATGATATCGTTATTATTGCGCTGGCAGGCTTTACGACCGGCATTACCACCGTGCTGTTCGGCTTCGGAGGGGGCTTTGTGGTGGTGCCCTTTGTCTATCAACTGATCCTTCGGCAGCCGGAACTCGCGGGAAACGCCATGCATGTCGCGGTGGCTACCTCAACGGCGGTGATGATATTTAACGCCGGCTGGGTCAGCTATCGAAACTGGCGGGCGGGTAAGCTTGCCGCGCAGACGCTGTTTCCGTTGTTATGGTTTATTGCCATTGGGGCGGTGGTCGGCTCCTGTCTGGCGGGGATATTGAGCGAGAAGATCGTTCGCGCGCTGTTTATTCTCTATATGCTGGCAACCATCAGCGATTGTTTGTTGCGCAAAGGTTTTTTCAGGGGCAGCGCTCGGCGTCGGCTGTCCCTGCCAGTAGTCACTGGCGGCGGTATGGTTATCGGTATGATTGCCGCATTGCTGGGCGTGGGCGGCAGCGTCATGACGGTGCCCCTGCTACGGCGACACGGGTATGAGATGCAGGAGTGCGTTAGCGCATCCAACCCGCTTTCTTTGCCCGTGGCGCTATGCGGGGCTGTGACCTATGCCGTCATTGGCTGGCACAGCATTCCGCTGAGCGGATTTCTGGGGTTTATCAGCCTGAAAATTTTAGGCCTGCTCGTCCTGACCGGCTGGGCCGGGATAGTGTTTAGCCGCCGGGCAATCCCTGCGGTACCTGATGTATGGTATGCACGCATCTATGTGCTGCTGCTGTGCCTGGTACTCCTCGCCATGCTCATTCAATAATCAAAATACATCCTGGTGAACCGGTTCAACAGACGCGACCGGGCGGTACCCTCTCCCTGTGGAGAGGGCCAGATGAGTGGCAGCAAGCTACCCGCGATACGGATGGGTTTCGCGCCAGTGGTCGGCAATTTGCTGCCGGGTGCAGACCCACACCTTGTCGTGCTGCTGGATATAGTCAAGGAAACGCTGCAGCGCACGGAAACGGCCCGGACGCCCAAGCAGTCGGCAGTGCATCCCCACGGACATCATCTTCGGCGCGGTTTCACCCTCGGCGTACAGCACGTCAAAGCTGTCTTTCAGATAGGTATAAAACTGCTCCGCGGTGTTGAACCCCTGGGCGGTGGCGAAGCGCATGTCGTTGGCGTCGAGGGTATAAGGCACGATCAGGTGCGGCCGCTGGCTGCCGTCGCTGCAGGCCACTTCGCTCCAGAAAGGTAAATCATCGCCGTAATAATCGCTGTCGTAGTCAAAGCCGCCGTGCTCCACCACCAGCTGGCGGGTGTTGGGGCTGTCGCGGCCGGTATACCAGCCGGTGGGCGGTTTGCCGAACAGGTCGGTCAGTACCTGCACCGCTTTATGCAGATGCTCGCGCTCCTCGGCAATATCCATGTGCTGATAGTGGATCCAGCGCCAGCCGTGGCTGACTACATCGTAATCCGCAGCCTTGATCGCCGCCACAATCTCCGGGTGCCGCGCCAGCGCCATCGCCACGCCGAAAACGGTCAACGGCAGCCCGCGCTGGCTGAACTCACGATGGATGCGCCAGAACCCTGCCCGGCTGCCGTACTCATAGAGTGAATCCATCGACATATGGCGCGCCGGGTAGCTGGCGGCGCCAATAATATCGGACAGGAACTGTTCCGACCCCGCATCGCCATGCAGGACGTGATTCTCCGCGCCTTCCTCATAGTTGAGGACGAACTGCACCGCGATCCGCGCCCCGCCCGGCCAGCGCGCGTGCGGCGGCTGCCCTGCATAGCCTCGCAGATCGCGAGGATAGTGCTCCTGGTTCTCTACCATCTCCTGCCCCTTTTAAAATGGATTTAACGACTGAAACTGTCCGCTTAACGCTTTTTTCTCCGGGAACGCTAAGTCCCCGTGCTTGCTGGTCGCCAGGCCCAGCGCGACCAGTGACTCCACCATCTTCACCGCCGCGCTGACGCCATCGATCACCGGCACCCGCAGCTCGCGGGTCAGCTCCTGCGCCAGGGTCGCCATCCCGCCGCAGCCAAGGACAATCGCCCCGCTACCATCCTCTTTCAGCGCGCGAATGCAGCGCTCACGCACTTTCTCCTGCGCCAGGCCGCTGCCGTCTTCCAGCGCCAGCACCGGCAAATCAATGGCGTGCAGCGCCGCGCAATGTTGATGAAATCCGTACTGGTGCAGCAAATGACGGGCGATGATCAGCGTGCGCGGCAGCGTGGTCACAATGGAGAAACGAGTGGCGACCATCGTCGCCATATGCATCGCGGCTTCCGCAATGCCGATCACCGGCCCCTGGGCCAGCTCCCGCGCCGCCAGCAGCCCCGGGTCACCGAAGCAGGCGATCACATGCCCATCCACCCCCTGCTCGCGTCCGGCCTTGATCTGCTCCAGCACGCCGACCGCCGCGATGGCCTCGTCAAAGTGGCCTTCAATGGACGGTACCCCGGCGTGGGGACAGACCGCAAGGATCTCGGTACCCGGCGCGGCGACCGCACGCGCGGCGGCGCCTATCGTTTCGGTCATCGCCAGGCTGGTATTGGGGTTGATCACTTGTATACATATGGCAGACATCACGACTCCTTGTGGCCGGCGAACAACCGGGAAAAATCGGGCAGGCTGACGCCATCGCGCTCGAAACACAAGCTGGCGACAATATGATCAAAATGGTGCATCAGCGCCTCGCTAAGTGGCTGCAGGGCTTTATCCCGCAGCAAACCCACCAGCTGCTGGTGATCGTCGCAACGGCAGCCCTGTCGCCAGGGGGCGCCCCAGGCGGCAATCACTAAAGAGGAGCGCTGGCTGAGGCGGGTCACCATCTCGGTGAGCACCGGGTTGCCGGAGATAGCCTGCAGCTGAATATGAAAGTCAGCGGAGTGGCGGATCGCCGCCGGGCCGTCGTGCGCCTCATGGGCCTGCTGTTCACGCTGAATAATGTTCTCCAGCGCCGCCAGATGCGGCGGCTGGCAGCGCGCGATCACATCCGGCAGATTGGCGACCTCAAGTAGCGCCCGGGTACGAAAGATCGCCTGGGACTCTTCCACGCTCGGGCTGGTGACGTGTGCACCACGTTTGGGCGTTAAGGTGACCAGTTGCACAGCGGCGAGTCGTTGCAGCACCTTTCTGATGCCGGTGCGGCTCACGGCGAATACCTCCGCCAGCGCCTCTTCCGGCAGTTTGCTGCCCGGCGGCAACTGATGTTCGACGATGGCCGTCATCAGCGCCTGGTAAATGCTTTCGTCCTTGTCCTGCAGCGCTGGCGCGGCCTGGAGACGATGTTCATTATTCATTAACCCACTCCGGTTTCACTTATCGATAGCAGATCGTATACATAAAATTTATTTTTTGTATACAAGATTCATCATTCTGGCCTGGATCCTGCAATAGCCTCAGCAATCCATATCAAAGGGTTTTCATTCAGAGGAGCAGGTTTCATGCCACATTCATCCCACACGCAGCAGAAGAAGACTCACGAGGCGGCCGCCAGCTACAGTCCGCGGCTATGTAATGACGATCTGGCGCCCACCCGCGACCAGAACTGGAGCTGGTACAATATTTTTTCATTCTGGATGTCGGACGTGCACAGCATGGGCGGCTACGTAGTAGCGGCGAGCTTCTTTACGCTTGGACTGGCCAGCTGGCAGGTTCTGCTCTGCCTGCTGGTCGGCATCTGTATTGTGCAGCTGTGCGCTAACCTGGTGGCGAAGCCGAGCCAGATGGCCGGGGTGCCATACGCCGTTATCTGCCGTCAGGCGTTTGGCGTCTTCGGCGCCAATATCCCGGCGGTGATCCGCGGGCTGATCGCGTTCGCCTGGTACGGTATTCAAACCTATCTGGCGGCGAATGCCCTGATGCTGGTTCTGCTCAAGTTCTGGCCCTCCCTTGCCTCGCTGACCAGCAGCAGCTTTCTCGGGCTGTCAACGCTCGGCTGGCTGTGCTTCGCCACCATGTGGCTGCTGCAGGCGATGGTGTTCTGGCATGGCATGAACGCCATCAAACGCTTTATCGATATCGCCGGTCCGGCAGTTTATGTGGTGATGCTGGCGCTGGCCGGCTGGATTGTATACAAGACCGGTCTGGATGGGATCTCCTTTACCCTCGCCAGCAAATCCCTGAGCGCCGGCGAGCAGACCTGGCAGATGATCACCGCCACGGCGCTGGTGGTCTCCTACTTCTCCGGGCCGCTGCTTAACTTCGGTGACTTTTCCCGCTACGGCAAAAGCATGGGCGAGATCCGCCGCGGTAACCGCTGGGGTCTGCCGTTTAACTTCCTGCTGTTCTCGGTGGTCACCGTGGTGATTGTCTCCGGCACCCAGTCGCTGTTCGGCAAAATGATCACTGACCCGATCGAAACCGTCAGCCGCGTGGGTAACGATCTGGCGGTGGCCATTGGCCTGCTGACCATGATTACCGCCACCATCGGCATTAATATCGTGGCTAACTTCGTCTCTCCGGCCTTCGATTTTTCCAACTGCGCGCCACAGAAAATCAGCTTCCGTACCGGCGGGATGATTGCCGCGGTGGGATCGATACTTCTGACGCCGTGGAATCTGTTTAACTCGCCGGAGCTGATCCACTATACCCTCGACGTACTGGGCGCCTTTATTGGCCCGCTGTTTGGCATTCTGATCGCCGACTTCTACCTGATCAAACGCGGCCGGGTGTCGGTGGACGATCTGTTTGACGATACGCCGAAGGGCAAATACTGGTACCGCAACGGCTTTAACCCGAAAGCGATTGCCGCCCTGCTGCCGTCGGTGGGCCTGGGGCTGATCATCAGCTTTATTCCGGCCCTGCATGAAGTGGCGAACTTTAGCTGGTTTATCGGGGTCTTCCTCGGCGCCACCCTCTACCGCTGGTTGGCCCGCGACGAGCGTGAAGCACAGGCGACCGCAGCCTTTCATTCCGGCGCGGTAGCGCAAAAAGAGTAACCCTCCCCACCTGCCGCGGCGTCTGGCCGCGGCAGGCTGAAAACTGGCACCAATCTTGCTGTTTATCACTATTCCCAGGCGTTAAGAGAAGGCAGGTTCGATGATGGATTACCAGACCGCGGTACGCGGTGCATTTTTTGATATCGCCGGCGTGGCAGAGACCCCGGATGAGGTGGCTGCTCAGGCCCGTTATCTCGATGATGGCCTGTTGTTCTTGCAGGACGGGAAAATTATCGCGCTGCTGCCATGGCAGGAGGGCGAAGCCTTTCTGCATCCACTGAAGGGTTATGTCGATCAGCGAGGCAAGCTGCTGCTGCCCGGGTTTGTCGATACCCACATTCACTATCCGCAGACTGAAATGATCGGCGCCTTTGGTGAACAGCTGCTGGAGTGGCTCACCACCTACACCTTCCCGGTGGAGAGCCAGTTTGCCGATGCGGATTACGCGCAGGAGATAGCGCAGTTTTTTGTTAACCAGCTGATTAGCCATGGCACCACCACCGCACTGGTGTTTTGTACACTGCACCCGGCTTCGGCCGAGGCGCTGTTCAGCGAGGCGCTGCGTCTGAATATGCGGCTGATCGCCGGCAAAGTGATGATGGATCGCCATGTGCCGGATTATCTGTGCGAAACCGCCGGGGAGAGCTACGAGCAGACCCGGGAGTTAATCCTCCGCTGGCATCAGCGCGGGAGGCTGGGCTATGCCATCACCCCGCGCTTTGCCCCTACCTCGACAACGGAGTTGCTGGAGGCCGTGCAGCGCCTGCGGACTGAGTTTCCCGACACCTGGCTGCAGACACATCTCAGTGAAAACCGCGAGGAGATCGCCTGGGTTAAACAGCTGTGGCCTGAGCATGAGCACTATCTGGATGTCTATCATCACTATCAGCTCACCGGCGAACGCAGCGTATTTGCTCACGGGATCCATCTCGATGATGCCGAGTGGCAGTGCCTGCATGACACCGGGTCCGCCGTTGCCTTCTGTCCGACCTCGAATCTGTTTCTCGGCAGCGGACTGTTCCGCCTGCCCGCCTGCTGGCAGCACCAGGTGCGGATGGGCATCGGCAGCGACGTCGGGGCTGGCACCACCTTCAGCATGCTTCGGACGCTGGGCGAGGCCTATAAGGTAGGACAACTGCAGAGCTATCGCCTGCGCGCCAGCGAGGCCTTCTATCACGCCACCCTCGGCGGGGCGCGCGCCCTGCGGCTGGAGGATAAAATTGGCAATTTTCAGCCGGGCAAAGAGGCAGATTTTGTGGTGATTGACCCGGCGGTCACCCCGCTGCAGCGTCTGCGCACAGGCCGCTGCCATGACATTTATGAGCAGTTGTTCGTGCTGATGACCCTGGGAGATGAACGCAATATCAGCGAGACGTGGGTGAATGGCGAGCGGGTGTGGTGTCAGGATTGACCCTCACCCTGGCCCTCTCCAAAGGGAGAGGGAACCGTCCGGTCATCGTTGCGACGCTGGCACGCCTCCAGGTCCTCTCCCGGGGGGCCTGTGAATTGCCTGGCACCAGAATTTGGGTAATCAAAAACTCATTGCCAGGCCTACGCCATAGCCCGTGGTGTTATTGCCGAACATATAGCGCGCCACCAGTCGGGTGCGGGTGATAAAGACCGGGTATTTACTGCTGTCCAGCTCGAGGCCAACCCCCAGGGAGGTCAAACCGGTAAAGCCCAGCGCCCCTCGCTGCTCGCCGAGAAATTCAGTATGCGCCCCCTCCAGCACATAACGCAGCGGGTTGCCCAGCAGCGTCCAGTCGGCTATCGGCGCGCGGCGGCGCAGATACAGGCCGAGATTCTCCGCGCTGGCCTCGCCCTGCACCACCTCGGCGCTACTGCCGAAACTTTGCAGATGCATATAGGAGTAACGCAGTTCGGCATCAATATCCTGGGTGGCAGAGAAGCGTTCGTAATCCAGCATCAGTGCCCCGCCCAGCCCCCAGGCGTTGAACCGACCGCCGTCGAGAAATTGCAGATCGGCGCTGGTTTTTCGCTCAATTGCCCAGCTGCCAATACGCGCATCGCTGGCCAGGGTACCGAGCATCACATTGACGATCGGCCGCAGCACCAGGTTGCCTCCGAGGCTGTCCCGGTGCAGCGAAAAATCCCAACCGACGCCGCCGGTGGTGGTCAGACTGTTCCATTTGGTCGGCACATTCCGCGTCTGTTCGCCATTGCTGACCACAAAGCGCGGGTCGTAACGGCTGTAACCCATCGTACCTTCAAGGTACAGAGGAAACGACTCGCTGAGAGTTGCCCCGCCGCCAAACTGGGTGATGGCCAGATTATGTTTGTCGTTGCTGCCGGAACCAATGTTGAGATCGCTGGCGGTCACGTCAGGGACGACGGTATAGCTCATCAGAGTCAATACGGCATCGGCACGCTGTTTGATGGCGTGGCCGTTCGCCGCCAGCGTCGCTGGCGCGGAAAGCGAAAGTACCGACAGGAGAACGAAAAGACGCACCATATGTCGTTTGCCACCTCAGCGACAGGCTAACAATATTGCCACCTAAATCAGCAGGCTGGCGTTCACTCAGTATAGTCGGTGAGTCAGCCTGCGCGTCCGGCGGGGAGAAAAAGCATCGGGCTGGTCAGGCCGCGCCTCCGCGGCTATGCAGCAGTTCCACATTTTCAAACGGCAGGCGCGAGACCCGGTTGCGCCCACCATTTTTGGCCACATACAGCGCTTTATCGACGCGGGAAAAAAGCTGATCAATCGCTTCCCCGTCATGGTGTTCGGCCACGCCGATGCTCACCGTCACCGACAGCGTCTGATACTCGCTGACCGCCTGGCGGATCCCTTCCGCCAGTATCAGGGCGCGCGCTATCGGCGAATGGGGTAAAAAGAGCAGAAACTCTTCTCCCCCCCAGCGATAAATTTTATCTTCGCGATCCACCGACGTTTCCAGAATGCGGGAGATCACCAGCAGGACTTCATCCCCTTTTTGATGACCGTGAATATCATTAATGCTCTTGAAATGATCGATATCGATTAACAGCAGACAAAAGCCTTGCGCGATAAATGACGGCGCCTCGACGAGGCGATAAAATTCACGGCGATTAAGCAATCCGGTGAGCGGATCGTGGGCGGCAGAGAATTCCAGCTCTTTTTTCAGATGCACTTCCTCGGTGATATCGTGAATAATGCACAACATCAGTCGAATATTATAAAGCACTACGGGCCCGGCATAGGTTTGGACATGGCGCAGCGTACCGTCGGCTAAAATATGCGTAAAATTAAGCGGTTTATGCCCGCCTGGCATATTAGCAATATTATTCATGATGGGGATCACGTCCCGACCAAGGGTATTAATTTGCCAGGTATGTTTATTGCGCATTTCCTCATCGGAATAATGATAAAAACGCAGCGCCGCAATATTGGCATCGACAATTCGACCATCCTTACTGGGATCGATCAATAGCATCGGCGCGGTATTGGTCATAAAAAAACGGGCAAAAAAACCATTGTTGCGTCGCTGATAGCGGCGGGAGCCGGTATGAATGGATTGATTTTGCGCCAGCAGCTTCACGGCTTCAAACAGCAATAAGGTACCGCTGTCGTCGGTGTCGACCAGGGTGGTTTTACAATATACCGACTGCAGGCCCTTGCCCGTCTGTAACGTCCAGACTTCAAATATCTCGGTCATCGTATCGAGATAGCGAAGATAATGTTGTAACTGCGTTTCAGGACAGGTCGAATAGATACCGTTACGCATCTCCTTCAGCGACATATCGCCGCTCAATGTCCGGGAAGCCGGATTGGCATAGACCACACTTTCAGTAAAAGGATGGACTACCCATATCGGGGTACTTAATACATCAAAAACAGCCAGTTCTTTTAATAACATACAGGCCCCAAACCGACCAATTCCCGGCGCAGAAGCGACACATAACGATATGCGTCCCTGACGCTGGTATAAAGTGATAACAAAACAACCGAATAGCCTTAATGACGCGCGTGCGCGGCAAGTATAGTCGGTTCTGCACGCAGCGACGCCCACCCGAGGCGACTTTGCGCGTGGTTTAACCGTCTGGATGCGATAATGTCTTTTTTATTAATTCTATTTCAACAGCATAGCAGCAATACCAGAACTGGTAGTCGCTTTTGATCACAGAGTGTGTCTATCGGTCTTCTCGCCCGTTGGCTGCGTATTGGCTTTGTCCAGGATGCCCGCATTGCGGCTTTTATGCCCAGACTAATCGTGATAGTTTCTATCATAACTCTCATCACAAACGGCCATCATAGTGAAAAAATCCGCTACTAAAATCACGCTTGCCGATATCGCACGTGAAGCCAACGTCGGTATTGCCACCGTCGACCGGGTGCTCAACAAGCGTGCGGCGGTGAAGGAGTCCACGGCATTGAGCGTACTGGAGGCGGCACGACGACTGGGGTTTACCCTCGAGCAGCCCCACTATCGCCTGGCGGCGGGGAAAGCGCCGGTCACGGTCAGAATGGGGTTTATTCTGCTGCAGGAGACCCACTCCTTCTACCTGCCGCTGGCCCAGGCGCTGACGCGAGAGGCCGCCCCATGGCTACCGGCGGGCCAGGTGCCGGTGATACTGCATTTTGCCATCGATGCGGTGGAAGCGATGGCTCAGGCCATTCACCGGCTAAGTGACGAAGTGGACGTGTTAGGCCTGGTGGCGCTGGACCACCCGCTGATTCGCCACGCGGTGGCCCGGGCTGCCGCCCGTGGCGTTCGCGTGTTCACCCTGCTTTCGGATCTGTCGGTCCCTCAGCGCAGCGGATATATCGGCCTCGATAATCAAAAAGCCGGGCGCACTGCGGCCTGGTTTATTGAGCGCTTATGTCGGGGTAATGGCGAAATTGGCATTATCATTGGCGACAATCGTTTTACCTGTCAGGAAAGCTGTGAGATCAGCTTCCGCTCCTGCCTGCGTGAACAAGGCATGGGGCAGCAGATCCTGGAGCCGGTTCGCAGCCATGAACGGGCGGATATCGCCAGGAGCGTGACGGAGCAGATGCTGAGTCAGTACCCGGCCCTGCAGGCGATCTATGCCCCCTGCGGCGGCGTCGAAGGCATTGTCGAGGCGCTGCGCGACAGCGGCCGTCAGCAGGCGATCACTCTGGTCTGCCACGGTCCGCTAAACGACAGTGAACTGGCGCTGATCGATGGCACCATCGACATCATGCTTAACCACCGGCTGGAGGCGTTTGCCGCTGCCACGCTACGCACCATAACGGACGCGGTTTCGCGCTCGCCGAGCGAGGTGATTTCTCTCCCTCAGCCTTTCGATATCATCACCAAAGAAAATATGTAAACTCCCGGCCCCGCCGCCGCCGGGGCCAGTTAACGGGCAGACCGCGCCCGCCCTCAATTTGATAAAAAACTATCAAAAACCACATCAATTCAAAGCATGATGGCCATCAAAAAATCATCATTCCATCATTGTTGAGAATGAAATATTTATTCAATACTCAGCGGCATCCCCTGTGTAAAAAGGAAGCCAACATGACACTCTCTATCGCCAATGCCCCCTGCAGCTGGGGCGTGGATGACCCGAAAAACCCTGACCTTCCCGCCTGGGCTACCGTGCTGAAGGAGGCGGCGCAGGCCGGCTATCGCAGCATTGAGCTTGGGCCCTGGGGCTACCTGCCCACCGACCCGGCCAGCCTGCGCGCGGCGCTGGAACAGCATCAGTTGTCGCTGGTGGCCGGTACGATCTTTGACGATCTGGTCAGCGAGGCCCATTTCCCCACCCTGGTGGCGCTGACCCATCAGATCTGCCGCAATCTGTCGCAGGTTCCGGCCGCCGAACCCACGCCAGGGCATCCTGTTCAGCCGCCTTACCTGGTGATTATTGATTTCGGCAACCCTGAGCGAGCGCGCTTTGCCGGGCGTAGCGCGCTGGCTCCGCGACTCGATGACAAAGACTGGCAGCGCATGATGGCGCACATTACCGCCCTCAGCACCCTCGCCTGGCAGGAGTACGGTGTGCGGGCGGTTATCCATCCCCACGCCGGGGGCTGCATCGAATTTGCGGATGAAATCGAGCGGCTGGCGAACGATATTCCACACGACGTCGCGGGATTGTGTCTGGATACCGGGCATCTCTACTACGCCGGTATGGATCCGCTCGACTGGCTGGATCGCTATTACGCACGACTCGACTACCTGCACTTCAAGGATGTGGATCCGCAGGTTTACCAGCGCGCCATCGCCGAGGGCATCGACTTTTTCACCGCCTGCGCCGAAGGGGTAATGTGCCCGCTCGGCAGCGGCGCCATTGACTATCCGGCCATCAAAGACTTTCTTGCCCGTCGGGGGTATCAGGGCTGGATAACCATTGAACAAGAGCGTGATCCGCGCCATGCCGCAGGCAGCCTGCAGGCGGTCACGGAAAGTCTGCGCTATCTGCGCGACGTGGGATTCTGACAGGAGACGCAACATGATTAACGGTTTAAAACCTCTCGACCGCACCCTGCGCTGGGGCATGGTCGGCGGCGGCGGTAGCAGCCAGATCGGCTATATTCACCGCTCAGCGGCGCTGCGTGATAATACCTTTACGCTGCTGGCCGGCGCCTTTGATATTGATGCCGAGCGCGGACGCCAGTTCGGCCAACAGCTGGGGGTGGATCCCGAGCGCTGTTACGCCGACTACCAGAGCCTGTTCCGCGGCGAGGCGGAGCGTCCGGACGGCATTCAGGCGGTGTCGATTGCCACGCCAAATAACACCCATTATGCCATCTGCCGGGCAGCGCTGGAGGCTGGGCTGCACGTGGTGTGCGAAAAGCCGCTGTGCTTCAGCAGCGAGGAAGCAGACGAACTGGTGGCGCTCAGCCAGCGGCAGCAGAAGATCCTCGGGGTGACCTACGGCTATGCCGGCCACCAGCTGATCCTGCAGGTCCGACAGATGATCGCCGACGGGCTGCTGGGCGACATCCGTATCGTCAATATGCAGTTTGCCCACGGTTTTCACGCCCAGCCGGTGGAGCTGGAAAACGCCAGTACCCGCTGGCGGGTCGATCCTCGCTTTGTCGGCCCCAGCTATGTTCTGGGCGACCTGGCCACTCATCCGCTGTTTCTGGTTGAAACCATGGCTCCGCAGCTGAACATCACCCGGCTGATGTGCGCCAGACAAAGCTTCGTCAAAAGCCGCGCGCCGCTGGAAGATAACGCCCATGTGCTGATGGAGTATGACAACGGCGCCGTTGGCTCGCTGTGGAGCTCCGCCGTTAACTGCGGCTCCATGCACGGACAAAAGGTGCGTATCGTCGGTGAAAAAGCCAGTCTCGAATGGTGGGATGAACAGCCCAACCAGCTGCGCTATGAAATCCAGGGCGAGCCGGTGCGTATCCTCGAGCGCGGCATGGACTATCTCGATCCGCTGGCGCGTCAGGATGACCGCATCGGCGGCGGCCATCCGGAGGGACTGTTTGAGGCATGGTCGAATCTCTATCGCCGTTTCGCCATCGCCATGGATGCCGCCGACCGTCGCGACGAAGCGCTGCTGGCCGACTTCTGGTATCCGGACGCTCGCGCCGGCGCGTTCGGCGTGCGCTGGGTGGAAAACTGCGTACGGTCTGCCGACAACGGCGCCTGCTGGGTCGACTTCCGCTAACTCACTGGCTCAGGGCGCTCGCCCTGAGCCTTTATGGCTATTTTTCAATTCGTGCCAGCTGGGTCTTATCCGCCTCACGAGCGCTATCCGCCAGCGCCTGGAACGCGTCGGCGCCATAGTATTGCGCGGGAACCGGCAGCGCCTGCATATCATGCCCTGGGTAGATCTGCAGTTCGCCGAGGTCGCGTAAGCGGAACCCCCCAACCTGCTCCGGCATGGTCAGGCGATACGGCGGCAGGGTTTCGAAAGGGACCGGCGTCGGCAGCCGATTTTCCTGCAGATCGTAGTTACGTTTCAGCACCAGAAACTTATCCGGCACCCGCCGGTGACTGTTCCACCAGTCGCCGTCGATCCGCTGAAACATCGCTTCCGTCTCCCCTCTCGTCGCCACCATCAGTCGGGTCAGCGCCTGTTTCAGCGCCGTATCCATGGCCTGGTTATAGTCTTCCAGCGAACCACCGTGGCTGCTGAGGATCACGTTAATCGCCAGCCTGGCGCCGAGTAAATTGGAGTAGAGATCCTCCGGCGAAAAAGCGGAGATCTCCTCAGAAAACCCGGGGACCGACTGGAAGCCATACCACTGGGCAATCTCATGCCATTGGGCAATTTCGAAGGCCAGATGACCCGCCAGCCAGGCGGCCAGCTGATAGCGCTGCCTGACGCCCGCCGGTGGCGTAAAGGCATTCAGCTGAACGCGGCGTACGCCCAGCTCTTCACTGTAGAAGATCCGCCCCGCCTGGCCCAGCGTCGGCGCAATACGATTGAACAGATAGAAGGTGTAGTCCGCCGTATCGCGCACATGGGCGATATCAATAAACCCGCCGCGACGGGTATAGATGAGCCCGTTCTGCTCCTCGCTGAGCCCCAGCAGGTTTTTCACCGCCCCGAACGCGCTATCGTTGTAATGGTGCTTGCCCAGCGTATCCAGGGTCAGCACATTGCCAATCTGGTATACCGGGATCGGGATGCCCACCGCGCGCACGTGCAGGTCGTAACCAAAAGCGCAGCACGGTCGCAGCGACTCCGGCGGCGGCAGCTCACCCAGGGTGGGCACCGGATGGATCGCCGTCACAGCGGGCAGCACCGGATCCTGCGCCAGCGCCGGCAGCGACAGTGCAAACAGCAGCCATAAGGCTTTACGCATCAACAGCCTCTCCACAACAACAAAAGAGCGCGCATCTTACCGGCAGATGGCGCCAGCAGTTTTAGTTAAAAACGGTATTCACCGGAGACAAAGAAGCTATTGCGCTCGTTAAAACCAAATTCAGTCAGCACGTTAAAGTTTTTGGTGACTTCATACTGGGCGCCAATCAGCATATTCCAGGGTGAGGTTAGCTTCTGCTTGACGTCGAATTTCCCCTCGCCGTCTTTATTGACTGCGGCAATCAGGGGCTGAAGCTCTGGCGGCATATGCAGGTCGGCCAGATCGCCTTTAAACTCCTGCTGCACGTCCTGATACATGCTCCCGACCCACAGGCTGAGGTGGGACGGCCCGTCGATCCCCTGAAAACTGAAGCGGTAGCCGACGCGCGGCGAGACGGTGACCGCCGAGATGCTGCCGTCGAGAATATCGAAATCGGTACGGGTGTAGTTAGTGTCTACTAACCCGAACCAGTTGCCGTATCCCCCGGCGAGCGTAAAGCCGGTTCCCCAGGTGGTTCCTTTGAAATCAAGCGTAAAATCAATATTCTGCAGTTTTCCGCTCTGATAAAGCTGGTGAACCGCGCCGGCGATCACCCGATCCAGACCGCGAAACTGCGAAGGATCCGAATCCACGGAGACCTGGGAGACAGACGACCCGCGGGTATGCCCCACCAGCCCGTAAACGTTGAGAAACGGAAAGACCCACATATCGAGGCGCAGGTTTTCGGTTTTGCTCTTCTCGCGGGTGTGCCCGGCATCGATGGCGAACATATCGCTGGGAATGGGATGGTTGCCCAGCTTAAGCCCGGAAAAGGTAATACTGTCGACCATGATATCCTGACGGATATTCATATAGCTCAGGTTGACGCCGTAGGGTAACGGGATCGAATACCCCCGGGCGCGTGCCTCATCTCCCCATATCGGAAAATAGCTGTCGCTCTCGCTCTGCTCCGCGGCCGACGCGCCACAGGCCGCCAACAGCAGCGTTAACACCGTTCCGGATGCTCTCATTGTTATTCTCATGTGTAGTTATAAACCCGAACCGACATTGCAATAGACCGCCTGCTCATGCTCACTGAACGCCACGTCAATCCCGGTACGCAAACCGTACTGCCGTGCAATCAGGTAACGAAAACCGGCCCCCCATGCCACCTCTGACTGTTCCGCTGGCGTGCGCGCCGCGCACCCCGCGCCAACGAATCCCTGCAGGATCCAGCGCGGGATGAAGGCCCAGGGAGGTTTGCGCCGTGACCACGTCGTCGTCCTGATAGCGGTAGCGCGAAATAGGGACATCAAAGGGTTATCATGGTGGATGAATGACTGATTAATGGCCCGCGACCGCCAGTGCGGACAACAGGAATTTCATGCTTACTCCGGGGCTTTGGGGACGCACGACACGCCTCACGAACAGGATTATCACAACGGGATAATGAAAATATAACGTATGAGAATAATGCTCACCAACGCGCAGCCGCCTGTTTTTCGGGTATTTTTAAACGAAAAAGTGCTGGCTATCACAGAAAAATGCCATCGCGATACAGGGCAGCGCGGTGATTGTATTCAAAAGGTGAATATCGTATAACATAGCGCTACCGAGGGGTGTCCCGTGAGGGCTGAGATGGCGCAAGCCGAACCCTTTGAACCTGATCTGGGTCATGCCAGCGAAGGGACGGGTCGGCAATTTTGCCTGCATTACCGCCATTGCCTGTTCACACCCCTGCACGCCCGGATCTCCCCTGAATATCTGGAGGTCCTGTGATAATTCCCGCGTTTAGCCATGGTCTTTATGGCCGTTTACGCCAGCTGGCCGCCGCTGACTGGCAGCACTATGTGGCGCATCCTTTCGTCCAGCAGCTTGCCGAGGGCACCCTGGCGGAAAGCGCATTTCGTCGCTACCTGACCCAGGATTATCTGTTTCTGATCCACTTTGCCCGCAGCTATGCGCTGCTGGTGAGTAAACTGCGCACGCTGCCGGAGATGCGGGCCGCGGCCGCCTCAATGAACGCCATCCTCAACGAACTGCCGCTGCACGTCGGTTACTGCGCTCAGTGGGGCATTAGCGAGCAGGAGATGGCTACCCAGCCTGAAGCGCCGGAAACCATTAACTATACCCGCTACGTGCTGGATATTGGCCACTCGGGTGACGCGCTGGATCTGCTGGTCGCGCTGATGCCCTGCGTGGCCGGTTATGCGGAAATCGGTCTCGGCCTGCTGCAGCATCCCGCCACCCGACTGGACGATAACCACTACGCCTCGTGGATCCGCAACTATGGCGATGAAGGCTATCTGCACGGCGTCAACGCCGCGCTGGCGCTGCTGGAAACGGTGTGGCAGCAGCGCGGGAGCGAGGCCCGGATCACTGAGCTGAGCGAGATTTTCACCACTGCCACCCGCCTTGAGGCGCAGTTCTGGCAGATGGGCCTCAACGCGACGGCGGAGACCCGGGCGTGACGGCGCCGGGTATTGAGGTCCGTGGCCTGAGCCTGCATTTCGGCGACCGTCGGTTGTTCGACAACCTGTCGTTTACGGTCCCCGGCGGGCAGTGGGTGTCGCTCCTCGGCGCCAGCGGCGCCGGCAAAACCAGCCTGCTGCGGGTGATGGCCAGTCTGGCGCCCGCCACCCGGGGAGAAGTGGTCGCCAGCGATGGGCAACCGATTCAGGGCCGTCTGGCGTGGATGGGGCAGAAAGATCTGCTCTACCCCTGGCTGAGCGTCCGGGACAACGTCGCCCTCGGCGCGCGGCTGCGCGGTGAAAAAGTCGATCGTGCCCGGGTCGCCGCCCTGCTTGAGCAGGTGGAGCTCTCGTCCTGGGCCGACGCCCGGCCGGCAACCCTCTCCGGCGGCATGCGTCAGCGCGCCGCGCTGGCCCGCACCCTGTATGAGGACCGCCCCATCGTGCTGATGGATGAGCCTTTCTCGGCGCTGGATACCCTCACCCGCACGCGCATTCAAACTCTGGCCGCCACCCTGCTGGCTGGTCGCACGGTGGTGCTGATCACCCACGATCCGCAGGAGGCCTGCCGGCTGAGCCACCGCCTGCTGGTCCTCTCGGCGGCAGACGGCGACATCGATGACAGCCATCACCTTGCCGGCACACCTCCGCGCGCGCCGGACGCGCCCGATCTCTTGATTAGCCAGGCCGCCCTGCTGCAGCAACTGATGAGGGCTCATCCATGACCGGACGTCTCTGGCGGGGAGGTATGGTGTTCTGCGGCCTAATGATCCTCTGGGGTCTGGCCAGCCGCAGCGGCATTCCTCACTTTCTTTTACCCTCCCCGATGGCGGTCGCCGAGGCGCTGTGGGTTAATCGCGCCTATCTCGGCTGGAACACGCTTATCACGCTCAGTGAGATCCTGAGCGGCCTGGCGCTGGGCGTGACGCTCGGTGTCACCCTGGCGCTGGGTATGATCCTCTCTCCGCGTCTGCAGCGCTGGCTGATGCCGCTGGTCCTCACCAGTCAGGCGATCCCGGTCTTTGCCCTCGCCCCGCTGCTGGTGCTGTGGCTGGGCTTTGGCATGAGCGCCAAAGTGGCAATGGCCGTGCTGGTGATTTTCTTTCCAGTGACTTCCGCCTTCTTTGATGGCTTGCGACGGGTCAACCAGGAGTATCTCGATCTGGCGCGCAGCATGAACGCCTCCTTCGGCGCTCAGCTGCGGCATGTCCGCCTGATGGCTGCCCTGCCTGCGCTGGGCTCGGGCCTGCGGATGGCGGCGGCGGTGGCGCCCATCGGCGCGATTATCGGCGAATGGGTCGGCTCCGCTGAGGGGCTGGGCTACGTCATGCTCAATGCCAATGCGCGGCTGCAAACCGATATCTGCTTCGCCGCGCTGTTTATTTTAGTGCTACTGACCCTCCTGCTGTGGCTGGCGGTAGATACCCTGCTACACCGGCTGATCGACTGGTCACCGGAATAAAGATGAAGTAATAAAGGAAAACAGATGAAAAAGTCGCTTTTCGCCGGGGCAACCCTGACGGCACTGGTCAGCGGCCACGCGCTGGCCAATGAACCGCTGACGCTGGTGCTGGACTGGTACATTAACCCCGACCATGCGCCGATTATGGTGGCCGAGCAGATCGGCGCCTTTAAGGCTCAGGGGCTGGACGTCAAGATTGTCCCTCCCTCCGATCCCGCGCTGCCTCCCCGCATGGTGGCCGCCCGTCAGGCGGATCTGGCCATCACCTACCAGCCGCAGGTGCACTTCTTCGCTGACGAAGGGTTACCGCTGGTGCGCGTCGGGACCCTGATTAACTCGCCGCTGAACACGGTGATCGCTCTCAATAAGCAGATCAAAACTCCGGCAGACCTGCAAGGTAAGAAGGTGGGCTATTCGGTCAGCGGCATTGAGCAGGCCACCCTGTCGACCATGGCGCAACACGCGGGTATCGATCCGGCCAGTATCAAACTGGTTAACGTCAATTTCCAACTGACCAGCGCCCTGCTGGCGGGCCAGGTGGACGCGGTCATCGGCGGCTACCGTAATATAGAAGCACAGGAGCTGAAGCTGCAGGGCAAAACGCCGGTAGTGATGAACGTCGAAGATTACGGCGTGCCGGCCTATGACGAGCTGGTGATTGTCGCCCATCGCGACGCGATTCATGAGGCCAAGATCCGTAAATTCCTCACCGCCCTGCAGGCCGGAGTGAGCTATCTGCGCGCCCATCCGCAGGAGAGCTGGGAGGCGTTTGCCGCCGCCCACCCGGAGCTGAAAACCGAACTCAACCACCAGGCGTGGCTGCAAACCGTGCCGCTGTTCGCCACCGATCCGGCGGCGCTGGATAAACCGCGCTACGAAGCTTATGAACAGTTTTTATATAACAATAAGTTGGTGAAAAAAGTCACACCTTTAACAAATTATGCGGTGGAACTGCATTGAGACTTGCTATCGCTGACGGAAGGCATTCCGTCAGCGTTTTAACGCAGCGGCAATAAAAATATAGAGACTTTCTCACTAATAATTACACTTTAAAGGGTTATCGTGACACGCAGTTGTTCTATTATAATTCAGCAGGTTACGTTAATTATTGCCCCGGTAAGAATAACGTCAAAATAACGCAATCAATAAAACGTTGAATGCGGATTTAAAAAGCCATATATTGTGCGCGCTTTATGAATGCCAATTCAATTCCTTAGACCAATTATTCAACCAGCGTTCAACCGCAATGCTGGTTGTGGGAGTGATATGATGACGGATAAAGTCCGTATTGATACTTTACGTGCCGATTTATTAGACGCAAACAACGAAACCTTTTTGGCCCGTCAGGCCGAATTCGAATCGAATGTCAGGAGTTACCCGCGTAAGTTACCGCTGGCTATCACTAAAGCTGAAGGCGTGTGGCTGACGGATGCGGATAACAAACAGTACCTGGACTGCCTCGCGGGCGCCGGTACTCTCGCTCTGGGCCACAACCACCCTGATGTATTGCAGAGCATCCAAAGTGTCATTACCAGCGGCTTGCCGTTACATACCCTCGATCTGACTACCCCGTTAAAAGATCGTTTCTCCGAATACCTGCTCTCTTGCCTGCCGGGCGAAGGGAAAGAGTATTGCCTGCAGTTCACCGGTCCTTCCGGCGCTGACGCCGTGGAAGCCGCGCTGAAACTGGCGAAAAAATACACTGGCCGTACGGCGGTGATCAGCTTCTCCGGCGGCTATCACGGGATGACCCATGGCGCGCTGTCCGTCACTGGCAACCTGTCGCCGAAAGCGGCGGTTAACGGCATGATGCCGGAAGTCCAGTTCATGCCTTACCCGCACCTGTATCGTTGCCCGCTGGGCATCGGCGGCGAAGCCGGCGTGAAAGCCCTGACCTACTACTTCGAAAACCTGATCAACGACGTGGAGAGCGGCGTCCGTAAACCGGCGGCGGTGATCCTCGAAGCTGTGCAGGGTGAAGGCGGCGTGAACCCGGCGCCGGTTGAGTGGCTGCAGCGCATCCGCAAAGTGACCGAAGAGCATGGCATTCTGCTGATCGTCGATGAAGTGCAGGCTGGCTTTGCCCGTACCGGTAAATTCTTCGCCTTCGAGCACGCCGGTATCCAGCCGGACATCATCGTGATGTCGAAAGCGGTCGGTGGCGGTCTGCCGCTGGCGGTGCTGGGCATTAAAAAACAGTTCGACGCCTGGGAACCGGGTCACCACACCGGCACCTTCCGCGGCAACCAGCTGGCGATGGCTACCGGTCTGACCACCCTGCGTCACCTGCGCGACAACAAGATTGCCGACAAAGTCGCTGCCCAGGGCGAGTGGCTGAAAGGCAAACTGGCCGAGCTGCAGAAGCGCTACCCGGTCATTGGCCACGTACGCGGTCTTGGTCTGATGATCGGTATCGAAATCGTCAAGCCGAACGAAGTTCAGGATCACATGGGCTGCTACCCGGCTGACGGCGAACTCTCTGCCCTGCTGCAGAAGAAATGCTTCGAAGCGGGCCTGATTCTGGAGCGCGGTGGTCGTCACGGCTGCGTGCTGCGTCTGCTGCCGTCCCTGCTGATCAGCAACGCGGAACTGGATGTGTTCCTCGACAAATTCGAACAGGCCCTGCTGGCCGCCGGCGTAAAGCCGGTCTGAGTGGAGTCAGTGACCACCATGTCCACATTGAATCCGATTCTTGCTGGTTCAGCGCAGAGCGTTGAAGCCTATCAGCAGGTTATCGAGCAGACCAGCCAGGCCGTTGTGCAGTGGCTGAAGCAACCTGAGATGTATCAGGGGAAAAGCGTTGACGAGCTGCGTGAGCGTATCTCCCTTGAATTTAACGAACAGGGTTTGGGTAACCAGGCGGCGATTGATCGTGCGATCGAGTACTTCCTGAAAGACAGCCTGTCGGTGCATCACCCGCAGTGCGTGGCGCACCTGCACTGCCCGAGCCTGGTAATTAGCCAGGCGGCGGAAGTACTGATCAACGCCACCAACCAGAGCATGGACTCCTGGGACCAGAGCCCGTCAGCAACCATCATTGAGATGAAGCTGATCGAATGGCTGCGCGCCCGGGTCGGTTATCCGGCTGGCGACGCCGGCGTCTTCACCAGCGGCGGCACCCAGAGCAACCTGATGGGCCTGATGCTGGCGCGCGACGCCTTCTTCGCCCGTCAGGGGCACTCCATCCAGCAGGATGGGCTGCCGGGGGATATCCGCAAGTACAAAGTATTGTGCTCGGAAAACGCCCACTTCTCGGTGCAGAAGAACATGGCGCTGATGGGCCTCGGCTACCGCTCGGTCACGCTGGTGAAAACCGACGAATTCGCGCGGATGGACGTGTCCGATCTGAAAGCGAAGATTGCGCAAGCGCAGGCTAACGGCGAGCAGATCATGGCGATCGTCGCCACCGCCGGCACCACCGACGCGGGGGCTATCGACCCGCTGCGCGACATCGCCGGTATCGCCGCGGAACATCAGATCTGGCTGCACGTTGACGCAGCCTGGGGCGGCGCGCTGCTGCTGTCTGAGCAGTATCGTGACTACCTTGACGGTCTGGAGCTGGTGGATTCCGTTACCCTGGACTTCCACAAGCAGTTCTTCCAGACCATCAGCTGCGGCGCCTTCCTGCTGAAGGACGCGCGCCATTACGAGCTGATGCGTTATCAGGCGGCCTATCTGAACTCCGAGTTCGATGAAGAACACGGCGTACCGAACCTGGTGTCTAAGTCGCTGCAGACCACCCGTCGCTTCGATGCGCTGAAGCTGTGGATGGGTCTGGAAGCGCTGGGCCAGAAACAGTATGCGGCGATCATCGATCACGGCGTCACGATGGCGAAAAACGTGGCGGAGTACGTGAAGTCGCAGCCGACGCTGGAGCTGGTGATGCAGCCGCAGCTGGCGAGCGTGCTGTTCCGTTCCCGTCCGGCGCAGATGGCGCAGAGCGACGCGGCGGCTATCGCGCTGCTCAACCAGCGCGTCGGCGATGCCCTGCTGGCTTCCGGCCGCGCTAACGTTGGCGTGACCGAGCATAACGGTGTCACCTGCCTGAAGCTGACCCTGCTGAACCCGGTGGTGACGCTGGATGACGTGAAGGTGCTGCTTAACCTGGTGGAACGCACCGCTCAGGAGCTGCTGGCGCAATAACCTGCCCTAGCGGGCGGCGCCTGCCGCCCCGCTGTCAGCCTTACCTGCAATAAGCCGATAATCTCCTTATCGGCTTTTTTATTTCTTTCCGCGCCACTGACGTTCTCTGCTCCCTGGCTGGTCGCTGGGCCCGTTGACGCCTGCCTTTCGCGATGCCACAGTATTATCCCGAGAATAACAACGTTCAGGATGAACATCCTGAAAATGAGGATGATGATGGAGAAACGCTTACCGGGACTGGATCTCGACGCCCTGCGTAGCTTTGTGACCGGCATGGAGTGCGGCAGCTTCGCCCAGGCAGCGCTGCGCCTGTCGCGTTCCACTTCCGCCGTCAGCGCCCAGCTTAAAAAGCTGGAGAGCCAGTGCGGTGCGGCGCTGGTGGCCAAACAGGGGCGGCATCTGGTGCTCACCGCGGAAGGCGAAAAGCTGATGAGCTACGCCAGACGACTGCTGGCGCTCAATGATGAAACCCTGCGCGCGCTGCGGGGCGAGCGGCTCACCGGCGAGATCCACCTTGGTATGCAGGAAGATTTTGGCGAATCGCTGATGCCGGGGATCCTGGGGCAATTTAAACGGTATCATCCGCAGGTGCGGATAGTCGCCAGGGTGGATCGCAATGGTCCGCTGCGCCAGGCGCTGGCGGAAGAGGCGCTGGATCTGGCGCTGCTGTGGCAAACCGAAGATCAGGGCCCCGGGATGGGCCGCTGCCCGCTGGCGTGGATTGCGCATCCTGACCTGGATATTGGTGCACTGCTGGCCTCCGGCGAGCCGCTGCCGCTGGTGATGTTCGACAGCCCGTGCCTGATGCGCTCTCGCGCTATTGCCTGTCTCGATGCCGCGGGGATCCCCTGGCAGGTGGTATTCGTCAGCCACAGCCTGAACGGCATCTGGGCGGCGATACAGGCTGGCCTGGGGCTGACGATACGCACCCGCATCGGCATGCCCGGCAACCTGCGCACCGTCGCCGGGCTGCTGCCATCGCCAGGTAGCCTGGCCGTTAACCTGCAACAAACCCCGCGCGAGGGACAGCATTCCGCCGCCGTGGCGCTGCTAGGAGACCTGATGACCGAGGCCCTGCAGGGGTGGGTCGAGATGTGACGGTGTCACGCTACTTCCATTCACCCTCACCCTAACCCTCTCCCTGAAGGGAGAGGGAACCGCCCGGCAGTCATCGGCAATGGGCATCCAGCGCCGTTCCCGCTTCAATGCCCGGTGGCGGCTGCGCCTTACCGCGCCGACATTCTCCCTGCGCGCTCCTGTAGGCCGGGCAAGCGCAGCGCCGCCCGGCATCAGGTATAAGGGCTGGAGGGAACCGTCCGCCAGACGCCTACGCCGCGGGTCAGGCTTTGCTCTCCTGCAGCAGCTGCTGGATCACCTGCTCCTGGCGGGCATAATCCCCTTCGCCGAAGGCGGTATAACGCAACTGTCCGCGAGCGTCGAAAATGTAATGCGCCGGCCAGTACTGATTGCCGAAGGCATTCCAGATGGCGTACTCATTATCCGCCACCACCGGGTAGGTTATCCGCCCGTCCTTCACCGCCTGGCGCAGCAGCGGCAGCGAACGCTCCCAGGGATATTCCGGGGTATGGACGCCAATCACCACCAGCCCGGCCGCGCGGTATTTGTTCGCCCAGTCGCGCACGTAAGGCAGGGTATGCTGACAGTTGATGCACTCCCGGGTCCAGAAATCCACCAGCACCACTTTGCCCTTCAGACGCTCCGGAGTTAACGCCGGGCTGTTGAGCCACGCGCTGCCTCCCGCCAGGGAGGGCATCGCGCTGCTGGGCTGCGGCGCGGCGATCGGCTGGAGGATGGTCTTTTGCTCCGGCTGCGGCAGACGGGCGGCCAGCCGCTGCTCCAGCGCCTGACTCCAGCCTCCCGCACTTTGCAGATAGCGATCGCCGCCGCTGGCGATCAGCGCCACCGAGGCCAGCATCGCCCCCCCCGCCAGCCGGCGCAGCCGTTCGCCGAACGCCAGCCCACGACGCAGACGGGCAATCAACGCCGCGCCGCACCACCCCAGCAGGAATAACATCAGCGCCCCGCCGCTGCCGTAAGCCAGCAGCAACCCGCCAGTGGTCGCCTGGCCCGGATGCACAAAGCCCAGGCTCAGTATCGCCCCCAATACCGGCCCGGCGCACGGGGCCCACAGCAGACCCACCGCCAGCCCGGCCAGCAGCGATCCGATCCAGCCGCGCTGGCGTGAGCTGGCGTTGTTAAGCTGATTTCCCAGCGCCACCAGGGGTGAGGTCAGCCGCTGCGCGACGCGCTGCGAAAGCAGGCTCAGCCCGACCAGGGCGAAGAACGCCAGCGCCAGGCCGCGGCCTGCGAGGGTCAGATTCACCACCCAGCCGCTGGCGACCGTCACCAGCCACGAAACCGCGCCGAACATCAGCGCCATTCCAGCCAGCATAATCGCCAGTTGCCCCCGGCGGCCCCGGACGCTGGCGAACAGCAGCGGGATCACCGGCAGCGTACAGGGGCTCAGCAGGGTTAACATTCCGCCCAAAAATGCAATGAATATCGACATCGCCTTCTCCTCATTATGTCGTCGCTGCCGGGAGTGGCAGCCACGACATTACCGCAAGGCCATGTAAGGCGAATGTGTCGGGAAAGGGGGAGAATTGTCGGCTTAATTATCCGTCTGCGCCGGAGATACAGCAGGATACAATCCCGCCGCGGCAAGGCGAACGCTGGCGTCCAGGCCGCCCTGCGGGCGGTTGGCCAGGCGCAGTGCGCCGTTCATCTGGCTGACCAGCTGCGCAGCGATCGCCAGCCCCAGACCGGTGCCGCCGGTATCGCGATTGCGCGAGTCCTCCAGGCGATAAAACGGCTGCAGCACCGCCTGTAGCGCGGCCTCCGGGATCCCCGGCCCCTCATCCAGCACATGGAGAGTGATATCCCCGGCGGCGTCGCGGGTCAGGGTTACTGTGACCGTGGTGCCGAATTTCAGCCCGTTATCGATAAGGTTGGTCATCACCCGACGCAGGGCCTGCGGTGGGATCCACACCACCCCGGCGGTCTCCTCCGGGCAAAAACGCACCGGCCGGCCGACATCGGCATAATCGCAGACGATGGTGTCGAGAAAGGCGTCAAGGTTCAGCCGCTGGCGCGCCTCCGCCAGTGGCTGCGAGGTGCGGGCGAAGGCGATGCCCTCCCGCACCAGGCGGGTCATATTGTCGAGATCCTGCAGCAGCTTATCGCGTAGTTCCGGCTGGTCGGCCATCTCCACCCGCAGCTTCATTCGGGTGATCGGGGTTTGCAGATCGTGGGAGATAGCGGCGAGGATCCGCGCCCGCTCCTGCAGATGGTCGTGGATGCGCGCCTGCATCGCGTTAAACGCGCGAGCGGCACGGCGGACCTCTTCCGGCCCCTGCTCGGCCATGGTTCCCGCCGTGTCGCTGGCCGGTTCAAGGGCGTCCACTGCGCGGGTAAAACGGGTGATGGGCAGCAACACCTGGCGAACGGCATACCAGGCGCAGGCCAGCAGGAGAACAAACTGAGCGATCAGCACCACCGGCAGCCAGCGGGCGATGGCCGGTAGCTTCGGCCACAGATCGAGAGTCAACGGGGTACCGTCGTGGAGGGTAATATGGGCCTGAATATGCTGCCGCGGGCCGGGGATCGTCACAATACTTACCGGGTACTGCGCGCTCAGCGCCTCCTGCAGGGAGCGGGCTGCGTCCCGGGCGCGCCAGCTGTCCGGGTAGTCGCCGCGCTCGCCGGAGCCCAGCAGATAGCGATAATTGCCGCGCGCCAGCTTCGGCAGCCACTGTGGGCGCTCAGCGGCCGGCAGGCGGTCAAGGATAGCCACGCTGGTGGCGACATCGGAAGCCAGATTGCCCAGCATCACGCTGCGAGCGCTGCTCATGCGCTCATAAAACAGCAGCGACAGGGTTAAAGTATTCGCCAGCAGCAGCGCCAGAAACAGCAGCGCCATCAGCCTCGACTGCAGCGAGGCGGGCCAAAACCTCATTCATGCCTCTCGCGGATGGAGACCGGCACCGACAGCACATAGCCTTCGCTGCGCACCGTTTTAATGTAGGCCGGCTCGCGGGCATCCTCCCGTAGCCGCTGGCGCAGTCGGCTCACCAGCAGGTCAATTGACCGCTCAAACAGTTCCGCGTCGCGTCCCTGGGTCAGATTCAGCAGTTGGTCGCGGTTCAATACCCGCTGGGGGTGGTCGAGAAACACCAGCAGCAGCCGATACTCCGCCCCGCTGAGGGCGACGATGGCGCCGCTGTCGTCCAGCAGGTGGCGGGCGGCAGTGTCGAGCAGCCAGTCGCCAAAGGCGATCAGCCTGCCCGCCTCGGTGATCTGCAGATTGGGCGGCAGCGCCCGGGTGCGGCGTAAAATGGCTTTGATGCGCGCCAGCAGTTCGCGGGCCACAAAGGGTTTAATCAGATAATCATCAGCTCCCATTTCCAGGCCGAGGATCCGGTCGCTGTCATCGGTGCGGGCGGTGAGCATCAGCACCGGAATATCCTGCTGCGGGTTGGCGCGCAGCTGGCGACAGAGCGTTAAGCCATCCTCGCCCGGCATCATGATATCCAGCACAATCAGGTCAATTTGATGATTTTTGAGCACCGACCACATGGCTTTGCCGTTCGCCGCACCGCTGGCGCGATATCCCGATTTTTCCAGATAGTCGACAATCAGTTCCCGAATATCGCGGTCGTCATCGACGACCAGGATGTGGTCAATACGCTCCAAAGGCTGCTCCTGCGGCAAAATAAACTCTTCACAAGCATAAGCCGTGTTGCCGGAAGCGCAACGTCGCGCCGCCGGCAAGGCGCGGATTACAAACGGTCAGCGTCCACCACCGCCTGGACAAAGTCTGCCGGGTCCTCCTGCGGCGGATTATGGCCCACCGCCCCCTGCAGATCCCGGTGTTCATATTTTCCGGTAAATTTAGCCCGGTAGCTGGCGGGAGCCGGATGCGGCGCGCCGTTATTCGCCCCTTCAAGGGTGATGGTGGGCACGGTTATCGGCGGTAGCGCCGCCAGCCGTTGTTCATAGCCGGCATACTTCGCTTCCCCCTTCTCCAGCCCCAGGCGCCAGCGGTAGTTGCTGATGGTGATCGCCACGTGGTCCGGGTTATCCAGCGCCCGGGCGGTTCTGGCAAAAGTCGCGTCGCTGAATTTCCACTGCGGCGACGCCTGATGCCAGATAAATTTCGCAAAGTCGTGGGTGTTCTGCCGGTAACCGGCTTCGCCGCGCGGGGTGGCAAAATAGAACTGATACCACCACGACAGCTCCGCCTGCGGCGGCAGCGGTTTTTCGCCAATCTGCTGACTGCTGATCAGATACCCGCTCACCGAGACCAGGGATTTCACCCGCTGCGGCCACAGCGCGGCGACGATATCCGCCGTGCGCGCGCCCCAGTCAAAGCCGGCCAGATCCGCCTGCCTGATGTTCAGGGCGTCCATCAGATGGACAATATCGGCCGCCATCGCCGACGGCTGACCGTTACGCGGCGTGCTGGCGGAGAGGAAACGGGTCGTGCCGTAGCCGCGCAGATACGGCACAATGACCCGGTAACCCTTCTGCGCTAAAGCCGGCGCCACCTGAGCATAGCTCTGAATATCGTAGGGCCAGCCGTGCAGCAGGATCACCGGCTGGCCGTCGCGCGGGCCGATATCCACGTAGCCTATATTCAGGTCGCCGGCGCGGATCTGGTGGATCTTGTCGAACGCCCCCGCGTCTTCCGCGGCGCAAACGGCAGCGGACCACAGGGTGGATAACCCCAGCGCCGCGGCGCTGGTATAGCGGATCAGGGATAATCTGTTCATCACTTTCTCACCTTTTATCATCATCAAGAGAGTACGTGACCAGTAAAGCGGAAATGTGTATCCGCCATGTGCCCGACCGGGGCCATTTTTATCTCTTAATGTCAGCGCTGCGCCGCGAGATACAGTGTGATACAGAGTCGAGGTTGGCAATTGTTGCGGGCATGTGAATTTATGCTTGCCCCAGGAGATAAATCCGTTACCGTGGCAGGCATTTTTCACCACTTAAGAACGCAGGTACCCGCTATGGCGATTTTTGATGGTCACAATGACCTGCTGCTGAATCTCTGGCTTCACCATCGTGAGGATCCGGTAAGCGCCTTCTTTGCCGGGATAGAAAACGGCCATCTCGACTATCCGCGTATCCGCCAGGGCGGGCTGGCCGGCGGCCTGTTCGCCCTCTTTGTGCCGCCGCAGGAGTATATCGCCCGCGTGGCGCCGCAGTACGCCAGCGAGGCGTGGGATCCGCTGGCGATCCTCTGGCAGCAGTTGGCTATCCTCAAGGCGATTTGCGCCCATGACGCCAGTCGCGCGCGGCTGTGCCTGAGCGCGGCGGATATCGAACGCTGTCGCCAGGATAACGCGCTGGCGATGGTGGCGCACATCGAAGGTGCTGGCGGGTTCGACGCGCAAGGCGAAGATCTGCAGGCCTTTTATCGCGCCGGGGTGCGCAGCATTGGTCCGTTCTGGAACATCGCCAATCGCTTCGGCTGCGGGGTCACCGGTGCCTTTCCCGGCAGCCCGGACAGCGGGCCGGGTCTCACTCGCGAGGGCATTGCGCTCATCGCTCAGGCCAACGCCCTGAAGATGCAGATCGATGTTTCGCACATGAATGAACAGGCCTTTTGGGATACCGCCCACCACTCCACCGCCCCACTGGTGGCCACCCACTCTAATGCCCACGCCCTGTGCCCACAGCCGCGCAATCTGACCGACCGGCAACTGCGGGCGATCCGCGACAGCGGAGGCGTAGTGGGCGTCAATTTCGGCAATGCTTTCCTGCGCGCCGACGGACGGCGCGACAGCGACACGCCCATAACCACCATTGTCCGGCATATCGACTATCTTATTAACATAATGGGTGAGGATCATGTGGCTCTCGGCTCGGATTTTGACGGCATCACCCTGCCCGACGAGCTGGGGGATGTGGCCGGCTTACCGCGGCTTATCAATGCCTTGCGGGACAATGGCTATGATCAATTGGTGCTGGATAAGCTGCTGTGGAACAACTGGCTGCGGGTATTAAAAAAGGTTTGGCAACAATAGGTTATATTGTAAACATAAAGTTAATTCCTTACAGATTCCGGGTTGATCTCTCTCCCGGTGAAGCGCAATATGCGGCGGCCGTCACAGATCCAGCATTATCCGTGAGGCCTGTCGTCATTTTTAAGAGGAACAAAACATGTGGAAGAAACCTGCTTTTATCGATTTACGTCTCGGTCTGGAAGTGACGCTGTACATTTCTAACCGTTAATCGCCCCGCCCGCCGTTCGCGCGGGCACCTTCATTCATTACCCGGTCCGTCTTCATGTTCATTAAAGTCCTCGGCTCCGCCGCCGGCGGCGGTTTCCCGCAATGGAACTGCAACTGCGCCAACTGTCAGGGTCTGCGCAACGGCACCATTCAGGCCAGTGCCCGCACCCAGTCGTCGATCATCGTCAGCGATAACGGCAAAGAGTGGGTGCTGTGCAATGCCTCGCCGGATATCAGCCAGCAGATTGCCCATACCCCCGAGTTAAATAAACCCGGCGTACTGCGCGGGACGTCTATCGGCGGCATTATTCTCACCGACAGCCAGATCGACCACACCACCGGGTTGCTGAGCCTGCGCGAAGGCTGCCCGCACCAGGTGTGGTGCACGCCGGAGGTTCATGAGGATCTCTCCACCGGCTTCCCGGTGTTTACCATGCTGCGACACTGGAACGGCGGCCTGGTGCATCATCCCATCGCCCCGCAGCAGCCTTTTACCGTTGACGCCTGCCCTGATTTGCAGTTTACCGCCGTGCCTATCGCCAGCAACGCGCCGCCCTATTCGCCGTATCGCGACCGGCCGCTGCCGGGCCATAACGTGGCGCTGTTTATCGAAAACCGCCGCAACGGGCAGACGCTGTTCTATGCCCCGGGGCTGGGTGAGCCGGATGAAGCCCTTCTGCCGTGGCTGCAAAAAGCGGACTGTCTGCTGATCGATGGCACCGTCTGGCAGGATGACGAGCTGCAGGCCGCCGGCGTCGGGCGCAATACCGGTCGCGATATGGGACACCTGGCGCTCAGCGATGAGCACGGGATGATGGCCTTGCTGGCCTCCCTGCCGGCAAAACGCAAAATTCTCATTCATATTAATAACACCAACCCGATCCTTAACGAACAGTCTCCCCAGCGCCAGGCGCTAACGCAACAGGGGATTGAAGTGAGCTGGGACGGGATGGCAATCACCCTTCAGGATACCGCATGCTGATCACCGACACGCTGTCGCCGCAGGCCTTTGAAGAGGCTCTGCGGGCTAAAGGCGCCTTCTACCATATTCACCACCCTTACCACATCGCCATGCATAACGGCGAAGCGACCCGCGAGCAAATTCAGGGTTGGGTGGCGAACCGGTTTTATTACCAGACCACCATTCCGCTGAAAGACGCGGCGATTATGGCCAACTGCCCGGATGCGCAGACCCGGCGCAAATGGGTGCAGCGGATCCTCGACCACGACGGTAGCCACGGCGAAGATGGCGGGATTGAAGCCTGGCTGCGGCTGGGGGAAGCGGTCGGTTTGAGCCGCGACGACCTGCTCAGCGAGCGTCACGTGCTGCCCGGCGTGCGCTTCGCGGTGGATGCCTATCTTAATTTCGCTCGTCGCGCCTGCTGGCAGGAGGCGGCCTGCAGCTCCCTGACCGAGCTGTTCGCCCCACAGATCCATCAGTCGCGCCTCGACAGCTGGCCGCAGCACTATCCGTGGATCAAAGAGGAAGGCTATTTTTACTTCCGCAGTCGTCTGAGCCAGGCTAACCGCGACGTTGAGCATGGTCTGGCGCTGGCGAAGACCTACTGTGACAGCGCTGAAAAACAGAACCGGATGCTGGAGATCCTGCAGTTTAAGCTCGACATCCTGTGGTCGATGCTCGATGCCATGACCATGGCCTACGCTCTGCAGCGCCCGCCCTATCACACGGTCACCGACAAGGCGGCCTGGCACACGACCCGACTGGTGTAATCATGCAAAAAACGTCCATCGTTGCCTTTCGTCGCGGCTACCGACTGCAGTGGGAAGCCGCCCAGGAGAGCCATGTGATCCTCTATCCGGAGGGAATGGCTAAACTCAATGAGACCGCCGCGGCGATCCTCGAGCTGGTCGATGGCCGGCGCGACGTCGCGGCGATTATCGCCATGCTTAACGAACGTTTCCCGGAAGCCGGCGGCGTCGATGACGACGTCGTCGAGTTCCTGCAGATCGCCTGTCAACAGAAGTGGATCACCTGCCGTGAGCCAGAATAAACCCGCCGTCAATCCGCCGCTGTGGCTGCTGGCGGAGCTGACCTACCGCTGCCCGCTGCAGTGTCCCTACTGTTCCAATCCGCTGGACTTCGCCCGGCAGGAAAAGGAGCTGACCACCGAACAATGGATCGAGGTCTTTCGCCAGGCGCGAGCGATGGGCAGCGTACAGCTGGGCTTTTCCGGCGGCGAGCCGCTGACCCGTAAAGATCTGCCGGAGCTGATCCGCGCCGCGCGCGACCTCGGGTTCTATACCAACCTGATCACCTCGGGAATTGGGCTAACCGAGAGCAAACTCGACGCCTTCAGCGAGGCCGGACTGGACCATATCCAGATTAGCTTCCAGGCCAGCGATGAGGTGCTCAACGCCGCTCTCGCCGGCAATAAAAAAGCCTTCCAGCAGAAGCTGGCGATGGCCAGAGCGGTGAAAGCGCGCGACTACCCGATGGTGCTGAACTTCGTCCTCCACCGGCATAACATCGACCAGCTCGATAAAATTATCGAGCTGTGCATTGAGCTGGAAGCCGATGACGTCGAGCTCGCCACCTGCCAGTTTTACGGCTGGGCGTTTCTTAATCGCGAGGGGTTACTGCCGACCCGGGAACAGATCGCCCGCGCCGAGCAGGTGGTCGCCGATTACCGGCAGAAAATGGCCGCCAGCGGTAACCTCACCAACCTGCTATTCGTCACCCCGGACTATTACGAGGAACGCCCGAAAGGCTGTATGGGCGGCTGGGGATCGATTTTCCTCAGCGTCACTCCGGAAGGCACTGCGTTGCCGTGCCACAGCGCGCGCCAGCTGCCGGTGGCGTTCCCGTCGGTGCTGGAGCAGAGTCTGGAATCGATCTGGTATGACTCGTTCGGCTTCAACCGTTATCGCGGGTATGACTGGATGCCGGAGCCGTGCCGCTCCTGTGATGAAAAAGAGAAAGACTTCGGCGGCTGCCGCTGTCAGGCCTTTATGCTGACCGGCAGCGCCGATAACGCCGACCCGGTGTGCAGCAAATCCCCACATCATCACAAAATCCTTGAGGCCCGGCGCGAAGCGGCCTGCAGCGACATCAAAGTCAGCCAGCTGCAGTTCCGCAACCGTACCCGCTCGCAGCTGATCTACAAAACCCGGGAACTGTAATGACGCTGGCGACCCGCACTGTCACTCTGCCGGGCGGCCTGCAGGCTACCCTGGTTCATCAGCCGCAGGCCGATCGCGCGGCGGCCCTGGTGCGGGTTGCCGCCGGCAGCCACCACGAACCGTCGCGCTTCCCCGGTCTGGCGCACCTGCTGGAACACCTGCTGTTTTACGGCGGTGAGCGCTACCGCAATGATGAACGGCTGATGGGCTGGGTGCAGCGCCAGGCAGGGAATGTGAATGCCACCACCCTGGCCCGCCACAGCGCGTTCTTTTTCGAGGTCGCCGCCGAGGGTCTGGCTGACGGCGTCGCGCGCCTGCAGGAGATGCTGCAGGCGCCGCTGCTGCTCAGGGACGATATTCAACGCGAAGTCGCGGTTATCGACGCCGAAAACCGCCTGATCCAACAGCATGAGTTGTCGCGACGGGAAGCCGCCGTGCGTCACGCCGCCATCGCGCCCGCGGCGTTTCGCCGCTTTCAGGTCGGCGACGCCGTGTCGCTGGGGGAGGATTTCCTCGCGCTACAGGCGGCCTTACGCAACTTTCACCATAGCCACTACGTCGCCCGCCGGATGCAACTCTGGCTGCAGGGACCGCAGTCGCTGGAGGTGCTTGGCGAACTGGCGGCACGTTTCGCCGCCGGGCTTGCCCCGGGCGAGGCTCCGCCGCCGGCGCCGCCGCTGACTCTGGGCGAGCCCCCTCAACTGCAGTTGGCCGTCTCCAGCCAGCCCGCGCTGTGGCGCTGCCCGCTGATCGCCTTAAGTGACAATGTCACGTTACTGCGCGAGTTTTTGCTGGATGAAGCCCCCGGTAGCCTGATGGCCGGCCTGCGCCAGCGCGGGATGGCCGAGGACGTGGCGCTGAACTGGCTGTATCAGGATCAGCACGTCGGCTGGCTGGCGCTGATTTTCGCCAGCGACCGGCCGGAACAGGTCGACCGGCAGATAACCCACTGGTTGCAGGCGCTACAGCAGACGACGCCTGAGCAGCAGCAACACTACTATCAGCTGTCCCGGCGCCGTTTTCAGGCGCTGTCGCCCCTCGATCAGCTGCGCCAGCGGGCATTCGGCTTTGCCCCCGGGGCGCCGCCCACCGGGTTCGCCGATTTTTGCGCCGCCCTGCTGGCCGCCCCCACGGTCAGCCTGGCCTGCCAGACGCAGCCCCCCGGAGCAACGGTAGCCACCCAGGGCTTTAGCCTGCCGCTCAGCCGCTGTTCGCCACGTCCGGTCTCTGACCCGGCGCTGGCATTCGCTTTTTATCCGCAGGCCGCTGGCGAGCTCGTGGCCGAAAGCCCGGCGGAAGCCGCGCCACTGCGTCACCTCCCGTCACCGGGAGAGCCGCCGACGCTCCTGCTGCGACCGCCCTTCTACTGCTCGCCCACGCCGGCCGGGGGGCTGGCGCGCGGGGAACAGCTGCGTTCATTGCTTGCCGCCCTGCGCCATGCCGGGGGACACGGCGAGTGGCATCTGTTCGACGGTAGCTGGCAGCTGATCCTGCAGTTGCCTGCGTCCGGCCAACGGCCGGAGGCGATTCTGCAGGCCATCGTGCGGCAGCTCGCGCTCCCGGTCGCCCCGCTGCCCCCACCGCCGGAGAGTATTGCGATCCGTCATCTCATCGCCCAGCTCCCCGAACGGCTGGGTACGTCAGCGCACCAGGAAGGTTGGCTGGCGGCCCTGACCGGCGGCAGCGCGGAAGATGCGCAGTGGGTAGCGCGTCAGCTGAGCCGGCTTACCGTCCCGGTTAATCCGCCGATGCCCGCTCCGGCCCCCTGCCGCGGCGGCGTCGAGCGGCTGGCTTATCCCCGGGGCGACACGGCGCTACTGGTCTTTCTTCCGCTGCCGGAAGGCGCTTCGCTGGCGGCCCTGCGGGTGCTGGCGCAGTTCTGCGAGCCGCCGTTTTTCCAGCGCCTGCGGGTGGAGCAGCAGATAGGCTATGTGGTGAGCTGCCGCTATCAGCGCGTTGCCGATCGCGATGGGCTGCTGATGGCGCTCCAGTCCCCGGAACGCCGTCCCGGAGAACTCCTCCGCTGCTGTAAAACCTTTCTGCGCCAGCTGGACCCCATGGATGAGGCGACCTTCAGGTTGTTACAGCAGCGGCTGGCCGCTCAGGCCCGCTCCCGGGTACCGCCGAAGGTGCGCGCCCTGGACGCGCTGCGCCAGGAGTATAACTTGCCGGGGGTGACGCCGCAGGCGGCTGACGCGCTGCGCGTTGAAGAGGTGGTCGCCCTGTGGCGTGAGATGACCCGCCGGCGTCGTCGCTGGCGAGTGCTGTTCACGACAGGGAGTTAATGGCCGGGGGCATCCGGGGTCAGAAAGTCGCTGACGAAGCGGGTGAGGATCGCCGCGGCCTGCGGGCTCTCCTGGACCTCGTCGTGTAACTGTTGTGGGTCGATGCCTTCCGCCTGCAGCACCGCCTCCCGGTAGCGGATCAGCGAGCGGGCAATCGGCGCGGTGAATTCCGGGTGAAACTGCGTGGAGACCGCCTGCGGCCCGTAGCGCACAATCTGGTGGGGATCGTGGGAGGATGCGGCCAGCACGGTAGCCCCCTCCGGCAAACGGGTCACGGTTTGCAAATGGCTCAAATGCGCGGGGAATGTCGCTGGCAGGCCGCTCAGCAGCGGGTCATCGACACCCCACGGCGAAAGCGCAATCGTTTTGCTGCCGCTTTCCCGCCCGGCAGGATGGTAAGCCACCTCACCGCCCAGCGCATGGGCCATCAGTTGATGACCATAGCAGACGCCGAACAGCGGCATGCCAATAGCCACCGCCTGACGGATCCAGTCGGCGGTCCGTTCGCTCCATGCCAGGCGATCGGACACCATTGCCCACGAACCGGTGAGAACCGCCACGGTCTGGCGATCCGGCGCCGGCAGCGGTTCATCTTCAAAGACCCGCACCGCGGTCAGCTGCGCCTGCCACGGCGCCAGCAGCGTACGGAACCAGTGCGGCAGATCGCCATGCTCCTCGCGGATGGCTGCCGGCGGCGTGCCGGTCTGAACCAGCAATAATCGGTTACGTGTCACCCTTCCTCCTCGCTCCGGGTCATGTTCCTGCCATCACTATGCCGCCCGGAAAGCCGCGGGACAAATAACCAATATCTATGAACGATGCGCGTCCGGAATAAGTCCAGCCGCTTACTGGGCATCGGCGCTGTCACGCTGCGGCACGTCAGCCGCCGCGGATGACGCCTGCTGCGGAACAAAGATGTGGTCCAGAATGGCGCGCGCCGTCGGTCCGGCCACCACCCCATCCCCGCCGCCGTTCTCCAGGATCAGCGCCATCGCCACCTTCGGATGCTGATAAGGGGCAAACAGGGTATAGAAGATATGGTCGCGCAGACGCACCGGGATCATTTTGGCGTTATAGGTCTGGTTTTGCTTCAGGCTGAACACCTGCGAGGTGCCGGACTTCGCCGCGATCTGGTACGGCGCGGTATGGAACAGCTTGTAGCCGGTGCCGTTGGGCAGATTCGCCATCCCATACATGCCGTTGCGCACAATGCCCCAGTACGGCGATTTCGGATCGCCCACCTGCGGCAGGTTCGCCGGCTGCTGATAACGTTCCACATGGTTGCCCTGCTTCATCGAATAGAGCAGATGCGGATCCTGCACCTTGCCATTGTTCAGCAGGGTGGTGAGCGCCTTCACCATCTGAATTGGCGTGGCGATCCAGTACCCCTGGCCGATGCCGACCGAGATGGTGTCCCCCTGATACCAGGGCTTTTTATGCACCCGCTGTTTCCACTCCCGGCTGGGCAGTACGCCGGCATACTCCTCATTAAGGTCGATGCCGGTGGACTGGCCGTAACCAAACTTGCTCAGCCACTCATGGATCCGGTCAATGCCCATCTCGAAAGCGACCTGATAGAAAAAGGTGTCAGCCGACTCTTCGATGGCTTTGGTCACGTTGAGCATCCCGTGGCCGGTCTTCAGCCAGTCGCGGTAGCGGCGTTGCGTGCCCGGCAGTGTCCACGTCGGCGCGCCGAAGAAGGTGGTGTTCGGGGTGATGACCCCTGCGGAGAGCGCCGACAGCGCCATATAGGGCTTCACCGTCGAGGCCGGGGGATACAGCCCCTGGGTGACGCGGTTGATCAGCGGCCGGTCCGGATTATCGAGCAGCGATTTATAGGCCTGATAGCCAATGCCTTTGACGAACGGATTAGGATCGTAGCTGGGGCTGGAGACCATCGCCAGCACGCCGCCATCCCGGGGATCGACCACCACCACCGCCGCCCGCTGCCCCTTCAGCACCGACTCAATATACTGCTGCAGGTGCAGGTCGAGGGTCAGATAGAGGTTTTTCCCGGCCACCGGCGGTACCTCTTTCAGCAGACGCACCACCCGGCCGTGGTTATCGACCTCCACTTCCTGATAGCCGGTGGTGCCGTGGAGCGCTTTTTCGTAATAGCCCTCGATCCCCTGCTTGCCGATATTGTGGTCGGCAGCATAGTTCTCCTCTTCGCCGTCTTTCGCCAGCCGCTGCAGGTCGTTGTCGTTAATTTTCGACACATAGCCCACCACGTGCGCCAGCTCGGCGCCGTACGGGTATTCGCGCTGCTGATAGCTCTCCACCGTCACGCCGGGGAAACGGAATTCGTTAACCGCGAAGCGCGCCACCTCCACGTCGCTGAGGTCGGACTTCAGCGTCACCGCTTTATAGCGGCTGTTGTGGTGCATATCGTCGCGGAAGCTGGCGATGTCATCCGGCGTCAGGTCGACGATCGGCGTCAGGCTTTGCAGCAGCGCGGTCATATCGGGAATTTTGCTCGGGATCACCTGCAGGCGATACAGGGTAATGTTCTGCACCAGCGGAATGCCATTGCGATCGAATATCAGCCCGCGGCTGGGGGCAATGGGCAGCATCTTAATGTCGTTCTGGTTCGATCGGGTCTGGTAGAAATCATGCTGCTCCACCTGCAGATGGTAGAGGTTGACGATCAGCACGCCAAAGCAGACCACCACCAGCAGAAAAGCAATTGCGGCCCGGCGGATAAACAGCATCTCTTCCGCGGAGTGGTCGCGAATTTCATCTCTCAAAAGGGGCATTAGCGGTACATCACCTGAATCACAAGAAAAGCCAACAGCGTAACGGCCGGGAAGCATAGCCTTATCGCGGCGCCAGCCCTACTGAAAGGTTGCTAATGATCTGGCAGAAATGTTTCAGCATGTTAGAGCGTGGGAAGCCTTTCTGTGCAGGAGAAAGGCATCAGAGTGCGAGGTTAGCCAGCAACGGGGACGGCTGGCATCTGTTTACATGATCAACCCGCTTATTTTCTGGCCTCAAAAGCGATCTTAACCGCCATTCCCGCCAGTACCGTCGCCATCAGCCAGCGTTGAAATTGTTGCCAGCCCGGCCGCCGACCAAGAAATAACGCCACCTGCCCGGCCAGCAAGATAATCATGCCGTTCACCGCCACGCTGATGATCACCTGGGTACAGCCTAATATTAACGACTGACTGAGCACGCTGCCGAGTCCGGGAGTGATAAACTGCGGCAGCAGGGACAGATACAGGATGGCAACTTTGGGGTTCGCCAGGCTGGTGAGGAATCCCATCAGAAACAGCTTACGCCCACTGTCCGCGGGTAAGTCGCGCACCGCAAATATCGGCCGCCCTCCCGGTTTGATCGCCTGCCACGCCAGATAGAGCAAATAAGCGACCCCGCATAAACGCAAGGCATCGTAGGCGTATGGAACCGCGAAAACCAACGCGGTGATGCCGAAAGCGGCACACAACATATAGAAGAAAAATCCCACGGCCACGCCGGCAAGGGAGATAAAGCCAGCGCGTTTTCCCTGGCAAATCGAACGCGAAGTGAGATACATCATGTTGGGGCCTGGGGTTAACACCAACCCCAGCGCCACCGCGGCAAAGGCCGTTAATGAAGCGAATTCAGGCATAACTTATCTCCAGCTATCGGTAATGCCCAGGCGCGCGGCGACGTCGACCATGCTCCCCGACAGTATTCTGTCTTCAGCGCCAGTCACATGGTGCCTAAGTATTAGCTTATTCTGTGTCCGCCAACAACCCCCGTACCGAACATTCGTTACGCTCGCGCAACGGACAGCCCTCATCCTTTTCTCGCAGGAAAATTGTCATATCTCAAACAATTAGCAATCCGGCTCCCTGATTGACGCAGATCGTTTCCTTTGCCGTCTCGTTACGTCTATGGTTAATGGTGAGGTTTATACTAACCGCCAGGTCCACCTGGTCATATAAGGGGATGTTTACCCTTCGTTGAACGGAATTAGCTATTAAATCTGTAGACTCATTCAAATATCGCTTATTGGTAGCAGTGTATATCGTAATGGCATTCACAAAAGCAAACGGAGCCTGATATGAGCACGTCTAACGACCCATCCAACAACGCATCCGCCGGAAAGTGCCCTTTCCACGCCGAGACGCCAAAACAGAGCGCCGGCAGCGGCACCGGCAACCGCGACTGGTGGCCTAACCAGCTGCGTGTCGATCTGCTGAACCAGCACTCCAGTCGTTCCAACCCGTTGGGTGAGGATTTTAACTACAGGGAAGAGTTTAAAAAGCTCGACTACTCCGCGCTGAAAGCTGACCTCAGAGCGTTGCTGACCGACTCGCAAGAGTGGTGGCCGGCAGACTGGGGTAGCTATATTGGCTTGTTTATTCGCATGGCCTGGCACGGCGCCGGCACCTACCGCACCGTTGACGGTCGCGGCGGCGCAGGCCGTGGGCAGCAGCGCTTTGCGCCGCTGAACTCCTGGCCAGACAACGTCAGTCTCGATAAAGCCCGTCGTCTGCTGTGGCCAGTAAAACAGAAATATGGCCAGAAAATCTCCTGGGCCGACCTTTACATGCTGGCGGGTAACGTCGCTCTGGAAAACGCCGGCTTCCGCACCTTTGGCTTTGGCGCCGGTCGTGAAGATGTCTGGGAACCGGATCTGGACGTCGACTGGGGCGATGAGAAAGAGTGGCTGGCCCACCGTCACCCGGAAAGTCTGGCCAAACAGGCCATCGGCGCCACCGAAATGGGGCTAATCTACGTCAACCCGGAAGGACCGAACGCCAGCGGCGAGCCGTTGTCCGCCGCGGCAGCCATTCGCGCCACCTTCGGCAATATGGCGATGGACGATGAAGAGATTGTCGCCCTGATCGCCGGCGGCCACACGCTGGGTAAAACCCACGGCGCCGCCGAAACCAGCCACGTCGGCGCCGAGCCGGAAGCCGCCCCGCTGGAAGCGCAGGGTCTGGGCTGGCACTCCAGCTACGGCAGCGGCGCAGGTGCGGATGCCATCACCTCCGGTCTGGAAGTGGTCTGGACGCAGACGCCCACCCAGTGGAGCAACTACTTCTTCGAGAACCTGTTTAAATATGAATGGGTGCAGACCCGCAGCCCGGCTGGCGCTATCCAGTTCGAAGCCAAAGATGCGCCGGAAATTATCCCGGATCCGTTTAATCCGGGGAAAAAGCGCAAACCGACCATGCTGGTCACCGACCTGACCCTGCGCTTCGACCCGGAGTTTGAAAAGATCTCCCGCCGCTTCCTCAACGATCCGCAGGCCTTTAACGAGGCGTTTGCCCGGGCGTGGTTCAAGCTGACCCACCGTGATATGGGGCCAAAATCCCGTTACCTCGGTCCGGAAGTGCCGAAAGAAGATCTGATTTGGCAGGATCCGCTGCCGGCAGCGACTCATCAGCCGAGCGCTGAGGATATCGCCAGTCTGAAAACCGCCATCGCCGGCGCCGGCCTGTCGGTGAGTGAGCTGGTTTCGGTCGCCTGGGCTTCCGCCTCCACCTTCCGCGGCGGCGATAAGCGCGGCGGCGCCAACGGCGCACGCCTGGCCCTCGCTCCGCAGAAAGACTGGCCGGTCAATGCTATCGCCAGCCGGGTGCTGCCGACTCTGCAGGCGATCCAGCGTGCCTCCGGCAAAGCGTCGTTAGCCGATATCATCGTGCTGGCTGGCGTGGTCGGCGTTGAGCAGGCGGCCGCTGCCGCCGGCGTCAGCGTTAACGTGCCGTTTACCCCAGGCCGCGTCGACGCCCTGCCTGAGCAGACCGACGTCGAGTCGTTTGACCTGCTGCAGCCGCTGGCGGATGGCTTCCGCAACTATCGCCGTATCGAAGGCGGTGTCTCGACGGAAACGCTGCTGATCGATAAAGCCCAGCAGCTCACGCTAACCGCCCCGGAAATGACCGTGCTGGTCGGTGGCTTGCGCGTACTGGGCGCGAACTACGACGGCAGCAAACACGGGGTGTTCACCGACCGCGTCGGCGTGCTCAGCAATGATTTCTTCGTCAACCTGCTGGATATGGCCAACGTCTGGAAAGCGGCCGATGACCACGCGGAGCTGTTTACCGGCAGCGACCGTAAAACCGGCGAGGCGAAGTACAGCGCCACCCGCGTGGATCTGGTGTTTGGCTCCAACTCTGTACTGCGCGCGCTGGCGGAAGTGTATGCCTGCGCCGACGGGCAGCAGAAGCTGGTGCATGACTTCGTCGCCGCCTGGACTAAGGTGATGAATCTCGACCGCTTCGACCTGTAATCCCCCCGCCCCGGCACCCGCCGGGGCGTTTTGCTTATACCGCCCGCGGCAACTGTTGCAGGCGACTCCGCGTACGCTGAATATCCTCCAGTTCCACCCCGGCCACCAGTGTCTCCAGATCGCAGCAGGTTACCAGCAGCAGGCGGATCTGCTTTTCATACAGCACATCAATCACGTTGATAAAGCGCTGCTGGGCCGCCGGCCCCACCGTAGCCAGCGGCGGCACTTCATCCAGTAACCAAACCGTATAGCTTTCGCTGAGCGTCAGATAGTCCATCACCGCCGTGGCGGCCTGACAGAGCTGGGCAAAGGTGAAGTGGAGCAGAGTGGATGACGCCGTGGCAGCCAGCAGGGTGCGATAACCTACCGTCAGCGAAACCGGTTCGGCAGGTAACGACGGCAGGTCATACAGCTGACGCTGTTGTGTATTCGGATTAACCCACATCCGCCCGCTGCAGAAGGCATTATCGACGCTCAGATGACGCTGGCGATAATCCTCCTCACCGTTCAGCGCGACGACCGCCAGGTGGGCGCGGATCAGCGCGATCGACGGTAAAAAGCGATCGTGATACAGCGGATTGGGCAGCAGCATCTCCGGCGGATAGTTTGACGTCGCCAACAGCACAATACCGCGCTGAAAGAGATGCTCCAGTAAGACCTTGATCAGCATCGCGTCGCCAGGGTCGTGAAGATGAAATTCGTCGAAGCACAGCAGGCGACAGCCGGAAGTCATCTGCCTCATCACCGCCTGCAGGTCGGGCGCGCCGGGAGCATTCAGCCGCTGATGTAGCTCGCGGAAGAAGTGATGAAAATGGACCCGCCGCCGGGCGGCGAGCGGCAGGCTGGCAAAAAAGTGGTCGAGGATAAAACTTTTCCCCCGCCCGGTCCGCCCCCAGACGTACAGCCCCTGCGGCGTACCAGCCGCGGACAACAGCTGCTGGCCCAGAGCATCCAGGCGAGCGATCAGCGACAGCTGATCGTCATCGAGCGTCAGACGCGCCCGCGCCGCCTGCTCGGCCATCACACGGGTAAAGCGAAACTCAGTCGCCATCTCTGGCTGATCTGAATACGACGCCATACATCCCTCTTTTAACATTCTTATAACCTCCTGCGAGGAGGCCATTCTAGCCGCTTTCCTGCGGGTTGGCGAATCGCACAATGGGAAATACCGTCCGCGGTGATTTACTTCAATTCTTCGCCTGGCATGCGGCGTAAACTAGCATGAATCTCATTTTTCATGGTGTACCGCGATATCTTGCGCTAAAGATTGCAGCTAACGCGTAGGATTAAAAATATAAAACTATTAACAATCAATTAACATTAGCAGGCAAACCATTCATCCTGAGGAATACAACACCATGTCTACCACCCAGGTTCTCGGCGGCGCGCCTTATGCCTCGCCAGGACAACCGCACGCCAGCTTAACCGGACGCATTGATGCGCTGCCCGCCTCCTTCGGTTTATGGTCGTTTATCACCCTGCTCTCCCTCGGTGGCTTCTTCGAGCTCTACGACCTGTTCCAGACCGGGTATATCAGCGCAGGGCTGCTGGCCGACGGGATTTTCCACACCGGGCAGGCGGGGATATTCGGGATTGCCGATCAGGCGGCTTTTGCCTCCGCCACCTTTATGGGGCTGTTTATTGGCGCCAGTCTGTTGGCGCCGCTGGCGGACAGGCTGGGGCGACGTCTGACGTTTATGGTGGCGCTCGCCTGGTACGGCCTCTTTTCGCTGCTGATGGCGACGCAGAGCAGCGCGGAAGGGGTGATCTTTTTCCGCTTTCTGGTGGGGATCGGCCTCGGTATTGAGCTGGTGACCATTGACACCTATCTCAGCGAATGGATGCCAACCCATCTGCGCAATAAAGCGTTTGCTTTCGCTTTCTTCATCCAGTTCCTGTCGGTTCCGGCGGTGGCGCTGATGTCCTGGATGCTGGTGCCAACCACCCTCTTCGGCCTCAGCGGCTGGCGCTGGGTGATCATCTTTGGCGCGCTGTTCTCGCTGGCGGTCTGGTTTATCCGCAAAAAGCTGCCGGAGTCAGCGCGCTGGCTGGAAAGCAAAGGGCGGCATGATGACGCGCATGCGGTGATGAGTGAGATGGAAGCCCGCTGTGGCGTGACGCCGTCGCCGAAGCATGCGCATGCGGCACAGAGCGTCGTCAAACGCGGCACCTTCCGCGAAATCTGGGCGCCGCAGTATCGGCAGCGCACCCTGATGCTAATGGTGATGAACTTCTTCCAGGCGATCGGCTTCTTCGGCTTTGGCAACTGGCTGCCGGCGCTGCTCTCCGGTCAGGGGGCCAGCATCACTCACAGTCTGCTGTACGCCTTCTTTATCACCCTCGCCTATCCGCTGGGCTGCCTGTTCTGCACCCGCTTCGTGCATCGCTTTGAGAACAAGTGGCAAATTGTCCTCTCCGCGCTGATGACTGTCATCTTCGGGACCCTGTTCGCCCTGCAAAACAGCCCGATTCTGCTGGTGATCTGCGGGTTTATGATCACCTGGTCCAACGCCTGGCTGACCATCAGCTACCACGCCTACCAGGCCGAGGTCTTCCCGACCCATATTCGCGCCCGCGCCGTCGGCTTCTGCTACTCGTTCAGCCGGCTCTCCACCGCGGTGACCAGCATCCTGATCGGCATTATTCTGCAATACGCCGGCACGCCGGGGGTGATTAGCTTTATCATCGTCAGTATGCTGATGGTGATGCTGTCGGTAGGGATCTTCGGCCCCAGAACGCGGGGCATTCGACTGGAGAATATCTGAGGTTGTCGCAGGGACTGGCCTCAGCCAAAAATCCCCTGCGCCTCGGCGAAGCATTTTTCCGCCAGGGTTGATACCGGCTCCTGCTGGCGCATAATCAGCGCCAGCTGTGAATCGACCTGGGTTTCGGCGATCGGCAGAATGTCAAGATTATCGCTCAGCGCTTCGAGGCCGTTGTTGAGCGGCATAATCGCGCAGCAGATCCCCGCCTGCACCGCCTGGATAATCTGAAACGTCGAATCGCTTTCAAAAACATACTTCGGCGTTAGCCCTTTAGCCTTAAAGCTGATTTCAATGGATTCCCGGTAGTACATTCCCTTGGTCAGAAAACCGAGGGGCAACGTCGCCAGCGCCTCCCACCCCGGCGTCGCACCGCTGAAGTCGAAATGGCGTTTATCATGCAGGAGCCCCATCCGGGTTTGCGGCAACCGGGCAATCTTGAACTGACCTTCATCCAGATGCTGCAGATAACAGATCCCCAGATCCAACTGGTTACGGCTGACGCCATCGATAATCTGCTCCGAGGTCATCGACAGCAGGCTGAACTGCAGCGCCGGGTATTTCTCCGCCAGCGGTTTAATCAGCTGCATCGGGTTCAGGCTCGCCAGCGGCACCATGCCGACCCGCAGCTGACCGACCATCTGCCCGCGACAGATCGCCGCCTCTGCCGCCAGACCATCATGGGCAGCCAGCACCGCCCGCGCCCAGGCCAGGATCCGCTCACCTTCCGGGGTAAACCCCTCAAAGCGCTGGCCGCGCTGAATAAGCGTCAGGTTCAGCTCCTCTTCCAGATTACGAATGCGCATGGAGAGGGTCGGCTGAGTAATATGGCAGGCCGCCGCCGCCTGGCCAAAATGGCGCGTCTGATCGAGCGCGATCAAATACTTGAGTTGCTTAATATCCATTCTCTTTCCCGTTTGAACCCCGCCGTTCACCCCCGGGGCCGCGCACAGGTTACCAGAATGTTAGTTTCAGTAGCGATAAATTCAAGCGAGGATATCACGAGGTGCTGTGGGGCGCAGGACGGCGCGATGCCGCCCTGCGCCCTGCTTTTTAGCGTACGCCGGCCAGCGGACGGATCTCTTTCGAGCGCAGCGTCAGACGAACGGGAACCGACTTATATGAAGGGGTGCCGCTCTCTTCATCCAGATAGTTCAGCGGCACCAGCACGTTGGCTTCCGGATAATAGGCCCCGACGGTGCCGGGCGCGATGCCGTAGGCTACCACCGTGATATCTTCCAGCGTCAGCTCGCTGTCTGGCAGCGCGGTATGAATATCTACCCGATCGCCATGTTCCAGCCCCTGGGCAGCCATGTCCTGTTCATTCATAAACAGCACGTCGCGGCGGCCAAAAACACCGCGGTAGCGGTCATCCATCGCGTAGATGGTGGTGTTGTACTGATCATGACTGCGCAGCGTCACTAAGCGCATCACATCTTCGCCCTCCACCACCACGTTCTCATGCACCCCTTTGAAGACGGAGAACATCGCTTTACCGGTGGCCGTTGGCCAGATGCGCTCGGTCGGCGGTAGCGGCATGCGGAAGCCCCCTGGATGACGAATACGCTGGTTATACTCCTCGAACCCCGGAATGGTCTGTTCGATCAGATCGCGAATGCGGTCGTAATCTTCCACCAGATACAGCCAGTCCACTTTGCTGGCCGGCAGAGTGGCCTTCGCCAGACCGGCGACAATCGCCGGCTCCGAGCGCAGCGTCGGCGAGGCGGGCTTAAGCTTGCCTGACGACGCATGCACCATCGACATCGAATCCTCGACAGTGATCGACTGCCGGCCGCTGGCCTGCAGGTCAAGCTCGGTGCGGCCCAGACACGGCAGAATAAAGGTCTCTTTCGCCGTCAGCAGGTGCGAGCGGTTGAGCTTGGTGCCGACGTGAACGCTAAGCTCAAGGCCGCGCATCGCCGGGAAGGCGCGTTCGTGATCCGGCATCGCCACAGCGAAGTTGCCCCCGAGGCAAATCAGGGCTTTGGCGTCGCCGGCGATCATGGCCTCCAGGGCCTTCACCGCATCGTGACCATGATGCCGCGGCGGCGTAATCCCCATCACCCGCTGCAGGCTGTCGAGGAAGGCCGCAGAGGGTTTTTCACTGATCCCGACGGTGCGGTTTCCCTGCACGTTTGAGTGGCCGCGCAGCGGACAGATGCCAGCGCCCGGCTTGCCGATGTTGCCGCGCATCAGCAGCAGGTCGGCAATCAGACGGACGTTGGAAGTGCCTTTATTATGCTGGGTAATACCCATGCCGTAGGTGACGATGGTGGCCCTGGATTTGGCGTAAGCCACGGCGACCTGGGTCAGGGATCCGCGCGTCAGGCCGGACTCCTGTTCGATATCCTGCCAGCGGGTGGCATGCAGATCCTCGGCAAAGGCGGAGAATCCCTGGGTATGCTGGGCAATAAACGCGTGGTCGAGCACATTGCCCTGCTCCTCCTCCAGCTGCAGCAGCGCTTTGGCGATCCCTTTCAGCGCCGCCGCGTCACCGCCGGCCCGCACCTGGTAGTAGGTCGAAGCGATCGGCGTCGAGCGCCGGGTCGCCATCTCCATCACGTTCTGCGGATCGGCAAAACGCTCCAGCGCCCGCTCACGCAGCGGGTTAAAAACGATAATCGGCACGCCGCGGCGGGAAAGCTCATGCAGGGTGCCCATCATCCGTGGGTGGTTGGTGCCCGGATTATGGCCGATGGAGATCACCAGTTCGGTCTGGTCAAAATCGTCGAGGGAGACGGTGCCTTTGCCAATCCCGATCGACTGCGGCAGGCCCACGCTGGTGGATTCATGGCACATGTTGGAGCAGTCGGGGAAGTTGTTGGTGCCATACTCGCGGGCGTACAGCTGGAACAGCCACGCTGCCTCATTGGACGCCCGGCCAGAGGTATAGAACTCGACCTCATCAGGCTGCAGGCCGCGAAGGATCTCGCCGATGCGGGAGAAGGCCTGCTCCCACGCCACCGGACGCAGAGTATCGCTGGCGCGGTCGTAGACTAAAGGATGGGTTAAGCGGCCGTAGCCTTCCAGTTCAAAATCGCTCTTCGCCAGCAGGGAGGTCACAGTGTTGGCTGCGAGGAACTCGGGCGTCACTCGTTTGGTGGTCGCCTCCCAGGTCACGGCTTTGGCGCCATTTTCGCAAAACTGAAAAGTGGATTTATGCTCTTTATCCGGCCAGGCGCAGCCCGGGCAGTCAAACCCATCCGGCTGGTTAGTTCGCAGCAGCGTGGCGGGCGCTTCGAAAGCATCCATCTGGGTACGCACAGCGATGGCCGTGGCCTTCAGGGCGCCCCACCCGCCTGCCGGGCCATCATAGGGGTGAACACCGGGCACCGCGCGTCTTTTATTGGTCATCTTTTAACTCCTGCTGCTCTGTTCTGGCCGCCGCAGCCTGAAAAAAGGCGTACGACGGCCCCGGGCGACGTGGCGTGGTTAGCACGGCGTCACCTGATTAGGATGCGGTTTCTCAAGGATAGTACGATGGGAAAGCGTAGGTACTGCGTTTGTTAACTGAATAATAACATACACAACAAATCTGTATAATTGATGTTATCTATCAGGTGTTAAATTTAACTTATTTGCAAATTTTCGCGGTTATCGTCGCTGTGCGCTGACGGATAAAAGACCCACGGGAAAGCGATGACCGGGCAGCGGAAACCGCCCGGTGGGTCTGATTCAGGTCAGATTGAAGTAACGGTCCGGACGCAGCGTCTCCGGCAGCGGATGCTGACCGGTCATGTCGAGCAGATTGCGCTCAATGGTATTGCACATGGCGTTCAGCGGCAGATCATTGGCGGCGGTACCGAAAGGATCTTCCAGCTCTTCCGCCAGCGAATCCCACGACAAAAAGGTGTAGGAGATAAACACCGAGACAAACGGCGTCATGTAGTGCAGATCGCCGACCAGCGCGAACGGCAGCAGCGTGCAGAACAGGTACACGGTGCGCTGCAGGATCAGGGTATAGGCGAATGGCACCGGGGTGGTCGCCAGCCTTTCACAACCGCCCAGCACGTGCGCCAGCTCATCGAGTTTGTTGTCCATCAGCCCGTAGGTGATGTCGCTGAGCTTGCCCGCCTCCCGCAGCTGGCCAATTTCGTTGCCGACCAGCAGCAGGATCCGGTTGGTGGGCATTGAGCTGGCGAGGATCTCCGCCACCTTGTCATCCGGCAGCAGCCGCCGCAGGTCAGCCGTCGGATCGGTTTTGCGCAGCTGGTGCTTCAGGCTCCAGCTAAAGGCCACCAGATAGCTGACGATGCGGCGATGGACATCGTGTTCGGCCGGCAGGATATTGCGCAACTGGCGTACCAGCGTACGTTCGGCGATAAGCACCGTCCCCCACAGATTGCGCGCTTCGACGAACCGGCTGTAGCTGGCGCTGTTGCGAAAGCCGAGAAAAATCGCAATCGCAATCCCCAGCAGGCTGAACGGCGCCACCGTTAAGTGGATCCCCAGCTGCTCGTACCATTGATAGCTGATAATGGCGATGATGGACATCAGCACATTAAGCAGCAGACGAAAGATGATTTTCGACAGCACGGAGCCGTGCCAGTCAAATAAGCGAAGAAACCAGTGTTGTTCTGGCCGAATGATCATTGTCTGACTTCCTGAATTACCGCTCTGGTCATTATCTCTGAATAAAGAATAGAGATTATCTATGAACCGATTGGTTTATTTTATCGTTAACTGCGATGGGCAGATCTTCGCCATTATTTAGCGATGGTAATGGCGTTTTTAGTATGGGCCTTTTTTATATTTCAGGCAATCGATGCGCCAGCAATTAAGGCTCAGGGAAAAAATAGCCGCTGAGCCAATAAAATTGCCGGTTCAGGACACCGGGTGCGCCAGGCCGCTTTTGTCAGCCCCGCCTAGCGCGCTGGCCGCGTCGCTGGGATCAAGATGCACCATTACGTTAAGCACCGGATGCTGCGCCAGGACCCGCTCCCGCGCCTGACGGGCAATCTGATGTCCCTCGGCTACAGACATCTCTCCCGCCACCTCGAGATGGACATCCACCAGCACCAGATCCCCCGCCTTACGGGTTTTCAAATCGTGCAGACCCGCCACGCCCGGCGTGGCCTGCAGCGTGCCGGCGATCGCCTGCTGCGTCTCTTCATCGACGGCGCGGTCCATTAAATCGTGCAGCGCCGTGGCGGCGAAACGATAGCCCATGCGGGTGATCAGCAGTCCCACCGCCAGCGCGGCAAGCGGATCGAACCAGGCGAACCCGGCCAGGTTACCGATAATCCCCAGCGCCACCACCAGAGATGACGCGGCGTCAGAGCGGGCATGCCAGGCGTTGGCGATGAGCAGCGATGAATTCAGCCGCGTGGCGGCCGCCAGCATATAGCGAAACAGCCCCTCCTTGACGGCCAGCGCCACCAGCGCCATCCACAACGCCACGCTGTGCACCGCCGGAATCGTCTGCGGCTGCGCCAGGTGACCCGCAGCGGACCACAGCATGCCAATCCCGACCAGCACCAGGATCGCGCCGAGGATCAGCGAGGCGCCATTCTCGTAGCGCCAGTGTCCATAGTGGTGATCGTGGTCTGAGGGTCGACGGCTCTTTTTATTCGCCACCAGCACCACCCCATCGGCGACCAGATCGGAAAAAGAGTGCATCCCATCAGCAATCAACCCCTGGGAGCCAGAGAATATTCCCACCACAACCTGAAACACGGAAAGGAAAATATTGACCACCACGCTAATAAGGGTACTCTTTCGCGCCTGCACCGAACGCTCATGATATTTATTATCATTTTCAAAATTATGTTGTGTCATTATTTCTCTCCCTTTGTGAGCGGGAAGAATAAACTGACAAGCTGAGTTTATGCTTAACAATATAAAAGCCATTGCCTTTCCGTTTAACGATATCGGCGCTGTCGATTATTAATATATTCTGAAAGGGTGGCAGGACAGGTACAACCGCGCGCGGATGGGCTATCTTATGACTGGCCCGGCAGGTCGGGCCACTTTCTCTTCACCACTACAGGAGTCAGCGATGTCAGAGATCACTTCATCCCGGCTGCGTTTTGCCATTAACCTGGGCAACGCGGTCCTGGCCCATCTCGGGGAGACGGGGGAGCCCGCAGGTCTCACCGTCGAGCTCAGCCATCGGCTGGCGACGCGCTGGGGCGTCACCGCCGAGTTCGTCCCCTATCCTGCCGCCGGAAAAGTGGTGGCTGACGCCGGTGGCGAGCACTGGGACATTGCGTTTCTGGCCATCGACCCGGCCCGGGAAGCGACCCTGCGTTTTACGCCTCCCTACATCACCATCCAGGGGACCGCGCTGGTGAGAGCCGGTTCGCCCTGCCAGAGCGTGGCCGACATGGATCGCCCGGCAACCACCATTAACGTCGGGCAAAACGCCGCTTACGATCTGTGGTTAACCCGTCATCTGCAGCACGCCAGCCTGAATCGCCTTCCCTCCTCGCAGGAGGCCATCGACGCCTTCCTCGCCGGTGAAGGAGATATGGTCGCCGGTATCCGACAGCCGCTGGAGGCGACAGCCCGTCAGCACGCTGGGGTGCGGGTACTGGCGGATAATTTTACCGAGATCCAGCAGGCCATCTGCGTCGCCCGGGCGGATGTCGCTGGCTTCAACGCGGTGAATGACGCGCTCAGCGAGTGGCGGGCGGATGGCAGCCTGGAAGCACTGATTGCCCGACAGCTGGGCAAGGCGGAGTGACCTTCACTCCACTTGCATCCGGCGCATGGCGCAATGCCAGGCGCCGTTGCGTACCGAGGCACGGAGCACGCGGGCCACGCCATGCACCAGCAGGCGCGTCGTATGCCGCTGCAGCGGCGTGAGCGACAGCCCCAGCATCTCCTGCGCCCATTCCGGCAGCAGATCGATTCCGGCGCGCATCATGACCTGACCCACCGGCTGGCTCAGCCTACCCGGCAGACGAGTAGAGAGCAGCACCTCGGCTACCTCCCGGGTACGTTCGTCACAGCGCAACTGCGGGCGCATCGCCTCGAGATAGTCCGCCACTTCCTGCGGCGTCTGAGGGATGTCCTGGGCCCCCAGCCGACGGGCGATTTCCGCCGACTCGCGGAAATAGTCCTCCTGGCGCTCGGCGCTGACCACTGTCCGCTTGTAGCGCAGGTGGGAGGCCATAAAGCGACTGCACTCGGCGACGTGCACCCAGGTCAACAGCGCCGGATCGCTGGCCTGATAAGGCGTTCCGTCCTTATCCACCCCGCCGATCCGCTGATGGATCCCCTGCACTTTGGCGATGAGCCGCTCGGCGTCGGGGGTAGTGGCAAAGGTGGTGGCGGAAATAAACTGGCTGGTGCGGCGCAGGCGGCCAAAGATGTCCTCACGGAAACGGGAGTGATCCCAGACGCCGGCCAGCGCCAGGGGATGCAGCATCTGCAGCAGCAGCGCGCTGATGCCGCCGCAGAGCATCGAGGTAAAATCGCCGTGTACCTGCCAGATGGCCGACTGCGGACCAAAAAGCCCCGGCTCCCCTTTAGGCTGTTCAAAATCGATCTCTTTTAGCGCCATGCCGGTCAGGCCGAGCACCTGCGCCTCGATCATCCCGCGAATGCCGATCATGATGATGTCCCTTACGTGCAATTAAAGGACAAAAGATACCACTATTGGGCAGCGCAGGGAGAGATATCGGGAAAGGGTGCCCGCTGCGCGCGGGCACGACAGCTTACGGATTCAGCTGGTAGTCGAGAGTGATATTGGCTTTCAGCACCTGCGATACCGGGCAACCGGCCTTCGCTTTCTGAATGATCTCATCGAATGCCGCCGGCGCAACGTCCGGCAGAACAATCTGACTTTGCAGCGCGATGTCGGTTATCGCAAAGCCGCCGTCGGTTTTATTGAGGGTGACCACCGCCGTCGTGTCGATAGACGTTGCGGTATAGCCCTCTTCGCTGAGCATCAGCGACAGGGCCATTGAGAAACAGGCGGCATGTGCGGCGCCAATCAGCTCCTCAGGGTTAGTGCCTTTCACCCCTTCAAAACGGGTGTTAAAGCCGTAGGGCTGCTGGCTCAGCGCCCCGCTCTCTGTCGACACGGTGCCTTTGCCATGTTTCAGATCGCCTTCCCAGTGCGCCAGCCCTTTCTTATGAATCGCCATGTGACTCCTCCTGTGATGATGTCGAACAAAAAGTATAGTGCGTGATGCCGAACCTGCGCCTTTTCTGCGGCCTGGGCATCACTGTGCCCTTAAGGATCTCGTGGTCAGCCTCGCTAACGACCATCGTGTGGCTGATAAGGATCGGTTTTGTCGTCCTTGCTGTCGTCCCGTTTACGCGGCACTTCGCCATGCTCGGCAGGCGCCTCACGCGCAGGATGCTTTCCGCCCTGCTCACCTTGCGGCTGAGATGTGTTACTCATATCGGCGTTCTCCGCTTACTTAGGCGACTGCTTGAGCAGACGATCGACACGCACCACCGGCGGCGTCATTTTGCGATCGAGGCTACCGTTGATGCTGACCAGATCGTCAGGCTCTACGTGCTGTTCGTTAAACGCGGCGACCGGAATGATGGCGGTGATGGTGCCGCTTTTATCGCGAAACTGATAACGGTCATTTTCCCCTCGGGTGAGCAAATTACCGCGCAGTGAAATAGTCGCGCCATCGTGCATGGTTTTCGCCTGCTCAACGGTCATGATCCGGCCATCCTCGACGCCGCGATAGCCGTCATCCAGTTTGTGCGGCGGCGGCGGCGCGGCATCCTGACTAAAACCGCCCTTATCGTCCGCCTGTGCAATACCCACGGCGAGTACACAGGCCATAGCGAGCGCTAATTTTTTCATCATCCCTCCGTCATTTTACCGATGATTAGAATAAAGCCTGGCTGAGGCGATTCATTTTTACAAAGTCAATTGTTCTGATATCGACTAATATAAGAATGTCCTTATCGTTACGCTGTTGCCGAAACGAAACGCGGGGAAAATAATAATGATTAAGAATCAACAGGATTGTCCCATCGTTGACGAGAATGAACGAGCACTACGCTTCGAATATCGATTCCGGCGCTATGGGATAATTGTTCTGAGTCTCATCATTCTTACCGCGCTAAGCGGTCTGTGGTCTTCCGGTTATTTCAGTGAAGCGCACCGGGAAAGTGCCAAAGGTGAATTAAGCGTCGATTATCAGCGGTATGCCAGACTGATGAGTGAAACCGAAGTGAATATTCAGATTAAACCCGATGGAGGTAGTGAAAAAATTATCAGCTTCACCGCCCCGTTTTTATCGCGCTACCAGGTCGGTGATATCCGCCCGCAGCCGGATAAAATGTACAGTGCCGAGGGGAAATTATACCTCGTGTATCAGCAAGCGGCCAACCGCTCGCCGATGTCCGTGTGGTTATCCATTACCCCAAAAACAGCCGGCAATTTTTCCCTGCAGGCGGCAGTGAACGATCGCGCGCCTGTCACCTGGAACCAGTTTGTCTATCCCTAGGAGTGGCTATGGAAATGGTCCTCAGAGCCGCAGCAATCTATTTTATCCTGTTGATTATTTTTAAGATTGCTGGCAGACGAACGCTGATGCAGTTAACCAACTTTGATCTAATATTGCTGTTGATAATTAGCGAAGCCACCCAACAGGCGATGCTCAGCACAGACTATTCCGTCACCGGTTCGATGCTCACCATCGTCACTCTGGTGGGTGTTGATATTTTATTCGGCTATATTAAGAAACGCTTCTCGCAGGCGGAAAATTTCATTGATGGTAGCCCGGTTATTGTGGTGGAAAATGGTGCTGTCATCGACGAAAAGATAAAGCTCGTCAATATCTCTGTCGATGATATCCTGCTGGCAGCCAGGCAGCACCATGGGATCTATGAGCTCAAAGCGATCAAATTCGCTATCCTCGAGCGTAACGGCCAGATATCCATTATTCCTGAAAAGGAATAGTCTCAATTTTATTTATCGCGCTCCGGTTGTTTATCACCTGATTCGGGGGCGCGGGTGGCATCATCCTCTTCTTTTTCAACGCTAAGCATGTTTAATGTCACCATTTTTCCTCCTCGCGGGTTGACAGGGTTCTAACAGATTATAGAACGTCCTCGCCGATGCAGGCACGATCCAGCCAGCATCATCCGGATATGTCGTCTGATTCACACTGCGTATATTCCAGGATATTTCCCACCTCGTCATTGTCATTTGTGAGGAATAATTAACCGATCTGTGCAGTTAATATTGCGCTAGCCAAAAAAAATGAGGTCTCTATGTCTGTGATGGTAATTACCGGGGGAACCGCGGGGGCGGGCAAAGCCACCGCACTGCGTTTCGCTCGCGCAGGATACCACGTGGCGCTGATCGCCCGAGATGAGACGGGTCTGCAGGAAGCCCAGCAGGCCTGCGAACGATTTGGCATTAAAACGCTGGCCATTAGCGCCGACGTCGCCGATGCCGGGGCGCTGCAGCGCGCCGCCGCCGAGGTGGAAGCCACACTTGGCGCGATAGACGTTTGGATCAACAACGCCATGACCACCGTGCTGGCCCCCTTTCGTCAGATGAGCGAGGAGGAATTTCGCCGGGTGACGGAGGTGACCTATCTCGGCTATGTCAACGGCACCCGTGCGGCGCTGGAGGTGATGGCGCCCCGGGATCGGGGAGTGATTATTCAGGCCGGCTCGGCGCTGGCCTGGCGGTCGATTCCCCTGCAATCGGCCTACTGTGGAGCCAAGGCGGCGATCCGCGGCTTTACCGATGCCGTGCGTACCGAACTGATGCACGAGAAAAGCCACATCCAGTTGACCATGGTCCAGCTGCCGGGGATGAACACCGCCCAGTTTGGCTGGGCGCGGAATAAAATGGATCAGGCCATGCAGCCGGTGCCGCCGGTCTATCAGCCAGAAGTCGCCGCCGAGGCTATCTATAGCGTCATCCAGCGTCCGGTCAACGAACTGTGGGTCGGGAAAAGCACCATCCAGTCGATCCTCGGCCAGGTCTTCTTTCCTCGCCTGCTCGATCGTCTGATGGTGAAAAAGGCGTGGGAGGGACAGTTTACCGGCCAGCCGAAGCCGGCAGAGCATCAGGACGACCTGTTCACGCCGGTACGCGGCAATCACCCCGGACACGGCCCCTTTAACGATGGCGCACGGCGTAAAGCGGTGACCATCAGCGCCGATCTCCCGGGAAAAGTGGCTGCCGGCGTCGGGGTAGCGGTGGCGACGATGGCCCTGCGGGCGTTGTTCCGTCGTTCCGGGAAACGTCGTTAATCCAGGCTCCGGCTGAACCAGCGGTACCCATACCCGGAAAGCGCCAGCCGCGCATCTTTCCCGCCGTGTAGCCCATCCTGATAGAGCTTATCTTCCAGAATTGGGCTCCAGTAGCCCTCGGCCAGCGGCGGGAGCAGGACCTCTACCGCCTGCTGGCTGCAGTTCGCCAGCATCAGCACTTCCCGCGATTCGCTGCGATAGCACAGGCCCAGCACCGCAGCAGGTTTCACCGCGAGGATGGCGAAAGCAATGGAGCCCGGCTCGGTATATTCCGCCCGCGCCAGCACCATGTTGCGCACCCGGTTCAGCAGCGATCGGGGGTGGCGCAGTGCCGTTTCGACATTGATCCGCTGGTAGCGCCACCGCCCGCTGGCTATCGGTTTTACCGGCAGATCGTCCCGCGCCGCCCGGGAGAAGCCGCCGTTGGGCGCCGCCGACCACTGCATCGGCGTTCTGACCGCGTAGCGCTCCGGTAAGCTCAGATCGTCTCCCATGCCAATCTCGTCGCCATAGCGCATCACCGGCACGCCGGGCAGCGCCAGCAGGATCGCATGGACCAGCGCCATGCGCCGGGTATCGCCATCCAGCATCGGCGCCAGTCGCCGGCGTACGCCACGCTGGTAAACGGACATGGCTTTATCAGGGGCAAAGGTGCGGATAACCTGGCGTTTATTGCGTTCGCCGATCCCCTCGAGATCCAGTTCATCATGGTTACGCAGCCAGTTGACGAAGCAGCACCCGTCCGGCGGGGTCACCATCGCCTGCAGGGCTTTTACCACCGGGGCGGCGCGCTGCTGCGCCAGACTGAGGTAGAGATATTTGTTAAGCCAGAAATTGAGCACCATCTGCAGCCGATCGCCGTGACCGAAGTAATGGCGGTAATCTTCTACCGCAACGTCCACTTCACCCAGCAGTATCGCCTCGGGATTGAGACGCTGAACGACCTGCCGGAGATGGTTCAGCAGCGGGTAGCCGCGCGCCTCGTCGCCCTTCCCGGCCTGTTTCACCAGATGTGACGCGGCATCGAGGCGAAAACCTGACACCCCCGCCTGCAGCCAGAAGGTAATGATGTTTTCGATTTCAGCGATCACCGGCGGATGAGCAAGATTCAGATCCGGCTCATGACGATAAAACATGTGGCGATAGTATTGCCCGGCCTGTTCATCCCAGCGCCAGACGCTCTCCTCGACGCCGGGAAACATGGGGGGATCGTCCTTCTCCGGCGGCCTGTCGGCCCAAAGATAGTATGGCCGCCACGGCGACCGGGGATCGCGTCGCGCCGCCTGAAACCACGGGTGCTGGGCGGAAGTGTGCTGGATAACCAGCTCAACAATCACCCGCAGCCCCAGCTCCCGGGCGCGGGCAATCAGCTCAATCACGTCGGCGATGGTGCCAAAGCGCGGATCGGGCTGCAGATGGTCGCTGATATCATAGCCATCATCCTGCAGAGGGGTGAGATAGAAAGGCGTCAGCCAGAGCACCGTCGCCCCGAGGCTGCGAATGTAATGTAGCTTTTGGCGAATACCGGCGAGATCGCCGTAGCCGTCACCGTTAGCGTCATAAAACAGTGAACTATCAACCTGATAAATGACCGCTCTGTGAAACCACTGTTCCCGTTGCATCACTATCACCTTGCTTATTCACCCTGACGGGTGGCCCGTCACTCGCCAGCAGATTCAGCGCGTTTTACGTCCGCCCCTCGCCGTCGGCCGGGGTTTGGCGACAGGCGATACGGTAGCGTGTTCCGCTGAAGGCGCCCGATTCGCCACCGCGTCCACCAGAGCCTGCTGTCTGGCGGTTAATTTCAGAGGAACCTGTTCCTCGACAGCATGGAGCGCGATCGTGTGGCGTTTAACCATAGTTTTTCTCCGGCGGCTTATTTTCCGGCCTCAACGCCAGGCAGATCGGCACGATGCAGAAATTGCCCGACGATCGTCGGCTGATGATGAAGCAGCCAGTCAGCCATGCCTCGCTCCTCCGCCAGCATCGCCTCCAGGGCGTGGATGGCATGGTGGTCGCCCACCCGTTTCGCCGCCGTCAATAAGGCGGTATAGCAGGCGACCTCGAATTGCGCAAAAACATAGGCCGTGATAATGACTTTAATAACCTCATCGCCGGGCAGCATCATCCCAATGGACTGGCCCAATGCGGCGACCCGGCTCATCGCATCCTGCAGCGCGGAGCGGGAAATATGATTACGGGCAATGATATCCTGCAGAGACGATAATTGCCGGCGGGTTTCATAGAGATGTTGTTCAAGACGCGTGCGCAGTGGCGGATAGTTCTCACTCCTTCTGATTGCGGCGATTAATATCACTTCGGCCTGTTTTTCCATCGCATGTGCATCGCGCAGCCAGTTATGGTAATTTTCAATATCCGTCATAAATACCTCTGATAACCAATCCTTTATTTGGATGTGGGATCTTCATTCTCTTCCGCCGCCTGATCCGCTCGCGCTGCGCTATATCCGGATAAATGCCCAACGATATTCGCATAGATGCTAATGAGAATGACCCACAGGACGCTGTTTTTCCACCAGATTAACGAGGGTATTGCCAGAATGACCCACATCACGGCGGCCACAAGATGGCAACGTTTAATCAATGCCGGTGTCAGTTTCATTTTTATTACCTGCTATCTTATAAATACTTAACCGTTAACCAGCATGTTGCCGATTTATTTACTCTTCGCGTATTGCCGATAAATAAATACGAGTATTCGACCAGATTTATTATTATCAGCCCATATAAACAGAAACCTGCGGACCGGCAGGCCCACAGGTTTTTTTTTCGGCGCCCTTTTTAAAGCGCCTCAGGCTTCAGTCATTAACTGTCACCGGCTTTACGACCACCGCCATGACTGTTCTTACCACCCTTTTTACCGGCTTCGGATGCACGTTCAGGATCATTTTTAAAGTTCCCGCCGCTGTGCTGTCCGCCTTTACGCCCGGCTTCGGATGCTTTTTCACGATCTTCTGCAAAGTTACCTGAACCGCCTCTATGCTCTGCCATAATTTCACCTTTTAGGTTTACTCGATCTCGGTTGGTAAATGGAAAATGACCCTGTTACAAATCATCGCCCTCGATATCTAACACTAGAGGAATGCTCGCAGGAGTCAAATTAACGCCAGGCTTTTATCCACGCAAAATGGCAAATAAAAAATAAATAACGAAGCGGCAGTAAAAATAAATACATTGTAACTCACTTATTCGCCTTAGGTTATCACCATTTTCTATCGTGAAACTTTTCCCCTCGACGCTTTTGTAAAAAAATGAAAATGATAGATGTTATTTATTTTTTTCTTCAGCCAGACACCACCGTCATAAAAATACTCACAATGAAGTAGTTCATCAACCATCCATAGGTGCAAAAAACTATTTTTTTCACAATGCACACCCCTTCGCCTTTAAAAAAGCATACCGTCATTCAGCCCGCCCGGTAAAATAGCCCCGCACCGCAAATTAAGGATGGAATAATCCTAATTTAACACCACCAATAATAACGCAGCGACATACAACGAAATTCGCCAAGGATCAGCCGGTTAAAGTCAAATAAAGCCCCTATTTTGCCTGTTAAACAAGATAGATGATCCTCTGGCGCTGCCTGGCCTGGGGTGAAGCTGGCCTATCCTTAGGTCTGGCCCGTTCTGTCTGAAGGAGATGACTATGCAAGATGAAAAACCGCCAATGAAAAAATTACCCACCTCCATGTTGCCAGAAGAGACGGCTCCCCGTCCGGAGTTCCCGGAGCAAGAACAAACCCCGCCGGGTCTGGATGCGGAGATGGAGCCGTCACCGGACCACGGAGAAACCAGCTACACCGGCACCGGGCGGCTGGCGGGTAAGAAAGCGTTAATTACCGGCGGCGACTCCGGCATTGGCCGCGCGGTGGCGATCGCCTTTGCCCGCGAAGGGGCTGATGTCGCCATAAGCTATCTGCCGGAGGAGCAAGAGGATGCCGATGAAGTCATCGCGCTGATCAAAGCCGAAGGTCGCACGGCAGTGGCCCTGCCGGGGGATATTCGCTCCGAGTCCTTCTGTCAGTCGCTGGTGGCCGACGCGGTGGAACAATTGGGAGGCCTGAGCATCCTGGTCAATAACGCCGGACGTCAGCAATACTGCGAGACGCTCGAGGAGCTCACCACCGAAGACTTTGACGCCACCTTTAAAACTAATGTCTACGCGCCGTTCTGGATCACTCGCGCGGCGCTGCCCCATCTCCAGGCCGGGAGCGCAATCATCAATACCACCTCGGTGCAGGCCTATAAACCCAGCCCAATCCTGCTCGATTATGCCCAGACCAAAGCCTGTCTGGCGATCTTTACCAAATCGCTGGCCAAGCAGGTGGCGAAACGAGGCATTCGCGTCAACGCCGTGGCGCCAGGCCCATACTGGACGGTGCTGCAATCCAGCGGCGGCCAGCCGGACGAGAAAGTGAAACAGTTCGGCAAAGACACACCGATGGGCCGCCCGGGGCAGCCGGTCGAGATCGCCCCGCTGTACGTCACCCTGGCATCAGACGCCTGCTCCTATACCTCCGGTCAGGTGTGGTGTTCTGACGGCGGGGACGGCGTGGTCTAAATCCGTCGCCTCCGGGCCGATAAGCGGGCCGGCGTTATGCCGGTCCCTCCCCCAACACGATCGCCGCGCAGCCCTGCGTGGCGATTTTTCCTCTCCCGCAGCGTGTTTAGCCGGCTGCATGCTATGATATCCGCCCGCCGCTGTGCGCTGACCCTGAGGACAACTGATGAGTAATGAGATCCCCCTGAAATTTTATGACATCGTGGACGAGTACGAGACCGAAGCGGCCTCCCTGGTTAAAGAGACGGAACGCGATGCGCTGGCGCGCTATTTTCAACTGCTGATTGAGCGGCTGATGAATAACGAAGAGATCGATGAAGAGGCGCAGCAGGAGATGGCCCGCGAAGCGGCCATTGATGAACGCCGAATTGACGATATCGCCAACTTCCTTAATCAATGGGGCAACGAGTAAGTCTCATCGTCAGCTCACCGGCAGGGCCACCGCCCGCCGGTGTTGCCGCTGAATGCAACACTCATGTTCAGGCCACGGCGGCAATCTCCCCCAGACGTCGCTGCAGCGCATCCAGAAACAGCGGTAGCCCATCGGGCTGATAGTCGCGGGAAAGATAGATGCCATAGACGCTCAGCGCCTTCGGCGTCCAGTCAGGGAGCACCACCTCCAGCGCCCCGCTGGCCAACGCGCTCCGCGCCTCCAGTTCGGGGAGCATCGCAATGCCGCACCCGGCGACCGCCGCCTCCAGCAGCAGAGAAGAGATCCCCGCGCTCAGATTGCCGCTCACCGCCACCGACGCCTCCTGCCCCTGCGCATCGCTGAACTGCCAGCGCTGGCCGGCAAAGTGGCTGTATAACAGACAGTTATGCTGTTGCAGATCGTCAAGCGTCGCCAGCGGGCCATGCTGCTGGAGCCAGCGCGGTGCGGCACAGAGGAGCGAACGACACAGCCCGAGGCGGCGAGCGATCGCCCCGGGCTCGGGGTTGTCGGTAATGCGAATGGCCACGTCGATGCGCTCGCCGATCAGGCTGACCGGATGGTTATTGATATCCAGCTCCAGGCGCAACTGCGGATAGCGAGCGAGGAAGTCCGGCAGCAGCGGAGAGATCAGCTGCATTGCCGTGAAGTGCGCGCAGGCGACGCGCAGTGTGCCGCTGGGGTCGGCCCGCTGGCGCTCGCCGGCGATTTCATCGGCGATCCGCGTCAACCCGCGGGTCTTAAGCAACACTTTTTCCCCCGCCGGCGTCAGGGTCAGCCGGCGGGTGGAACGATGGATCAGCCGGGCGCCAGCCCAGTTCTCCATCTGCTCCAGATAGCGACTGACCATCGGACGCGACATCCCCAGCGCCCGCGCCGCGGCGCTGAGACTTCCCAGCTCGCAGATGCGCAGGTATACCTGAGCAGCAATCACCCTGTCCATCATGCCCCCTTCATCTGCACGATTTATGAAACTCAGCATCTCTTATTTCAGGAATTCTATCAAATAGCGAAATCCGTACAATGGAACGCATTCACCTGTTACTGAGAACACATCATGAAATTATCTGCTCTTGCTGTTGCCACCGCCCTGTTCAGCGGTTCGATCTTCGCGGCGCCTCTGACGCTGCAAACCTACAATCCGCAGGAAAAGGGCATCTTTGCCGTTAACTCCACTCTCGTTTCCGGCCCGCACGAAGCAGTGCTGTTTGACGCGCAGTTCAGCGTCAAAGACGGCGAAAAGCTGGTAGACATGATCAAGAAAAACGGCAAGCCGCTCACGCGGATTGTGATCACCTCTGGCGATCCGGATTTCTATTTTGGTCTTGAACCGCTGATGAAAGCCTTCCCGCAGGCGGAAGTGGTCGCCACGCCGGAGGTCGTCAAACATATTGAAGCCACCAAAGCGGCCAAACTGGCGTACTGGGGCCCGCAAATGAAAGATGGCGCGCCGACACAGGTGTACGTTCCGCAGGCGCTGAAGGCCAACAGCTTTACCATCGACGGCGAGAAAGTAACGATCATGCAGCCGCATGACTACGCGGCGTTCGTCTGGATCCGGGCGAACAAAACGATCCTCGGCGGCACAGGCGTGGCGTGGGGCATGCATCTCTGGACCGCCGACACCCAGACGCCGGCCAGTCGCCAGCAATGGCGCCACACGCTGGACCAGATGATCGCCCTGCACCCGCAGCGGGTGATCCCTGGTCATTACCTCGGCACCCCGCCGGAGGGAGACAGCGCGGTGCGCTTCACAAAAACGTATCTCCAGCAGTTTGAGCAGGCGCTGAAGACGCATCAGGATTCGGCCGGGGTGATCAAGGCCATGGAGACGCAGTGGCCGGGCCTGGCGGAGACCAGCTCGCTGGAGTTGAGCGCCAAAGTTAATACCGGCGAGATGAAGTGGTGATCCCGGCTGTGCGTGAGGGAGACTGTTCTTAATCTGGCGCGCGAAGGTTGCTATTGCCCTGAAAATGGACCACCCTAGCTGAGGTCGCACAAAAAACGTGCGGCCGACTTTGGGTTACATTTCATCCGGTCACCACCGGGTTTGCCCTTGAAACCAGAACAGGATAAAGGAGTCAGAATGAAATCGAACCATCAGGCACGTCATCTTCTCGGTCTGAACTATAAGCTTTCCCAGCAGAAAAAAGTGGTGCTGGAAGGCGATGAAGAAACCACCCTCAACCACATCCATGCTACCGGCCGCAAACGCCGCGGTGGTTAATTTTCAGTCTGAGTGATGATAAACAACACCGTCCTGTTGCCAGGATGGTGTTTTTTTATGGCAATTGATTGCTTGTTTACCCGCTTGACGACCATCTGCTCTATACTCTGCCCGCTGCTTTCCACCCGCCCTCGCTTATCGCCGCGCCGGGACTGTGGTCATGATCAAGGAGTTAGTGCGATGCAATTTACTCATAAGAAAAACCGTTCCCTGTACATCCCTTACGCGGGTCCCGTTCTGCTTGAATTCCCCCTGCTCAACAAGGGCAGCGCCTTCAGTCTGGAAGAGCGCAGCAATTTCAACCTTCTTGGTCTGCTGCCGGAAGTGGTTGAAACCATCGAAGAGCAAGCGGAGCGCGCCTGGATCCAGTATCAGGGATTCAAAACTGAAATCGACAAACACATCTACCTGCGTAACATCCAGGACACCAACGAAACCCTGTTTTATCGCCTGATCGGCAACCATCTCGAAGAGATGATGCCGGTTATCTATACCCCGACGGTGGGCGCCGCCTGCGAACGTTTCTCCGAGATTTACCGTCGCGCCCGCGGCGTCTTCATCTCTTACCAGAATCGCCATAACCTTGACGACATCCTGCAGAACGTCCCGAACCATAACGTGAAAGTGATTGTGGTCACCGATGGCGAGCGTATTCTCGGCCTCGGCGACCAGGGGATCGGCGGGATGGGGATCCCGATCGGCAAGCTGTCGCTGTACACCACCTGCGGCGGCATCAGCCCGGCTTATACCCTGCCCATCGTGCTGGACGTCGGAACAAACAACCAGCAGCTGCTGGACGATCCGCTGTATATGGGCTGGCGCCATCCGCGCATTACCGACGACGAGTATTATCAGTTCGTTGACGACGTGATCCAGGCGATTAAGGCCCGCTGGCCGGACGTCCTGCTGCAGTTTGAAGACTTTGCGCAGAAGAACGCCATGCCGCTGCTCAACCGCTATCGCAATGAAATCTGCTCGTTTAATGACGATATTCAGGGCACCGCGGCGGTCACCGTCGGGACGCTGATCGCCGCCAGCCGCGGCGCCGGTAGCCAGCTCAGCGAGCAGAAAATCGTCTTCCTCGGCGCGGGTTCCGCCGGCTGCGGCATCGCCGAGCAGATTATCGCCCAGATCGTCCGCGAAGGCGTTAGCGAAGAAGAGGCCCGCCAGCGCGTGTTCATGGTTGACCGCTTCGGCCTGTTAACCGACGGTATGCCTAATCTGTTGCCGTTCCAGAACAAGCTGGTGCAGAAGCGTGAGCATCTGCAGGGCTGGGATACCACTAACGATGTGCTATCCCTGCTGGACGTAGTGCGTAACGTGAAGCCGAACATTCTGATCGGCGTCTCGGGTCAGCCGGGGCTGTTCACAGAAGAGATTATCCGCGAGATGCACAAGCACTGCCCGCGGCCAATCGTGATGCCGCTCTCTAACCCGACCTCACGGGTGGAAGCGACGCCGCAGAATATCCTGAGCTGGACCGACGGCGAGGCGCTGGTCGCCACTGGCAGCCCGTTTGCCCCGGTCACCCTGAAAGGCAAGCAGTACGCCATCGCGCAATGCAATAACTCCTATATCTTCCCGGGGATTGGTCTGGGCGTGATTGCTTCCGGCGCGTCGCGGGTCACCGACGAGATGCTGATGGCCGCCAGTGAAACCCTGGCGAAACACTCGCCGCTGGTGAACAACGGCGAAGGTCCGGTGCTGCCGGAGCTGAAGGATATCCAGACCGTCTCACGGGCAATTGCCTTCGCGGTCGGCAAGGTGGCGCAGGAGCAAGGCGTGGCGGTGAAAACCTCCGCTGAAGCGCTGCTGCAGGCCATTAGCGATAATTTCTGGCTGCCGGAATATCGCAATTATCGCCGCACCTCGATTTAATCACGCTCACCGGGCCGATATATCGGCCCGGTTTTTAATAACGCCAGAATAATATCTCCCACCATAGAAACGCCTTTTTCGCCCATATTCATTCATCGTAAAAATATAAAACGGATAGCATTTGCCGCGCGCCCTCCGCTGTGCAAAATAGTTGTTTCTCACCCCCTCACAACGGAATGTGAAATGCTAAAATTAACCCCTGGCGCGAATAAAGCGAATGCGATTCTGATCCGTATTGTCTTGTTTCTTATCGGCGGTATCGCCATCATCACCGGAATGTGCCTCTTCAGCGGTGATATGTGGATGCTCACCCCGCGGGCGGAACAGTATCAGCCCGCCACCGGCGATCTGGTGGATGTCGTTATCTATGAACCGAGTAAATTTTTCTTCGCCCTGCTCTACGTGTTTATTATTACCCTGGTCTGGCTGTTGGCGGTACGTAAAATCCCCTGGCGGCCGATACAGCATCCTATATTACCGCTGATGGTACTGATTGCCGCCGGGATAGTTATTTTCATCCACCCGGAGGTCACCCCGGGTCGGGATGCCAGTATTCAGTACGGTAAACATAACGTTTATTACACTGCCATTTTCTGGAGCCAAACGAATTCAGATCGACATGTCACTCAACCCTCTAAATATGAAATTTTTGTTGAAGCGAAAGATCCCCGCTGGCTTATCGACAGAAACAATCTTGGCCGCGCCTGGCGCTGTGAAGTCAAGCGGCATACCCAGTTTTACACCCTGTCATTCAATGAGGGCTGGTTTCCGGACGCCGATCCGCAGGTCATGGCCCGCCAGTGTACTCAGGTAAGCGATCTGAATGCGCTCAGTGAAACGGCAATCATGATTGCCCGCCCGATCGCCACCGTCCCTGTGGAGGCACCGTAAATGAGCCAGCAAAAAAATGGTTCTGCAACCATGTTCTGGCAAACACATAAGCCCTCTGCGCCAACCCGGCATCGTAGACAAAGACGGCGCAGGTGAAAGCTGGCGGGGCCCCCTGCCAGTTTTGTCACTGGCGTCGCTAGCCTTTCCCCACTACACTGCCAGCACCCACCCACTGACTGAATAAAAAAGGAGGCCCCCCATGCTGTATTGTGAAATGTTTATTGTTTCACATGCATTAGGCAATTGCGCCAGCTCAAGCGTTATCGGTATCGTGCTGCGATAACTATGGCTTGAGCGAAGACACTTCACGCAATCCCTTCTCTCCGGCTTACCGGGTTATCGTCAGCGAGTTTTGACGAGGCATTTGTATGCCTGTAACTCTTGAGTAAGTTGACTATGAGTACATTACTAACTGCCCATGCGCTCCACGTGGAGACTGCCTTTGGGCCGCTGTTTAACACCCTCTCCTTCACCCTGAAGAAAGGCGACCGTATCGGTCTCATCGGCCATAACGGTTGCGGCAAAAGCACCCTGTTGCAGGTGCTGGACGGCACCCTCGCGCCCACCTCGGGCAGCGTCTCACTCGCCGGTCAGTGTCTGATGGCCCGCGTTGAACAGCATCTGCCGGAGGCGCTGCGTTCGCAGTCGCTGTTGCAGGCCGTGCTGGCCCCGTTACCCGCCGATATACGGGAAGCGCAGCGCTGGCTGGCCGAACGCCTGCTGGCGCAGATGGGCTTTACCCCGGCGGTGATGGAGCAGCAAACCACTACCCTGAGCGGCGGCCAGCACACGCGCCTGCTGTTGGCCCGGGCGCTGATCCGCCAGCCTGACCTGCTGCTGTTGGATGAGCCCGGCAACCATCTCGATCTGCCGACTCTGCTGTGGCTGGAAAGCTTCCTGCAAACCTGGCAGGGGAGCTTCGTGCTGGTGTCACACGACAACGCCTTACTGGATGCTGTAACTAATGCCAGTTGGATCCTCCGCGACCAGACGCTGCACAGCTTCGCCTTGCCCTGCAGCGCTGCCCGTCAGGCATTGCAGGAGCAGGATGAAAGCGCCGCGCTGCGTCATAAGGCCGAGCAAAAGGAGATCGACCGGGTCAGCGCCAGCGCCCGGCGCCTGGCCACCTGGGGTCGGGTCTATGACAACGAAGACCTCGCCCGTAAAGCCAAACAGATGGAGAAGCAGGTCGCCCGCCTGAAAGACGAGCAAACCGAACTCAGCGTCGGCCCGCCGTGGCGTCTGTCATTGCAGGGGGACGCCCTGCCGGCTGACCGCCTGCTGGAGATGGACACCCTGCCCGTCGCGCCCGCGCCGGGCCTGCCATCCCTCTTCACCACCGGCGTGGCGCGCCTGCGCAGCGGCGATCGCGTGGCCATCATGGGCCGCAATGGCGGCGGTAAATCGTCCCTGCTGCGCCTGCTGTGGCAGCAGATGAACGACGCATCGCCCCTCCCGGGGCTGCGCCTGCATCCCCGGCTGCACCCCGGCTACTATGACCAGACGCTGGAGCAGTTACCGGACGATGCCAGCCTGCTCGACGCGCTGACGCCGTTCGCCCCGTCGGCCGACACCCGTAAACGGGCGCTGATCGCCGCCGGGTTTGGCTGGGCGAGACATAGCCAGAAAGTCAGCACCCTCAGCGGCGGCGAGCGGTCGCGGCTACTGTTTGTTGGCCTCTCGCTGGCGCGCTACAGTCTGCTGCTGCTGGATGAACCCACCAACCATCTTGATATGGAGGGTAAAGCGGCGCTGGCGCAGACGCTGCGCGATTACCCCGGCGGCGTGCTGCTGGTCAGTCATGACCGCCAGCTGATTAGCGAAAGCTGTAACCGCTTCTGGCTGATCGACAACGCCGGGTTAACGGAATGGCACAGCCTGGAGGAGGTCTATGCCCGTCTGCAGGCCGTGGCGCCCGCCCCGGACAGTCGGCTCGCTTTGCAGAGTACGCCCGCCGGGGCTGACAATGATGAGGAGGCGCTGCTGGCGCGGCTGATTGACCTGGAGCAATGGCTGGCTGACGATATGGCCCGCAAGCCAAAACATCAAAAGCCATCACTTCAGGCGCAGTGGCGAGAGGAGATTAACCGCCTGCTTAACCAGCTGGCGTAATCTCCATGTTCCCCCCACCGGCTAAGGCGTCACGCCCTTAGCCGGTGTTTCCGGACCGGGTAAATTGCTGCTCGGTCATTACCTTTCCCCACTGCTCCCCCTGCCATTCGCGGGTTAACGTGAAGCCAAAGGATTCATACAGTTTGCGGGCCGCGTCCAGCCCTTTAAAGGTCCACAGCTGTACCGCGCTAAACTGGCGACTATCGCAGAAAGTCATCGCCTCGCTGAGCAGACGCCTGCCGATGCCGGTTCCCCGGCAGCTGTCGTCGAGAATAAACCAGCGCAGATGCGCCTCCTGCTGGCCGAGGTCCTCGCCATCGATAGCCAGCGAGCCGACGATTTTCCCTTCGCGGATCGCCAGCCAGATCTGGTTGGCCGGGGAGGAAAGCCGGGTGGCAAATTCCGCTACGCCGCTGGCGACCTTGCCTTCAAAAAAAGCGCCAAAGTCATGATGACGGGCGTAATACTCCCCGTGCATCTGGGCAATCCGGCCGATCATCCCCGGCTGGTAGCCGGTCATCAGCGAAATTTGCGGAGCCGTATCCGCGAGCGCGCTATCCCGACACTGCGCCAGCGCCCGGGCATAGGCCGCCAGTCCAGTGGCGACAGTGTGCTGCTGCGTCTCATCCAGATGGTCTAACGCCTCCACCACCTGACGGGTACCCCAGGCGTTAATTTTCGCCACCGTATCGTGCCCCTTTGCCGTCAGGGCGAGTGATTTCGCGCGCGCATCCTCCGCGCAAGGACGCTCCTCCAGCTCACCGGCCGCCAGCAGACGAGAGACCATCCGGCTGACGCTTGATTTTTCCAGTCCCAGCAACGTGACCAGCTGCGCGGCCGTCATCTCCCCCCTCATCGATACCTCAAGCAGGGTGTGCACCGCCGAAGGTGAATAATGGGTGGCGGCCAGCGTGGTGCTCATAAAGCCCAGCTCGCGTACCATTAACCGCGAGGCGGTACGAATCTGTTGGATTAAGGGGGTGTCAGGCATGGCAGCGGGTCCGAAACATGAAATGGTTGTACAATACAACCATCATCTTCATCCTGCGTCAAGATGCAATATGGTGAGATAAGCGTTGCCGTGTGACGTGTGATTTCGCCGGCATAGGGATCATGAAAGCGAATGCCGCGGGCGCCGGACAGCGCCCGCGATGAATATTATTGCGGGTTCTGCGCTTTCCAGGCTTCCCAGGCCGATTTGATCTCCTGCTTCGCAGCGGCGGCATCATTAAAACCGGCCAGCTCAACCTTTTTACGCCCCTCCGGCAGTTCTTTATAGACCCGGAAGAAGGCCTCCAGCCGCTGCTGCTCGATTTTCGGCAGATCGGTGATGGTCTTGATGTCGTCATAGGTTGGGTCAATTTTACTGGCCGGCACGGCGATGATTTTGTCGTCTTTCTCACCGCCGTCTATCATCTTTAGGACACCGATCGGCCGCAGCTTAATCAGTGTGCCGGGCGCCATCGGCGCGCGAGTGTAAAACACCACGTCCAGCGGGTCGCCATCTCCGGCCAGCGACTGGGTCAGCGAGCCGTAGTTCGCCGGGTAAGCCACCGGCATCGACTGAAAGCGGTCGGCGATGATAAACCCCGTTTTGGCGTCGGTTTCATACTTAATAATGCCCCCTGCCGGGATCTCGGTGACGGCGTAAAATTCTTCCGGGTTGTTTTCCGGCTGGGGGAATTCCAGTACGTTCTGCGCCTGCGCGGCGGCGGACAGAAACAGACCGGCAGTGAGGATGGTTTTTACCAGATGCATTGTTGTATCACTCTGTTGTTATAAGAAATTGATGCGCAAAACGATAGAGTTGGGTGATGAAGAAAACATGACCATTCAGTGACGCTATTATTACCTACCAAAATTAGAGGCATTGCCTGAATTTTGTGCTACCGCTGTAGCAAAAAACCACATCCTGTACTAAAGCGCCTTGTATTTTTCTCCATCGCGTCTAATCCTTATTGGGTACTATTGCATTAATAAAATTAAACAATCCCCTCACAAGGAGACAGGCATGAAGGCTGCTGTTGTTACCCACGACCATCAGGTTAACGTCACGGAAAAAACGCTGCGCCCGCTGGAATACGGTGAAGCGTTGTTGAAAATGGAATGCTGCGGCGTGTGTCATACGGACCTGCACGTGAAAAACGGCGATTTTGGCGATAAAACCGGCGTCATTCTCGGCCATGAAGGGATCGGGGTGGTGCAAAAAGTCGGACCGGGCGTCACCTCCCTGAAGCCAGGCGATCGCGCCAGCGTAGCGTGGTTCTTCGAAGGCTGCGGCCACTGCGATTACTGTAACAGCGGCAATGAGACGCTGTGCCGCTCGGTGAAAAACGCCGGCTATACCGTCGACGGCGGCATGGCGGAAGAGTGCATCGTCACCGCCAACTACGCGGTAAAAGTCCCGGACGGCCTCGACTCCGCCGCCGCCAGCAGTATCACCTGCGCGGGCGTCACTACCTACAAAGCGGTCAAGGTCTCTCACATCAAACCGGGTCAGTGGATCGCTATCTACGGTCTCGGCGGACTGGGCAACCTGGCGCTGCAGTATGCGAAGAATGTCTTTAACGCCAAAGTGATCGCTATTGACGTCAATGACGGGCAGCTGGAGCTGGCGGCCTCAATGGGCGCCGATCTGACCATCAACTCCCGTAATGAAGATGCGGCGAAAGTGATTCAGGAAAAAACCGGCGGCGCGCATGCTGCCGTAGTGACCGCGGTGGCCAAAGCGGCCTTTAACTCGGCGGTAGATGCCGTTCGTGCCGGTGGCCGCGTGGTCGCGGTGGGCCTGCCGCCGGAGGCGATGAGCCTCGATATTCCACGTCTGGTGCTCGACGGCATCGAGGTGGTCGGTTCGCTGGTCGGTACCCGTCAGGATCTGGTGGAAGCCTTCCAGTTTGCCGCCGAAGGCAAAGTGGTGCCGAAAGTCACCCTGCGCCCGCTGGAAGATATCAACGCCATCTTTAAAGAGATGGAGCAGGGTCAGATCCGCGGCCGTATGGTTATCGATCTGCGCAGCTAATCACCAACGCCTCTCCCGCCCGGGAGAGGCGCTTGCCCCACGCTTCCCACTCGCGAAGTAAATCCAATTTCCGCAAATGCTTAGCGCAATTCCTTGGTTCCTTTGTTTTTAGCCGCGCCCGATGATGGCAACACAATAGATAACAAAGGAATTCACCATGCATCGTCATTTTCGCCTGCCCGCGCTGGCCGCCCTGTTTCTCTCCGGCGCCTTTTCCGTCTGGGCCGCCGACACGCCGGTTAAAGGCGGCACCTTAATTTATCTGGAGCAGCAACCGCACACCAATCTCTATCCGCCCGCCGGCGGCTTTTATCCGAATGGCGGTATTCTCAATCAGATAACCGACAAGCTCACCTGGCAGAACCCGAAAACGCTGGAGATTGAGCCGTGGATTGCCGAGAGCTGGACCAGCAATGCCGATAAAACCGAGTACACTTTCCACCTGCGCAAAGGGGTCACCTTCTCGGACGGCACGCCGCTTGACGCCGCCGCCGTGGCTAAAAACTTCGACACCTATGGTCTGGGAGATAAAGCCCATCGCCTGCCCGTCTCAGAGGTCATCAATAACTACCAGCGCAGCGAAGTGATCGACCCGCTGACGGTGAAATTTTACTTCAACAAACCGTCGCCGGGCTTCCTGCAGGGAACCGCCACCATCGGCTCCGGTCTGGTATCACTCAGCACCCTGCAGCGCAATTTTGAAGAGCTGGGCGATGCCCGGCATATTATCGGCTCCGGGCCCTTTGTGGTGCAGGATGAAAAGCCAGGCCGCGAGCTGACGCTGGTGGCGCGCAAGGACTATCAGTGGGGGCCGAAAAACAGTGCCCAGCAGGGGCCCGCTAACCTCGACGGGATCACCTATATTGTGACCCCGGAAGACAGTGTGCGCATCGGCGCGCTGCTGGCGGGCCAGGCGGGCTTTATTCGCCAGGTGCAGGCCTACGATGAAAAGCAGGCCACCGATCAGGGATTTAAGATCTACGCCGCCCCTACCCGCGGGGTCAACGACAGCCTGAGCTTCCGCCCGGATAACCCACTGGTCGCCGACCTGCGGGTGCGCCAGGCCCTGCTCCATGCCACCAACGCCAAACAGGTGGTGGAGACGCTGTTCTCCGCTAACTACCCGCAAGCGACCTCCGTACTGGCCAGCTCCGCCGCCGGCTATGTCAATCTGAGCGATAAACTGACCTTCGACCAGGCCAAAGCCCGACAGTTGCTGGACGACGCCGGCTGGAAGCCCGACGCCGACGGTATTCGCAGTAAAGACGGCCAACGGCTGGCGCTGACGGTCTATGAGTCGCTCCCGCAGCCGCAGAATAAGGAAGTGCTGCAGCTGATCGCCCAGCAGTGGCGCCAGGTGGGTGTGGCGTTGACCGTCAAAGCCGGGGATGCCGGTAGCCGTACGCTGGACAATCTTGACCCGCAGAAAACTCCGCTCACCGTCTCAGAAGTGGGCCGCGCCGACCCGGATGTGGTGAAAAGTATGTTCTTCCCCAACAACCGCGATGCGCTGCTGCAGAAAGGCGGCTCCAGCGATAAAGTGCAGCACTTCCGCGATGATAAGCTGAATGACCTGCTGACCGGCATCTCCGCGGCGATAGAGCCGCAGCAGCGCTTGCAGTTAACCGGTGACGCCCAGCGCTATCTGATCGATAACGCCTATGTGATCCCCATTTTCGAAGAGCCGCAGGTATTCGCCGGCGCGCCGTGGGTCAAAGGCGTCAGCTTCGAGGCCGTCGGTCGTCCGTCGTTCTATGGCGCGTGGCTGGACAAGCACTAAGAGGCCGGGTATGAGCGCTTATCTTCTGCGACGGTTCGGCCAGGGGCTGCTGGTCCTGTGGGCGGCATTTACCCTCACTTTTTTCCTGCTGCAGGTGCTGCCGGGAGATGCGGTGCTGATCAAGTTTCAGAATCCGGATCTTGGCCTGAGCCCGGCGCAAATCGCCGACATGCGACTGGCCTACGGCGCCGATAGCCCGCTGTGGCGCCAGTACCTGCACATGCTGCTGGCGATGCTGCACGGCGACTTCGGCTATTCCCTGCAGGCAGGGCTGGCAGTCAGTAGTCTGATTGCCAGCAACCTGCCGGATACCTTAAGCCTCGCGCTGCCGGCCTTCCTGCTGGCCGTGGCGCTGGCGTTCGCCCTCGCCTTCGCCTCGCGTCTGCCGGGGCTGCGCTGGCTGAGTAACCTCCTGCAGTCGCTGCCGGTGCTGTTTATCTCTCTGCCGACTTTTTGGCTGGGTATCGCCCTGATCCAGCTCTTCTCGTTTCAGCTGCGCTGGATCCCGGTGATCAACCCCGGCCCACTGGAAGGGCTGATTTTACCGGTTATCGCCGTCGCGCTGCCCATTTCGGCCCCGCTGGCGCAGATCCTGATGCGCAGCATGGATCAGGTGGCGGTTCAGCCCTTCGTCGCGGTCGCCCGCGCCAAGGGAATGAGCGAGACCGGCGTCCTCTGGCACCATGTGATGGGTAATGCCCTGCTGCCGGCGCTGAATATTGCCGGGCTGCTGCTGGGTGAGCTGATTGCCGGGGCGCTGATCACTGAGACCGTCTTCGGCCGCAGCGGCCTCGGCCAGCTGACCCAGCAGGCGGTCAATAACCAGGATATCGCCGTGCTGCAGGCAGTGGTGATGATCTCCGCCCTCGGTTTCGTCCTGATAAACCTGCTTGTCGACCTGGTCATGCCGCGACTGGATCCCCGAATCCATTTACAGACCGGAGGTGCGAAATGAGCCTGGTCGATTATGCCATCGCGGTTCGCCGCCGCCCGGAATGGCGCAGGGTGCGTCTGCAGCCTGGCCTGTGGCTGGCGTGGGCGGTGATGATCACTGCGCTGTTAATGGCCCTCGCCCCGCAGTGGTTTACCTCCGCTAACCCGCTGGAAGGGATCCCCGGCGCTCAGCGCCTGGCGCCGCAAGCGCACTACTGGCTGGGTACCGACCAGCTGGGGCGCGACCTGTGGACGCGGGTGGTTTACGGCGCGGTACATTCCCTGTCGGCGGCGCTGATCGCCGTCGCCATCGGCCTGGTGGTGGGTACCGCCCTTGGTACGCTCGCCGGGGCGCTGACCGGACGTGTTGAATCCACGATCATGCGCCTGGTCGATGTCCTGCTGGCCATCCCCTCCCTGCTGCTGCAGCTCACGGTAATTATTCTGCTTGGTTTCGGCACGGTGAATGCGGCGGTGGCGGTTGGCGTGGCGGCTATCGCCAGCTTCGCACGCCTGGCGCGGGCGGAGGTCGTGCGCGTGCGCCACAGCGATTACGTCGAGGCGGCCCGGGGCAGCGGCGGCACCTTTTTCGCCGTCTTCTGGCGCCATATTCTGCCCAACTCGCTCACTGCGGTGCTTGCTTTCGCGACGCTGCAGTTCGGACAGGCGATGTTGGCCCTGGCCACCCTCAGCTTCCTCGGCTACGGCACCCCGCCGCCGGTCCCGGAGTGGGGATTATTGATCGCCGAAGGTCGCAACTACCTGTCGACCGCCTGGTGGCTGACCACCTTCCCCGGCCTCGCCGTGGTCGCCGTGGTCCTTGCCGCCAATCGTCTTAGCCGCCAGTGGAGTGGAGTACGCCCATGAACGTTCTGTCCGTTGAAGATCTGCGCATCAGCTACCGCTCGCGGGGCGAATGGCGCGAGGTGGTGCACAACGTGAGTTTTTCCATCCAGCGTGGCGAAATGCTGGCCTTCGTCGGAGAATCCGGCTCGGGGAAAACCACCACCGCGCAGGCCATTATCGGCCTGCTGGCGGATAATGCCCGCCGGGATGCCGGGCGGATTGTCCTCAATGGCGAAGTGATTAGCGACTGGTCGGCAAAACGCCTTAACCGCCTGCGCGGAGTGAGCATCAGCCTGGTCCCGCAGGATCCCGGTAATTCGCTCAATCCGGTAAAAACCATTGGCCAGCAGGTGGAAGAGATCCTGCGCCTGCATCAGTCCCTCTCCGCCGCTGAGCGCCGACAGCAGGTCCTTAACCTGCTCACTAAAGTCGGTCTCAGCCACCCGGAACAGCGTTTTGACCAGTATCCGCATCAGCTGTCTGGCGGGATGAAACAGCGGGTGCTGATCGCCATCGCCATTGCCCTGCAGCCGGATCTGATTATTGCCGACGAGCCCACCAGCGCTCTCGACGTCACGGTGCAGAAGCGCATTCTCGACCTGCTCGATATCCTGCGCCGCGAGTCGGGTACCGCCGTGCTGTTTGTCACCCACGATCTGGCGCTGGCCGCCGAACGCGCCGACCGGATCATGGTGTTTCGTCAGGGAGAGATTCAGGAACAGGGCGCCACCGAGACGATTGTCCAGCGTCCGCAACACCCTTACACCCGCCAGCTGCTCCACGACCTGCAGGATGCGCCGTTGGGGCTGACGGCGGCTCGTCACCGACCGCTGGCCACGCCGGCCATTCGCGTGGAGGGGATCAGCAAACGTTTCTCGCTGGGCAAACAGGCGCTGCAGGCGCTCGACAGCGTCAGTTTTGAGGTCAGACGCGGCACCACCCATGCGCTGGTGGGCGAATCCGGCTCCGGGAAAACTACCCTGGCGCGGATCCTGCTGGGCTTTGAGCGCGCCGATGCCGGACAGGTGACCATCGACGGTATCGACGCCGAGCATCTCAGCCGCGAGGCGCAGCGTCAGCTGCGGCGGAAAATCCAGTTTGTCTACCAGAACCCCTTCGCCTCGCTCGACCCGCGCCAGACGCTGTTTGCGATTATCGAAGAGCCATTAAAGAACTTTGAGCGCCTCAGCGCGTCGGCGCGTCGCCAGCGCGTGGAGACCGTCGCCGCGCGGGTGGCGCTGGCCCCGGAGCTGCTGTCGCGTACGCCGCGGGAGCTCTCCGGCGGCCAGCGGCAGCGGGTGGCGATTGCCCGGGCGCTGATCCTCGAGCCGGCGATACTGGTCCTTGACGAAGCGACCTCGGCGCTCGACGTCACCGTTCAGGCGCAGATCCTCGCCCTGCTGCAGCAGTTACAGCAGCAGTTGGGTCTGAGCTACCTGTTCATTACCCACGATCTGGCGACGGTCAGGCGGATTGCCGATAGCGTCACGGTACTGCGCGCCGGCCAGGTGGTGGAGCATGGCGACGTTGACCGCCTGTTCGCCACTCCGCAGCAGGCCTACACTCGCGAACTGATCGCCGCCATTCCCCAGGTTTCACCCCGCTTAGCACAGGCCCACACGGAGAACGCATAATGCCTAAACGCCTCGGCTTTTTTACCCGTCTGCTCGATCAGGGCTCCGCGCAAACGCGCTACCGGCTGGCGGCCGAACAGATCCGCCACGCGGAGCGTTTGGGCTTCGACAGCGCATGGATTGCCCAGCACCATTTTCATGAACAGGAAGGCGGCCTGCCATCGCCGCTGGTGTTTCTCGCCCACGTGGCGGCACAGACCGACCGGATCCGTCTCGGCACGGCGATTATCACTCTGCCGATGGAAAATCCGCTGCGCGTCGCCGAAGACGCGGCGGTACTGGATTTACTCACCGACGGACGTCTGGAGGTGGGGTTTGGCTCCGGCGGCACGCGAACGTCATTTCTGCCCTTCGGCCTGACCAGCGAGCAGCGCGGGTCGGTGTTTGCCGACCATCTGCACCTGATCCATAGCGCCTGGCGGGGCGATACCCTGAGCCACCCGGACAACCGTCTCTATCCGCCCGCACCGCAGTTGGCGGAGCGTATCTGGATCGCCACCTTCTCGGCGGAGGGCGCCATCCGCGCCGGTCAGACGGGACACGGGCTGATGCTGTCGCGCACCCAGCCAAGGCCCCCCGGTGAGCCACGTCTGCCGCTGGACGCCATTCAGAACCCGATCATCGACGCCTACCTGGAGGCGCTGCCGGACGGCGTTGCACCGCGGATCCTCGCCTCGCGCACCGCCTTCGTCGCCGACAGTCACGCCCACGCCCTGCAGGTCGCCGAGCCCGGTCTGCGCAAGCAGGCGACACAGCACCGGGCGGCGGGTCATACGATAGAAGGTGACAGTGTCACCGACTATCTGCAACAACTGGATGCCCACGTTGGCGATCCTGAGCATGTTATTGCCTCCCTGGCGCAGGACAGCGTGCTGGCCCGCGCCACCGATATTTCGTTTCAGGTGCACTCGGTGGAGCCTTCGCACCGGGATACGCTGCGTTCCATTGAGCTGATCGCTCAGCATATTGCCCCCCACATCAGATAAGGAGTCACCATGACGCTGAGTCAGGATATTCTGGCCGAACTGGCGGAGATTGCCCCCGGTTCCCCGCTCGACCAAGCGCGCGCCGTACGCGACGCCAGCACCCGTCACGCCCAGGGAAGTTATGAAGTGCTGTTCAGCCAGCAGGACGCTGACTTTCCTCTTGATGAACGCTTCGCGGTGGCCGCGAAGGTGGCGAAACTGCACCAGGCGGACGCGCTGGCGGCGCACTATGCCGGTTTCGGGCTCGCCGATCCAACCACCGATCGTCTGGTCCCGGCGCTGGCCTTTGCCCGCCTGCTCACCTTCACCCCCGTCGAAGCCACCCCCGGCGCGCTGCACACCTTAACCGGCGCGGGCTGGAGCCTGCGGGGCATCGTCACTCTGGCGCAACTGGTGGCCTTTGTCAGCTTCCAGAGCCGACTGCTGCTGGGCCTGCGGGCGCTCAACCATAAACCGATCGTCAGCGCCGATACGCCGCAGGTTGCCGGATACTGGCATACCACACCGCATACCCAGAGCGGCAAAGCGGCCCCGGTTCGCTTCACCCGCGATGAGCTGCACTGGGAACCCTGGCTGGCCGATAAACCGCTGGCGGAATTCAACGCTGAAGAACAGGCGATTCTGGCCAAATATGGCCATAGCGACTCCCCCTACTTTCGCCTGCTGGCGCGCAATCAGCCGGTGCTGGAGCAGCGGACCCTGACCGATAAAGGCATTTTCTATACCCCCGGGGGATTGCCGCGCGCCGAACGCGAGCTGGCCGCCACGGTGACCAGCAAAATCAACGGCTGTATCTACTGCGCCTCGGTGCATGCCCGTAAAGCGGCGCAACTGGCGAAGGACGAGACCGCTGTCGACACGCTGCTGGCGGTGACGCCGGGGGAGAATTTGAGTGACGGCCAGTCGCCGCGCTGGCAGGCGGAAATCGACGCCGCCGCTGCGCTGTCGGTGACGCCGCCGGGGCTGAATGCCCGCCATCTGGCGGCGCTTGATGAGCAGGGTTTAGATACCCTGGCCCAGCTGGATCTGCTGCAGTCGGCGGCCTTTTTCGCCTGGGCCAACCGGCTGATGCTGACCCTTGGCGAACCCTGGCGTGAGTAAGCGTCGTTAGCAAGCTTGTCGGCGCTGATGGCAGCCATAGATGAGCAAGGCGCTCATCGCCAGAAACGACAGCGTGGCGGCAGGAAGCGCCACGCTGTTCCAGCCAAAGCCCTGGGCAATCATCATCCCGCCGCAGAAGGCGCCGATGGCGCTGCCGAGGTTGAAGGCAATCTGCCCTCCTGCCGCCCCCAGCATCTCGCCGCCTTTGGCGTTCTGCAGCAGCAGGATCTGCAGCGGCGCCGACAGGGCGAATAGTCCCGCGCAGCAGATAAACGCCAGAGTCAGCGAAGCGACTTTATGCTCACCGAAGGCAAAGATCAGCAGCAGCGTCACGGCAATGACCCCGTCGGTTATGGCCGCAATACGCAGCGGGCTGAAGCGTCCGGAAATTTTGCCGCTGAACAGATTACCGACCACCATTCCCAGCCCCGCCAGCATCATAATCAGCATCATCCTGCTTTCGGCAAAGCCGGAGACATTGAGCATAAAGGGCTTAATATAGCTGAACCAGGCAAACACACCGGCGTTGCCAAACATGGTGGCGGCAAAAATCAGCCACGGCGCCGGGGAGGCCAGAAAACGGAACTGCTCGCGCAGCCGGGTGCTGGTGCGATCATAGAGGGTGGGTACCCAGCAGAAAATAGTCATCAATACGGCGACGTTAAACACCGCGATTAGGGCAAAGGTATAGCGCCAGCTGAAGTGATGCCCAAGCCAGGTGCCGCCGGGGACGCCCACCAGATTAGCCACCGTCATCCCGCCAATCATCCCCGCCACCGCGGCGGTCACCTTCCCCGGCGGCGCGATTTTCGACAGGATAATCGCGCCGACGCCAAAGAACGCCCCGTGAGGAAAACCGGAAACCAGGCGGCCAAGCGCCAGCATGGCGTAGCTACTGGAGAGAGTAAACAGGGTATTGCCGAGAATACACAGGGCAGCGAGAAACAGCATCACCGATTTCAACGAAAACCGGCTGGAGAGCAGCGCCATGATCGGCGCGCCGATCACCACACCGAAGGCATACCAGGCAATCATATTGCCGGCGGCGGGGATCGAAATCCCGACATCGTGCGCCATATCCGGCAGCACGCCCATAATGCCAAATTCCGCCATGCCGAGTCCGAAGGTGCCCAGCGCCAGTGAAAAAATCGTTTTTTTCATACATCTTATAGGGGTATTGAGAGACGGCCGGCATTATTGACCATCCCGCCCCGACACACCAGCTAAAAACGCCCGACGGCAGTTTCCTCCATACAACGGCCTGATTCGTTCATGCTCGCCGCCCGCACGGCCGGCCATCATCGAGCCAGCGACGGCGTGACGTAGCAAGACCCTCCCCTATTAAAATCAGTGGGCTCAAAGGGATAAACGCCCAATTGATCTCAACTTAACTTGAGGTTGTAAAGTCTCCCCATCATTCACCTCTGGAGAATCATCGATGCAAACTGTTGATGTCGGTTTTACCCATGTCGCCTTTACCGTCCGCTGTCTGGCCAGCAGCATTGATTTTTATACCCGCTATACCGCGATGACCGTCATTCACCAGCGCGAGCCCGGCTTGCCCTCGGCGCGTAAGGTGGCGTGGCTCAGCGATCGCACCCGGCCCTTCGCTCTGGTGCTGGTACAGAGTGACGATCCGGCCGACACACCGCTGGGCCCGTTCGGCCATCTCGGTGTCGCCTGCGCCACCCAGGCGGAGATCGACGAGAAGGTCGCTCAGGCGCGGCGGGAAGGCGTTTTGCGGCGGGAACCGGAACAGCTGGGCGATCCGGTGGGATACTTCGCCTTCTTTGCCGACCCGGACGGTAACACCCTGGAGCTGTCATGGGGGCAGCGGGTAGGGCTGGAAGTCATTGCGGCGGGGAACGCCAGCTAGCCCGTCCCCTGCACGAATATTTTCCACCGCCTCGCCGGCGAAGGATTACACTTCAAAGGGATACCTCGGCAACACGGAGCATGGCGATGGGTAATAAGAAAAACGGTAATCCGGTCGACGCGGCGGTGAAGACCGCCCCGCTCGACAATAAAGCGTATGAGAAGGCGTTGCGCAAACTCCATGTTGAGCTGGTGAAACTGCAGCGCTGGGTGGTGCATAAAGGGCTGAAGGTGTGCATCGTCTTTGAAGGCCGGGACGGCGCCGGCAAAGGCGGCACCATTAAGGCGATCACCGAGCGCGTCAGCCCGCGTATCTTCCGGGTCGTCGCCTTGCCCTCACCCACCGAGCGTGAGAAAAGCCAGCTCTATTTTCAGCGCTATATCAAGCACCTTCCGGCGGCTGGCGAGATTGTGATTTTCGATCGCAGCTGGTACAACCGCGCCGGCGTCGAACGGGTGATGGGCTTTTGCACCCCGGAGGAGGTGCAAAAGTTTCTCGACGGCGCGCCGATGGTGGAGCGCGGCATGGTCGAATCGGGCATAATTCTGCTCAAGTACTGGCTGGAGGTCTCACCGCAGGAGCAGGAGCGCCGCCTGCGGGATCGCATCGACGATGGTCGTAAAATCTGGAAGCTCTCGCCGATGGACATTAAGTCTTTCAACCGCTGGGATGAATATACCGCCGCCCGCGACGCCATGTTCGCCGCCACCGATACCGCCTGGGCGCCGTGGTTCGTCGCCCGCTCGGAGGATAAAAAGCGCGTACGCCTGAATATCATCACCCATCTGCTGTCGCAGATCCCCTATGAAGCTTTACCGGTAGAGCATGTGACGCTGCCGAAGCGCAAAATTGGCAAAATGAAACAAACCAATTTCCCCTTCCGCTTTATTCCGGAGAAGTTCTGATTATTCCCCGCCGCGCTGGTTAATACCAGCGCCGGGTTTATTACCACAATCATGAATATTTCAGGCTATTACTTTCCTCTGGAAGCGGCCTCGCAAAATAAATATTAAAATTGCTGCTGGGATTTATTTTTTAGTGAGTAAAGTGAATAATCACAGAACCAACCGCAAGGAGCCGATGATGAAAAGTAATACGCTACGTAAAAGACCCACTGACGTACCCGTCCAGAAGGCGTCAGCACAGCCAGGTAAGGATTTACGAGAAGCAGATAAACAGCGACAGCACAAGGAATTCATTGCCGCAATGAATGAATTTATTGCAAAAGGAGGCACTCTTACTGATGATGAATTTTTCAGGGTACTATGATGCTTGAACAATTCAATGTTTATCGAAATTGTTCTGCTCAGACAAATAAAACCCTGCCGTATTATATGATCGTGCAGAATGATTATTATGCAGACCTGGCCACGAGAGTCATTATTCCTTTAATGCGAACACAACAGTTACCACGCTGGCATCAGCATGTCGTACCAAGGATAAATATAGAATTTGACAGCTTTTTACTTTGTACGCCAATGATCAGTAACTTAAATAATAAACGGATCCAGCCACAGGATTTCGTCTGCAATCTGAGTCATGCGCGCCAGGGCGTTATCGATTCAATCGATACACTTATCACGAACTGCTGACTGTCGGGAACCCGCTCCGACATCTCCGGAGCGGGTTTTGCGCCGTGAAGGCTTACTTCATCCCTTCGCGACTCTCTTTCATCGCCTCCAGGCGTTCGACATCGCGATACCAGCGCGGGTGATGTTTCTTCGCCCAACGGCGGCTGACCTTACCTTCAATCATGCCTTTAATCGACCCTTTAACCCAGAATGCCATGTACATATGGATGAGGATCGCGTGGATCAGGATAATTGCCGAAGTGGCGTGTATCAGCAGGCTGTAACGGATAACTGGAATCGGGAAATATTCTGCAAAGTACGGGCGCCAGATAATCATCCCGGTCACCAGCAGCACGAAAATCATGCTCATGATGGTCCAGAACATCATCTTCTGCCCGGCGTTATATTTACCGACGCGCGCGACCTTATGTTCGTTGCCTTTCAGCACCTCCACGATACCTTTCAGCCAGGGGATATCCTGTTTATCTGGAATATTGTGGTGGACAAAACGCACAAACATAAACATCAGCGCGACAAAAATCAGCACCCCAAAGAACGGGTGCAGGATACGCCCCATCTGCGGGGTGCCGAAGGTTTCCGTTAGCCACTGCAGCGTCGGGAAGAAAAACGATATTCCCGACAGTGCCACGAGGAAGAAACAGATAACCACCGTCCAGTGACAGGCACGATCGATAAACGTCGTGCGCACAATCATCTTCGATTTACTCATCATGCTCCTCCTCGTCGTCATCAACTTCCTTGTTCGGCCCGATACCGATGTAGTGGTAGATAAGCCCGGCGAAGGTGGCGATAAAGCCCGCCGCCGCCAGCGGTTTCAGCGCCCCCTTCCACAGACTGATACTGGTATCGATCTGCGGTTCCTTCGGCAGCTTGTGATACAGCTCCGGCTGGTCGGCATGATGCAGGACGTACATCACGTGGGTGCCGCCTACGCCCTGCGGGTTGTAGATCCCGGCGTTGGCATAACCGCGTTTTTTAAGCTTATCCACCCGCTCCTGCGCCACTTCCAGCATCTCTTTTTTCGTGCCGAAGTGGATCGCGCCGGTCGGACAGGTTTTCACGCAGGCCGGTTCCTGGCCGACGCTGACCCGATCCACGCACAGGGTGCATTTATAGACCCGGTTATCCTCTTTATTGAGGCGCGGGATATTAAACGGACACCCGGCAATGCAGTAGCCGCAGCCGATGCAGTTTTCCTGCTGGAAATCGACGATGCCGTTGGCGTACTGAATAATCGCCCCGGCGGAGGGGCAGGCTTTCAGGCAACCCGGTTCCTCGCAGTGCATACAGCCATCCTTGCGGATAAGCCACTCCAGCTTGCCGTTCTGTTCGGTCTCGCTAAAGCGCATTACCGTCCAGGATTTGGCGCTGAGATCCGCCGGATTGTCGTACACGCCGACGCAGTGCCCCACTTCATCGCGGATGTCATTCCACTCAGAACAGGCCACCTGGCAGGCTTTACAGCCCACGCAGGAAGAGACATCGATTAGCTTGGCGACTTCCGCCTTATAGTCCCGCGCGCGCGGCGCGGGCGTGATCGGGTTGGTCGCGGAGCGTTTAATAATGTCTTGTGTTTCCATCGCCATTGAATCGCTCCTTACGCTTTCTCGATGTTGACCAGAAACGCCTTATACTCCGGCGTTTGCGAGTTGGAATCGCCGACGTTAGGCGTCAGGGTGTTGGCGATATAGCCTTTGCGGGCCACGCCTTCAAAGCCCCAGTGCAGCGGGATCCCGACGGTTTCGACCTGCTGGCCGTTGACGTTCAGCGTGCGCAGGCGCCGGGTCACCACGGCAACCGCGCGAATAAAGCCGCGTTTGCTGCTGACGTTCACCCAGTCGCCGTTGGCGATACCTTTGCTTTTCGCCAGCCCTTCGCTGATTTCGACAAACTGTTCCGGCTGCGCGATGGAATTGAGCAGCGCATGCTTGGTCCAGGTGTGGAAATGCTCGGTCAGACGATAGGTGGTGCCGACATACGGGAACTTATCCTTCTTACCCAGGCGGATGGCGTCCTCTTCATACAGACGCACCACCGGGCTGGAGACCACCTTCGGGTGCAGCGGGTTGGTGCCCAGCGGGGTTTCCATCGGCTCGTAGTGTTCCGGGAACGGCCCTTCCGCCAGTTTATCCAGCGCAAACAGGCGGCCAAGTCCCTCCTGCTGCATGATAAACGGCCCGGTGTTGCTCCCCGGCGGCGCAGTATTGAAGTCCGGAATATCATTTCCGACCCACTTGCTGCCGTTCCACTGGATCAGCATCCGCTTCGCATCCCACGGCTTGCCGTTAATATCAGCCGAAGCGCGGTTATACAGCACCCGACGATTGAGCGGCCACGCCCAGGCCCATCCCAGCGTATTGCCCAGGCCCGAAGGATCGGCGTTATCACGATTCGCCATCTGGTTACCCTGCTCGGTCCAGCTGCCGGTATAGATCCAGCACGACGACGCGGTGCTGCCGTCATCGCGCAGCAGCGCGAAGCTATTGAGTAGTTGGCCTTTTTTCGCCAGCAGAGCGCCATTTTGATCGTAGAGATCCGCCAGCGCGTAGCCGTTGTTCTCTTTAGCCACTTCTGCCGATTCCGGGTGATCTGGCTGCTTATAGCTCCAGCTCATTTTCAGCAGCGGTTCCGCGCCCTTCCCGCCTTCGCGACGGTACAGCTCGCGCAGACGATGATAGATCCCAGCCAGGATTTCGCCATCGTTGCGCGCTTCCCCCGGTGCGTCCTGGCCTTTCCAGTGCCACTGCAGCCAGCGACCGGAGTTGGCGATCGAGCCATCTTCTTCAGCAAAGCAGGTCGACGGCAGACGGAAGACTTCGGTCTGAATCGCCGACGGGTCGACATCATTAGACTCGCCGTGGTTCTGCCAGAAGGTCGAGGTCTCGGTCACCAGCGGATCGATAACCACCAGATACTTCAGCTTGCTGAGACTGCGGACCACTTTGTTTTTGTCCGGGAAGGACGCTACCGGGTTGAAGCCCTGACAGATATAGCCAGTGACGTTGCCGCTATCCATCATATTGAAGTACTTGATAACGTCGTAGGCCTGATCCCATTTCGGCAACCAGTTGAAGCCCCAGTCATTCTCTTTCTGCGCCGCCTCGCCATAGAACGATTTCATCAGGCTGACGAAGAATTTCGGGTAGTTGCTCCAGTAGTTCACCTGGTCGGGCAACGTCGCTTTCGGCGTGTTGGCGCTAAGATAACTTTGCAGATCGCTCTGTTTATCGGATGGCAGCGTCAAATAACCCGGCAGACTGGTCGACAACAGGCCCAAATCGGTCAGCCCCTGAATATTGGAGTGGCCGCGCAGCGCGTTGACGCCGCCGCCGGCCATGCCCATATTGCCGAGCAGCAACTGGATCATCGCCATGGTGCGGATGTTCTGCGCGCCGACGGTGTGCTGCGTCCAGCCCAGGGCATACAGGAAGGTGGTGGTGCGGTCCGCGGCGCTGGTTGACGCCAGCACCTCACACACTTTAAGGAAGTCCGCTTTCGGCGTACCGCAGATATTCTCCACCACTTCCGGCGTGTAGCGGGAAACATGCTGCCTGAGCAGATTCCACACGCAGCGCGGATGGCTGAGCGTTTTATCGCGTTTGGCGTAGCCGTTTTCATCGAACTGGTAGTTCCAGGACGATTTATCGTACTGACGTTTTTCGGCATCGTAGCCGCTGAACAGGCCCTCTTCGAAGGCAAAATCATCCCGCACCAGCAGACTGGCATTGGTGTAATGCTTCACGTACTCGGCATTGATCTTATTATTTTCGATCAGGTACAGCAGCACGCCCGACAGGAAGGTAATGTCGGTACCGGAACGAATCGGCGCATAGATATCGGCCACCGACGCGGTACGCGTAAAGCGCGGGTCGACGACGATAAGCGTGGCATCGTTATTGTTTTTCGCTTCCATCGCCCAGCGGAATCCCACCGGATGCGCTTCGGCGGCGTTGCCGCCCATCACCACCACAACGTTAGCGTTTTTGATATCAACCCAGTGGTTGGTCATCGCACCGCGACCAAATGTTGGAGCAAGACTTGCTACCGTTGGTCCGTGTCAGACGCGTGCCTGGTTGTCTACCGCCAGCATGCCGAGCGAACGCACAAATTTTTGCGTCAGCATGCCAGTCTCATTGCTTGCCGCCGAGGCGCACAGCATGCCGGTGGAAAGCCAGCGGTTAACCGTCACGCCCTGCTCGTTCTTTTCAATAAAGTTGGCGTCGCGGTCGGCTTTCATCAGTCTGGCGATGCGGTTAAAAGCTTCATCCCAGGAGATGCGCTGCCATTTATCCGAGCCCGGGGCGCGGTATTGCGGATAACGCAGGCGGTTTTCACTGTGGACATAGTCCAGCAGGCCTGCGCCTTTCGGGCACAGCGCGCCGCGGCTCACCGGATGGTCCGGGTCCCCTTCAATATGGTAAATCGCATCTTTGGCGTTTTTCGCGCCGTCGCCGAGGCTATACATTAATAGCCCACAGCCCACGGAGCAGTAAGTGCAGGTGTTGCGGATCTCTTTCGCACGCAGCAATTTGAAATTGCGTGCCTGAGCCAGCGCCATTTTAGGGGCAAAGCCCAGGGCGGCGGCTGTGGTTCCGGCCATACCGCCTGCGCAGATCTTAAAGAACTTTCTGCGGCTGACGTCCATTGCATTCCTCCATGCAGGATGTTGATTCATCGCGCGGAGGAAACTAACAGCAATACCTTTGTTTTATTTGCGTCAAATCAAGGTCGAAAACGCTCGCCCCCTTAATAGTCAGCGGCGACGAGTTTGACTAATACCAAAGAGTTAACGCCGGCGGGAAATATCGACCATCGACCGGCAAAAGATGTTATAAATTCCGGCTGCGTTTGCGTCACTATCAGGTTAAATATGCAAAAAAAGAGAGCGACATCAATCGGCTTCGCCGCCATTATCTTATGGAGCACGATGGTCGGATTGATTCGCGGCGTCAGCGAAGGGTTAGGCCCGGTTGGCGGCGCGGCGATGATTTATAGCCTCAGCGGCCTGCTGCTCATTTTTACCGTTGGCTTTCCCAACCTGCACCAGATCCCGCGCCGCTATCTGCTGGCTGGCAGCGTGCTGTTTGTCAGCTATGAAATCTGCCTCGCCCTGTCGCTGGGGTTCGCCGCCACTCGCCAGCAGGCCATTGAAGTGGGGATGGTCAATTACCTGTGGCCCAGCCTGACGATTTTGTTCGCCATTCTCTTTAATGGCCAGAAAAGCAGCTGGCTGGTGATCCCCGGCTTATTGCTGGCGCTGTTCGGCGTGAGCTGGGTACTTGGCGGCGAGCACGGGCTCAACCCCGAGGAAATCATCAATAACGTGGTGTCCAGCCCGCTGAGCTACATTCTGGCATTTGTCGGGGCGTTTATCTGGGCGGCGTACTGCACGGTGACCGCGAAGTACGCCAAAGGTAAAAATGGCATTACCCTCTTTGTCCTGTTAACCGCCCTGACGCTATGGCTGAAATTTCTCGCCAGCGACCAGCCGCCGATGCTGTTTAGCTGGCCGGTAGTCATTAAGCTGATGACGGTCTCTGTGGCGCTGGGGCTGGCCTACGCGGCGTGGAACGTCGGGATCCTGCACGGCAACGTCAGCCTGCTGGCGGCGGCCTCGTACTTCACGCCGGTACTCTCTTCCGCGCTGGCGGCTGTCCTGCTTAGCGCTACACTGTCGTGGTCTTTCTGGCAGGGGGCCGGGATGGTGTGTCTCGGCTCCCTGCTCTGCTGGTACGCCACCCGCCGCTAGCCGAGATCGCCGCCCGCTACCGGTAGCGTCACGCCGGTGATATAGCTGGCCTCATCGCTGGCGAGAAACAGGATCGCATTCGCCTGTTCCGCCAGCGTGCCGTACCGGTGCAGCAGACTGCTCGCTACCGTCTGATCGACCACCTGCTGATACCACGCCGTTTCCTGCTCGCTCGGCTGCTCATCGTTGCGCGGCGTCAGACGTGGCGGCGCCTCCGTCCCGCCAGGCGCGACGGCGTTAATCCGAATACCGCTGCCGCTGTACTCCATGGCAATCGACCGGGTCAGCGCGTTAACGCCGCCTTTCGCCGCCGAATAAGGCACCCGGTTCACCCCCGCCGTCGCCACCGACGAGATATTGACGATGCTGCCTTTCCCCTGCTTCAGCATCCCGGGGAGCGCCGCGCGGCAGCCCCACAAGGTGGGGAACAGCGAGCGGCGGATCTCTTTCTCAATTTGTTCTGGCTGATATTCAGCGAAAGGTCGCGCCCAGATAGTCCCCCCGACGTTATTGATTAACACATCGAGGCGGCCAAAATGCGCGATCCCAGCGGCAAACGCCTGCTCGGTACTCTGCCACTGCTCAAGGTCAGCCTCCAGCGCCAGTACCTGACTTCCGGCCAGGGCTAGTACGGCAGCCAGTTCGTGTACGTAAGGCGAGCGGTCAATCAGCAACAGAGCAGCGCCTTCGGCTGCCGCCTGCTCCGCGGTCTGGCGGCCAATCCCCTGCGCCGCGCCGGTGATAGCGACGACTTTATCGGTAAAACGCATACTGCCTCCTTATGCCGCCGCGCTCTGGCTGGCGATAAATTTTTCATACCAGAAGCCTGCCGGGGAAATTCCTCTGTCGCGCAGCGCCGTGGCGACCGCGTTGACCATCGGCGGCGGTCCGCAAAGATAGATGTCAACGTCGCCGTTATTCAGCATCGCGTCATCGAGATGGTCGGTGACAAAACCGCGCTGCGGGCAGGTACTGTTTTCATCCGCCACCACCGGCAGCCAGCGATATCCCGTCAGTTGTTGGTTAAACGCATCCAGCGCGTCGGTTTTCACCAGATCGCAATCGCGGGTCACGCCGTACAGTAGCGTTACCGGGCGCTGACTGCCCTGTGTTTGCAGGGTGTGTAACATGGACAGCAGCGGCGCCAGCCCGGTGCCGCCCGCCAGCATGAGCAGCGGGCGTTCGCCGCTGCGCAAATAGAAGCTGCCCATGGGGCCGCTGAGGGTCAGACGATCGTCGGGCCGCGCCTGCTGGGTTAACCACTGGCTCATCATGCCGCCAGGCACGTTACGAATAAGAAAGCGCCCTTCAAGAGAACCCGGCAGCGAGCTAAATGAGTAGGCGCGCACATGAGGCGTGCCCGGTACCTGAATGTTAATGTACTGTCCCGGCAGAAAAGCCAGCGGCTCATCCAGGGCGACCACCAGTTCGATGGCGGTATCGGACAGACAATTCACCTGCCGCACCTGCGCCCCGGTGTTGGTCAGCGCGGTTTTGCACTGGGCGGCGGCCACCGGCACGTCGATCACACAGTCGCTGGTCGGGACCATCTGGCAGGTCAGCACCTGGCGATTCTGCGCTTCGTCGTCGCTTAACGCCTCGTCGAGATAATCTTCACCCAGATCGTATTCACCGCTGGCGCAATGGCATTTGCAGGTACCGCAAACGCCGTCCGAACAGTCCATCGGCAGGTTTACCTTCTGGCGATAGGCCGCATCCAGCACCTTCTCCCCGGCATTGCATTGAATAAATCGCGTAATGCCGTCCTCAAAATTAAGAGCAATATTAAAAGTCATAAGCGCCTCTTAAATGTGGTAAACGTCGATAACCTGACGGATATAGTCGTTATTCAGGCGTACCGTTTTACGAACGATCTGCGGCCTGCCGTCCTGCTCAATTAGCGTGCAGCAGGTAGAGCCGAAATAGGCATCCGTGTGTTGATAGCGATGGCTCCAGGTGACCCAGTTGTAGCGCACCGCAAGCCCCTCATCGCTCTCGCCCATCAGCTCGACATTGCTGATAATGTGCGTGGTACGCGGCTCCGGCGTGCTGGCGCCGGAACGTTCGGTTTTAATGCGATAGACACGATCCTCCAGTCCTTCACGGTTGGGGTAGTAGATAAGTGAAATCTCTTTTTGCGGGTCGCGCGTCAGCTGGTCATCGTCGCCCCATGCCGGCATCCAGTAGACCACCTGCGGGCTGTAACAACTCAGCCACTCATCCCACTGACGGTCATCCAACAGGCGGGCTTCGTAATAGAGAAACTGACGAACTTGTTCGAGATTCAGCATCAGGCCACCTCCACGCGCTGGGTAATGGACTGGTTGTAGCGCTGCTGTTCCTGTTCCAGCGCCGCCAGCATGACCGTTTGCCAGTGGTGATGATGGGCAATATACAGCGCCTCATCTTCCGATTTCACCCCGCTTAGCCGCGGCGTAAAACCCGCGTGCCTGGCGTGTTCATCCGGGCCGTCGACCCAACGTAGCGCGCCGCGGCTGAGGTCGCTCCATGCCAGATTTTCGCCAAGATAGCCGCGCTGGCAGGCGCTGAACTCTTCCAGATCGTCCGGCGTCCCCATTCCGCTGACGTTAAAGAAATCTTCGTACTGGCGGATGCGTAACGCCCGGGCCTGGTCTGATTCCCCTTTCGGCGCAAAACACCAGATGGTGACTTCGGTTTTATCGACCGCAATCGGGCGAATTACGCGGATCTGGGTAGAAAACTGATCCATCAGGTAGACGTTGGGATACAGGCACAGGTTGCGGGTTTCATTGACCATCTGGTCGGCGCGCAGTTCACCGAACTCCGCCTGCAGACGGTCGCGGTGGGCATAGACCGGGCGCACTTCCGGGTTCAACGCGCGGGTCCACAGCAACATATGGCCGTTGTCAAATCCGTAGCCGCCGCCGACGCTCTTTGACCAGCCGTTGGCGTCAACCGCATGCGTCCCTTCCGCTTCATAGTTGCGGCGTGACATGGTTGAGGCGTAATTCCAGTGCACCACGCTGACGTGATAACCATCGGCGCCGTTCTCCGCGCCCAGCTTCCAGTTGCCTTCGTAAACGTAGCTCGACGAGCCCTTCAGCACTTCCAGTCCTTCCGGCGCCTGATCGACGATCAGATCGATGATTTTGCGGGTTTCGCCGAGATAGGCCTCCAGCGGCTGCACGTCCGCATTGAGGCTACCGAATAAGAAACCGCGGTAAGACTGAAAACGCGGCAATTTTTGCAGATCGTGAGCCCCTTCATGTTTGAAGGTGTCAGGATAGGCGCCGGTGCTCTCATCTTTGGCTTTTAATAATTTGCCGTTATTGCTGAAGGTCCAGCCGTGGAACGGACAGGTAAACGAATTTTTATTCCCGGTTTTGCGTCGACATAACATGGCGCCGCGGTGGGCACAGCTATTAATTAATGCATGCAATTCATTCTTTTTATCGCGAGTAATAATAACCGGCTGCCGTCCCAGCGTCAGAGTATAATAATCTCCCGGCTCGGCAATCTGGCTTTCATGGGCGAGAAACACCCAATTACCTTCGAAGATATGTTTCATTTCAAAATCAAATAACTGCTGATCGGTAAATATAGAGCGGTGGCAACGGTAAATATGATTTTCACGGTCGACAATTAACGCTTTGTTAATTTTGTCTTTAAGCGCTGATAGCGTTTTTTGCATGAGTTAACTCCTCCTGCAGGATTCAGGATGAAAGAAACAGGGTGAATTTGTCGTTTTCGGGTGCAATGTCTGGCCCGGGCAGCGGCGTGCCCGGGGCCGATAATGCCGGTTACTCTTTGGCGCGCAGGCGGGTGCCGCGGTGCTCTTCGTCGGCGTTCAGGGCTTTACACAGGGTGAAATCAAAACAGACCTCGGTGTGCTCTCCCTCAAGATCGCGCTGCGCGATGGTCTCGCGGTCGGTCACTTTTACCGGGTCGGCAATCAGACCGTCGCGGGTAGCAAAGGCAAAATCATCCCACAGATATTTATCGCCGCTGAGGTTAATCTGGCTGGTCAGATGCTTATGGCCCGGGGCGGAGACGAAGAAGTGAATGTGCGCCGGACGGTTGCCGTGGCGGCCTAACTGATCCAGCAACTTCTGCGTCGGACCATCCGGCGGGCAGCCGTAGCCGGAAGGCATGATGCTGCGCACGCTGTAGCGGCCATCGGCGCCAGTGCGGATCCGGCGACGGAGGTTGTAGTCGCTCTGACTTTGATCGAAAAACGAGTAATTACCGAGGGTATTGGCGTGCCAGATATCAACAATGGCGTTAGCGATCGGCTGGCCCTGATTATCTTTAACCTGACCATGCAGCCACATTACTTCCCCGGCATCAGTGCCATCATCCATCCGGGCGTGGCTGTCGGCCAGCGGCGCATTGGCCACATACAGCGGCCCTTCGATGGTGCGCGGGGTACCGGTTTCCCGCCGCGCCGCCGCATCAATGGCGTCCTGACGCAGGTCGAGGAAATGCTCCAGTCCCAGCCCGGCCGCCAGCAGCGCCGCTTCCTGACGCCCACCCAGCTCGTGCAGATAGTTCACCGCGTGCCAGAACTCTTCTTCTGTGACGTTATAGTCATCGATCAGCGTGCAGATATTCTCCAGCAAACGGTGGACGATGGCTTTAAAACGTTCATTACCGCCAGGGACATTTAACCCCGCGCCTTCACGTAATAATTTCTGCACGGCTTCTTGTTGTACGAAAGCATTACTCATAATTATTCTCTCTTATCGTTGTAGGATATTTGCCGGGTGTTCCCGGCATGAGGTCAGATGTTATTATTATTAGCTATCGTCTTCACGAACAGACGAGGGATGACGGCACAGCGCCTCGACGCGAATATCCATAAAGGGATACAGCGGCAATCCCATTAAAATTTGATGTAACTCTTCGGCATCTCGAACATCGAAAATGCTGACATTGGCGTAAAGACCGGCGACGCGCCAGATATGTCGCCATTTGCCTTCACGTTGTAATTGCTGCGAATAGGCTTTCTCGCGTTGTTTAATTTCATCCGCTTCGGCGGCAGGAAAACCGAGCGGAATATTAACGGTCATCTCCACTTTAAATAGCATTATTTACTCCTGTTATGCTTTACGGGAATAGAAGCGCAGCTTGTCTTCATCCAGCTCCACGCCGAGCCCTGGCGTCTGCGGGAGCGCTACCTGACCATCGGCAAAGGTGAGTGGCACGCTGACAATATCGTCTTTGAGGAGCAGCGGGCCGAACATCTCAGTGCCCCACTGCAGCGGCAGCGTCGACCAGGCGTGCAGCGACGCGACGGTACCGACGGTCCCTTCCAGCATGGTGCCGCCATACAGGCCAACCCCCGCCGCCTGGGCGACGCGGGCCAGCGCCAGCACGCTGTTCGGTCCCCCGGCTTTGGCGATTTTCAGGGCATAAGCGCCGGTAAATCCCTGTTGCGCCAGTTGGTAACCATCGTAAGCGGTCGCGACCGCTTCATCCGCGAGGATCGCAGTTTCAATATGCTGGCTCAGGCGCACCAGTGCAGCATTGTCGTGGGCGCTGACCGGCTGTTCGATAAGATCGACGCCCATCGCCGCCAGCTCGCGACAGCCCTTCGCGCCGGTCGCGGCGTCCCAGGCCTGATTAACGTCAACGCGAATGCTGGCGCGATCGCCTAAGGCTTCCACAATGGCCCGGGTATGACGCAGGTCGGTGGCTAATTCCCGTGCGCCAATTTTCAGCTTGAACGCCTGATGACGGCGCTCGGCTAACAGTGTTTCCCCTTCGGCGATATCTTTCGCGGTATCGCCGCTGGCTAACGTCCACAGCACCGGCAACGACGTTTGCAGCGCGCCGCCGAGCAGCGCCGATACCGGTAGCCCTAAAGCTTTGCCCTGGGCATCAAGGAGTGCGGTTTCAATGGCAGACTTTGCGAAAGTATTGCCTCTAATGGCGCTGTTCATACGCGCCGTCAGCGCATTCAGGTTATCGGCCGGCAGCCCTTTCAACAGCGGCGTCAGATAATGGGTTATCGCCGACGAGATAGCCTCCGGGCTCTCGACGCCATAGCTCAAACCACCAATGGTGGTGGCTTCGCCGATGCCGCAGATGCCGTCGGAGCGGGTAAGCCGCACGATCACCAGCGTCTGGCAGCCCATGGTGGTCATCGATAACTTGTGTGGCCGGATGGTCGGGACATCCACTATCCAGCTCTCAATACGTTCTACGGTGGCGGTCATTTTCGGTTCCTGATGAGATGTATAACTTTTTGTACCCACATCCATAACGGGGAGGTGTGTGCCATTGACAATAGGGTTCAGCCTGGCGGCTGGTCAACGGCGATAATCGAAATGTTGTGCGATTATCGGCACGTTTGTTAAAAGGCAGTTAATAATGTGATCGCGGTGGTAAAACCGGCACAATTCAGGACGGTGCAGTTTGCGCACGGTATAGTGATGCCCCGTGAGCTTTGCATTGCAACGGAGAGGGAATCAATGCGTGACCATACCCCCACCACCTTGAGCGCCAGGCAGGCCGAGCACGATCCCAACTTTATGCTGTCTCTGGCCCGCGGGCTGGAGGTCCTTAACGCTTTTACTCCCCAGCGCCAGCGGCTGACCATTTCTCAGTTGAGCCAGAAAACCCAAATCTCCCGCGCGGCGGTACGCCGTTGCCTGTATACCCTCGCCGCGCTGGGCATGGTGCACAGTCCGGATGGCCGCAGCTATGAACTGCTGCCCCGGGTGCTGGCCGTCGGCCACGCCTATCTGGCCGGTACGCCGCTGGCCAAGGTGGCGCAGACGGCGCTGGATAGCCTCGGCAAAGCGCTCGGCGAATCCTGCTCAGCGGCGACGCTGGATGGCGATAACGTGCTCTATATCGCCCGCGCGGCAGTCAATAATTTACTGAGCGTCGACCTGGGGCGCGGCAGTCGCCTGCCGGCGTGGGCGACCTCTATGGGACGGGTGTTGTTGAGCGCGCTGCCGGAGGAACAGCTTGAGGTGACACTGTCACGAGCAGCGTTAATCCGCTACACCCCGCACACTCTGTGCGATATGCCCGGGCTACGCGCGGAGATTGCCCGGGTGCGCATGCAGGGCTATGCCCTCGCCGACCGGCAGATTGAGGTGGGGTTGTGTTCGCTGGCGGTGCCCGTGCTGTCACGCCATGGCCAGGTGGTGGCCGCCCTGAATGTCGGGGTCCCCGCCGCGACGACCAGCGCCGCGGCGTTAAAAGAGAAGGCCCTCGCCCCGCTTCGACGCGCGGCGATGGACCTGTCGCTACAGCTATAGCGTTGACTGCGGTTTCGCCACGCTCGCCAGGCTGCGCCAGATGCCGGCCGCCAGCAGCAGAAGCAGTACGCCCGCCGTCGCCAGCACCAGGCTGTGAGCCTGGGTAAAGGCCGCCTTCGCCGCCGCCATCAGCGCCTCAGCCATCCCGGCGGGCAGCGCCTGCGTCAGGCTGACCGCCTCGCCGATTGACGACGACGCCTGCTGCGCCATGGACTCACTCAGCCCGGACGGTAGCACAATGGTGGCGCTGTAGCTGCGGGTCAGGATCAGCCCGAACAGCGCAATGCCAAGACCGGCGCCAAGTTCATAGGCCATGGTTTCGATGGCCCCGGCTGCTGCCGCTTTCTCCTTCGGCGCCGCCGCCATAATCGCGGAGCTGGAGGCCAGCAGCGCGCTGGCGACGCTGAAGCCCAGCAGCGTCATCAGCCCCCACGCCTGCCACGGCTGACTGCTGAAATCGGTCAGCGCGAGGCCCAAAAAGCTGAAGGCGCTGAGCAACATTCCGCCCGTCGCGACCTGCCGCAGTCCCAGTTTCGACACCAGTATTCCGGCGATCGGGCCGCTGAAGCCGCTAGCGACCATCACTGGCAGCATAAACATCCCCGCCTCGAACGGCGTTTTCTGATGCACAAACTGCAGCTCCTGCGCCATCAGCAGTTCAAAACCGACCAGAGTAATCAGGGCCGTCATCGCCATCATCACCCCGCTTAAAATAATACGATGGGTGAAGAGCCGCATATCCACCATCGGGCGGGTCGCCGACAGCTGCTTGCGGATAAACCAGGTGAGCATCGCCGCCCCGCTGATCGCCACCAGTGCGGTGAGCCACAGCGTCAGCTGGCCCTTCAGCGCCGATTTCGCGCTAAACACCAGCATCAGGATCGAGGCAATTAAAATGAGCGCCTGCAGCAGATTGAGCGGTTGTTCGCGGCGCGCAGGCTGGCGCGGCACCACCTTCGCATTAATGGCGATAACCACCAGCACGATCGGTACGTTGATCAGGAATACCGACCCCCAGTAGAAATGCTCCAGCAGCATGCCGCCCACCAGCGGGCCAAAAGCCGCGCCGCCGGAGCCCACCGCCGCCCACAGACCCAGCGCCATATTGCGCTGGCTGGCCTCGGCAAAGGTGCTGCGGATCCCAGCCAGCGTCGCCGGGACGATCATCGCCGCCCCCACCGCCAGCAAAGCGCGTGAGGCAATCAGCGTCAGGGCCGTTGGCGACAGCGCGGCGCACAGCGAGGCGACGCCAAAAATGGCGCTGCCGAGCAGCAGCAGGCGCTTGAAGCCGATTTTATCGCCGAGGGCGCCCATCGGCAGCACCATACCGGCCATGACTAAGGAGTAGATATCAATAATCCACAGCAGCTCATTGCCGCTGCTACCCAGCGCGACGCTGAGCGTCGGCGCGGCCACATGCAATACCGTGGCGTCAATCGCCACCGGAATATAAACCAGCAAAATCGCCATCAGCGTCATCCATTGCCGTGACATAGCTTGTACCTCAATGTTGGAAATTGGACACACGTCCAGGATGGCGATCCTGCCGGATTGTTGAACGCATGTCCAACTTTTTGTTACACTCGGCCAAAGCCAGATGACAGCGGGGTTCTATGCACTATTTACAGCGGGATGCACGACGGGAAGGGATTATGCAGGCCGCCATGCGGCTGGCGCTGCGCGGCGGCTTTGCCGCCATGACCGTGCGGCAGATCGCCCGCGAAGCCGAGGTGGCCGCCGGGCAGTTGCACCACCACTTCTCCTCCATCGGCGAGCTGAAATCACAGGTTTTCATCCGTCTGATCCGCGAGATGCTCGATATGCCGCTGGTGGCCGAAGACGCCAGCTGGCGCGAGCGGTTATTCTCGATGATCGGCAGCGAAGATGGCCGGCTGGAGCCCTATATCCGCCTGTGGCGCGAAGGCCAGGTGCTGGCCGACAGCGACCCGGACATCAAAGCGGCCTACCTGCTGACCATGAACATGTGGCATGAAGAGACCGTCGCCATCATCGAGCAGGGCCTCGCCTGCGGCGAATTTCATTCGTCTGAACCACCGGCAGATATCGCCTGGCGTTTTATCGCCCTGGTGTGCGGCCTCGACGGGATTTACGCCCTTGGCACCCAGGCCCTGGACGATGCAGCGTTTAGCCGTTATTTGAATAAGATGATTACCATGGAATTGTTTTAGCGGACGCTGCCAGAGCGTGGCAGGGATCCATCGCGGGCACTGACTGCTGGCGAAGGCCATTGACCCCGTTGCGCCGTTAGTTTGCCGGATGGCGGCTACGCCTTATCCGGCCTGCAAAACGCTTCTATCTTCATTCGATAGCTTTCCCTCAGGCCCGGTCAGCGCAGCGCCACCGGGTATCAGGAAATTTACTTCCCGGCTTCCGGATGGGTATCGAACGCCGCCATTACCGCCGCCAGCGCCGCTTCACTAAAGCCATGTTTAGGATCGTCCACGCCCAGCCCGAAGCGGGTCTGCAGCGCTTCATACAGCGCGGAGACATCGGCAAAATCGATCTTCTCCACCACGTGGTTATTCTCCCAGTGGGTAAAGTGGAAATTGGTGAGGGTCATTTTGCCGCCGTCCGGCAGATGACGGCACATCAGCAGATGGTGACGGAAGTGAGACTGTGGCCAGTGCGCCGACCAGAAGTTGCCCATCACATAATCAGACGCATACTGGCGGCCTAAATCGAAATGGTACATCGACTGCCAGTGCTCGTGATGGTTGAACTGCAGCGTCCACTCATCCCCTTCATGCACCAGACGATAGCTGCCATGCGGCGTTTGCTGGGGGATATCGGCCAGCAGTTTGATCGGCGCGGTCAGCGTCTGGCCGCCGAAGCCGACGTCGGCGATCCAGCGCTCGCCCGCCACTTCCACCAGCAATAAACGGTGAGTACGCGGCGGCATCTGCGGCGGATTGGCCAGCACTACGCGGCCAAGCAGGCTGCGGACGTTAAAGCCTATCTCGCGCAGCACGCGCTCAAGGAGACCATTTTGCTCAAAACAATACCCCCCGCGGCGGGCGGCGATCAGCTTCTCTTCCAGCGCCCGATCGTCAAGGTGGATCTCACGCGGCAGCAGGACGTCGAGGTTTTCAAAGGGGATGGCGCTGTTATGCTGCAGATGCAGTTCGCGCAGGGTATCAATGGATACATCAGGCTCACCCGTCCAGCCCAGACGGGAAAAATAGGCGCGTAAAAAGGGACTCATCAAGGCCTCCAGCTGTAGGTGTCCGACATTTATAGCCTATTTTTCCGCGCCGACCGTCTTTTTTGTGCGCTTGTCGTTAACCGCGCGTGCTGCGCTGCATCAGCGCCAGCGCCGTCAGCATCAGGACCAGACCGGTCAACAGCGTCAGGCTGGCCATCGCCATGCCCTGACCGACGGAGCCCTGTTCGAACTGGCGCCAGATAAACACCGCCACGGTTTGCGTACCGGCTGGAGAGAGCAGCAGCGAGGTCACCAGCTCCCGGGAGGCCACCGCGAACACCATCAGCATCGCCGCCAGCAGCGCCGGAAAGACCAGCGGCAGGACAATCAACCGCAGCGCCTGCAGTGGCGACGCCCCGTGCACCCGGGCGGCGGACTCAAGATTGGGGCCCAGCTGGCGCAGCGCGCTGCCGACATAGCGCACCGGCCAGGGCAACAGCAGGCAGCAATAGGAGAGCAGCAACATCCACAGCGTGTTATAGGGCGAGCGCGGCCAGAAAGGCTGATTCCACAGCAGGATCAAACCGACGCCTACCACCACGCCCGGCAGCGCCGCCGGCATCAGCGACAGCGCGTCCACCATCCCGCGCCCTTTAATCTTCTGCACCATCACCAGCCAGGCGGCCAGCAGGCCCAGCACGCCGACGATCAGCGCCGAGCCCAGGGCCAGCGACAGGCTGGTGCCGAGGGCCGACAGGGCATCCCCCTGCTGGTCAAACAGCGCCGCGAAGTGACGTAGCGTGACATTCTCAACACTCACGCCCCCTGAGAGCGTGCCCATCACGCTGGTGAGCATCATCGAGGCGGCAGGGACGCCGACCGCCAGGCCGCCGACGGCCGCCATCACCAGCACGGCGGGCAGCGTCATCCAGCCCAGCGATGCCCCGCGGTTTTCTCCCGGCTTGCCGGTGACGCTGGTGACCTCTTTCTCCCCCACCAGCCGCTTTTGCAGCCACCAGGCGAACAACGCCACCGCCATCAACAGCAGCGACAGCAGCGCGGCGCCGGTAAGGTCCACCGGCCAGTCGGCCAGCTTTTTCTCAATACCGACCGTCAGCATCACCACTCCCGCCCGGCTGCCCAGCGCCGCCGGTACACCAAACTCCTCGATAGCGAGGGTAAACGCCAACAGCGTGCCCGCCGCCAGCGCCGGGGAGAGCATCGGCAGTGTCACGTGCCAGAAGGCGCGCCAGGCGGTGGCGCCATGGACGCGGGCGACCACCGCCAGCCGGGTCCCGCTCGCCAGCAGGCTGCGGGAGACGGCAAAGTACACCACCGGGAAAATATTAAAGGTCATCACCAGCACGATACCGCTGCGGCTGAACAGCAGATCGTTCAATTGCCAGCCGGTCAGCTGCTGCAGATAGCCCTGGCTTTGCAGGGCCAGCATCCAGGAGAGCGCCGAGATATAGGGCGGCGTCAGAAAGGGGATCAAAAACAGGAGATCCCACAGTCGGGGCAGCGGCAGCGAAAACATACCGCGCAGGATGCCGAGCGGCAGGCCAATCATTACGCTGACCAGCGCCACGCCGGCGGCGATCCACAGCGTACCGCCGAGCATCGCCGGTAACTGGGGATCGGCCAGCAGCACTGAGACGCCGCCAAAGGCGTCCCCGAGCGAACCGGCGCTAAAATGGGGAAAAATCGCCTGCAGCAGAATAAATACTAACGGCAACGCGACCAGCATCACCAGGGCGGCGAGGGTCGCGCCGGAAAGGAATGTTTGTTTCACAACCGGTTCCTGAAGCTGAGGGGTCCCCCGGCGGCCAGCGCCGGAGGAACAGGAGCAATTACTGCGCGTACAGCTGACTGAAGCGGGCGAGCACGGCGCCCCGTTCGCTGCTGCCTTCGCTGGTGGTGGGCAGCACCTTCAGCGCGTCCAGTAACGGACGTTTGGCCGCCACGTCGCGGCGGGCGGGCATCAGCCAGGCATCGGCAACCCTCGCCTGACCTTCCGGCGACAGAACATAATCGATAAAGGCTTTGGCATCGTCGGCATGCTGGCTGGTTTTGAGGATCATCATCGGGCGCGGGGCAATCACCGTTCCGCTGGCCGGGAAGATCACCTTCAGCGACTCGCCCTGCTGAATATTGCCGTAGGAGACATAATCCACCGCGCCAAACACCGCCGCTTTCGCCCCCTGCATCACCGGCGTCACCGCCTGGGCGTTGGGTCCGCTGACCACCATGCCGTTCTTTTTCAGATCGTCAAACAGTTGCCAGGCCTGGTCGCCCATGCTGTTTTGCAGCCCGATCAGCAAATCCAGCGACGCGCCGGAGAGCGCCGGGTCGGGGGTTGTCACCTTGTCTTTAAACGCCGGCTGGGTGAGATCCCGCCACTCTTTCGGTTCCGGGGTACCGCTTTTACTGTTCCAGACAATGCCCAGGGCGGAGACGCCCTGGGCGATATAGTCCGCCGATTTCAGGTTCGCCGGTACCTGGTCGGCATTGGCGCTCGCAAAAGGCAGCAACCAGCCCCGCTGGTGCAGATCTTCGGCGGTATCCCACGAGGCGGAGATCAGCACATCCGCCTGCGGGTTGGCCTGCTCGGCCTCCAGTCGGGCCATTACTTTGCCGGTGGTGGCCTGGAAAACCGTCACCTTCACCCCGGTCTGTTGTTCAAAACCGCTGGCCAGGCTTTTCGCCAGCGAGCCGGGTCCGGCGGTGTAAACGGTCAGCGCATGGGCGCTGGAGAGCATCATGGCGGAAAGAGCCATCGCGAGTACCACTCCTTTCTTAACGGTCATAACGGTGTTCATGCAACTTCCCCTGAGGTTGGCGTAACGGCGCGGACAGCGGCCACGCGGCCCGCGGATAAATAGACAATCTGGTCAGCTAACAGCTCGGCTTCACGTCGATCATGGGTGACATACACGGCGGTGATGCCGAGCTGTCGCAACAGGCGGCTCATTTCGCCGCACAGCGATTCGCGCAGTTCGCTATCCAGGTTGGAGAGCGGTTCATCAAACAGCAGCACCCGCGGCGCGGCGACGATCGCCCGCGCCAGCGCCACCCGCTGCTGCTGACCGCCAGAAAGACCAGAGGGTTTACGTTCGGCGAAACCGTTGAGGCCTACCCGCGCCAGCGCCTCGCTCACCCGGCGCTCGCGTTCGCTACGGGAGACGCCGCGCATGCGCAGCGGAAAGGCGACGTTCTGCGCCACGCTCATATGCGGCCAGAGGGCGTAATCCTGAAAAACCATGCCGATATCGCGCTGCTCCGGGGGCAATCCCCATCCTGCGCGGGCGACCAGCCTGTCGCCAAAGCGGATTTCGCCGCTGGCCGGCACGCTCAGCCCGGCCAGCAGACGCAGCAAAGTGCTTTTGCCGCAGCCGGACGGACCCAGTAGCGCCACGATGCGGCCGGGTTCGATATGCAACGAGAAACGGTCAAGAACGGGAGTCTCTGCGAAGGCAAAAGAGACCTCCTGCAGGGTGATAGGGGTCAGCGTGCGCATCATCGCCCTCCCTTTCGGGACAGCGAGACCTGCCCGGCGGCCGACATCCGACGGGGCACGCTCACCTGGGATAACATCAGGGGAGCCAACATATTGTGATCCTCTTTGGGACTTAGTGCTGGCGACTATAGTCAGACGAGATGACGTATTGATTACATTTTCATTGCGGCTTAACGTGTTACCTGCCAACCGACCCATTATTCAAGGAACGCCTATGAGCCGCTTTCGCCACGTTGAACTGCAGTACGCCAGCCGCCTGCTCAACCACGGCCCGACCATTTTGATCACCAGCTACGATGCCCCGTCTGACCGGCGCAACGTCATGGCCGCCGCCTGGTCAATGCCGGTGGAATTCGCCCCGCCGCGGGTGGCTATCGTGGTGGATAAAAGTACCTGGACGCGGGAGATCATCGAGCGCAACGGCACCTTCGGCATTGTGGTCCCCGGCGTCGCCGCCGCCAGCTGGACCTACGCCGTCGGCAGCGTCAGCGGCCGCGATGAGGACAAATTCAATGCCTGGGGGATCCCGGTAGTGACCGGCCCGGAGCTGGGGTTGCCGCTGATCGAGGAGAAGTGTCTGGCATGGATGGAGTGCCGACTGCTGCCGGCGACGGCGGCCCAGACCCAGTACGACACCCTGTTCGGGGAGGTGGTGTCTGCCGCCGCCGATGAACGCGCGTTCGTCACCGGACGCTGGCAGTTCGACGACGATAAGCTCAATACCCTGCATCATCTTGGCACCGGCAATTTTGTCGCCAGCGGTCGTCATGTGCGGGCAAACTCCCTCGACGAGTAAGCGTGACTTGCCGCAGGCGGCAGGTTTTTCCCCTGCCCAGCCTGCGGCCCCCCTTTTAACCCGGTGGGCGGCGGCGATCGGCGCTGGGGGTCAGGCCAAACACTTTTTTATACAGAGTGGTAAAGTGGTTGCTGTTGGCGAAGCCGCACAGATAAGCCACTTCGGTAATGGACATCTCCGTTTCACGTAATTTGACCCGCGCGGAGACCAGTCGCAGACGTTTCAGATAATTATCCGGCGTTAAGCCCGTGGCCTCTTTAATATGGCGAAACGCCGTGCGGGTGGTGAGATGAAATTGCTCCGCCAGCTGCTGCCAGTTATGTTCTTCGAAACAGTGCTCCTGCAGCCAGGTGAGTAATTTATGCAGTTTATAGCGGGTGCTGCTATATTCGGCTTCCGACTCGGCTGTGAGAATGGTGGTCACCAGTTGGAAAAAGAGAGACTCCCGTTGCGGGGTATTATCCGCCGCCCTCAGCGCCGGGGAAAATATCTTTTCCACTAGTTCCCGACAATAGCTGCGGGTCTCCGGCGCCAGCCAGCCATAGCAGGCGGCACGCTGCGCCGATAATTGCTGCAGCAATCCCTCCATCTGCTGTAAATAGCGAAAGGCCACCGCCGGATTAATTAAGACATTAATCAGCTTCAGCGTCCCCAGTTCATCATAATAGTGGACATCGCCAGGCTGGACGTAAAATACATCGCCCTGCTGGATGTACAGCGGGCGGCCATTAATAACGTGTAATCCATGCCCCTCCTCGACGATCACCAGCTCGGCAAACTCGTGGCCATGCTCCTGGCTATTATCTTCCGGGTCGCTGGCGTACATGCCGAGCTTATCCTGGGGATGGGTGAAATAATACTCAACGGTCAGTGTCATCATTACAGCAAATCCTGAACAGCCTGGTGCGCAGGGGCACGATAATCTATTCCGGCCTTCGCCACGCGCCCGATGTGCGGATTTGTGATCGCCAGCGCCCCCACCTCATTATTCCTGCCATTTTCACTGACGGTTTGGCATTGCCAGAGTGGTGGCGCCGCCAGACGACGGCCTATGCTGCGCCTAACCTAATGGAGAGGACGCAGTATGTCACAGGCAATTCAATACAATTCCAGTGTGGCGATGACCCGCCATCCGCATTTATTAGAGCGTGCGGCCGCCCTGACGCCCGCGCTACATCGTCAGCGCCAGGCGCCGCAGGCCATCGTCGAAGCCGTCGCCGATCCGGCGGCGCTGAACGGCTGGCGGGGACACACCGTCTGCACGCCTGAGCAGTTTTATCAGCAGCCGCTTCGCGTCGGCGACAGCATCATCATTGATTTTGGCAGCCATTTTGTTGGCTACCTGCAGTTCAGCTGCCGCAGCGTCGGCAGCCCGCCGGATGCCCCGGCCCATCTGCACTTCACCTTCGGCGAAACGCTGAGCGAAGTCTGCGAGCCGTTCAGCGAGTACCAGGGGTGGCTGAGCAGTAGCTGGTTGCAGCAACAGGATCTGTGGCTCGACGTCCTGCCCGCCCGGGTTGACCTGCCGCGTCGCTACTGCCTGCGCTACCTGAAGGTGGAGGTCAAAGCGCTGTCGCGCAAATTTCGTCTGCAGTTCGATGAGATAGCCCTGGAAACCGTTACCTCAGCCGGTAGCCCGCAGCCGGCGGTCATCGCCGATCCGCAGTTGAAAGCCATTGATAGCGTCGCGGTTCGCACCCTGCAAAACTGCATGCAGGAGGTATTTGAGGATGGGCCGAAACGCGACCGTCGGCTGTGGCTCGGCGACCTGCGCCTGCAGGCGTTGGTCAATGACGTGACCTTCGGCCACCACGATCTGGTCCGCCGCTGCCTGTACTTGTTTGCCGGCCATACCCGGGAAGACGGCATGGTCTCCGCCAATGTCTTTGTCCAGCCTGATGTGCGCGCCGATGACACCTTTCTCTTTGATTATTCATTATTTTTTATCGACGTACTTTATAACTACCTGCAAAGCACCGGCGACACGGAAACCGTCGGTGAGCTGTGGCCCACGGCGCGGCGGCAAATCGAGCTGGCGCTGACCCGCTGCGATCCCCAGGGTCTGGTGCGCGACAGCGATGACTGGTGGGCATTTATCGACTGGCAGGCAGAGCTGAATAAACAGTCGTCGGCGCAGGGGGTGCTTATCTACTGCCTGCAGCGTGCCCTCTGGCTGGCGCAGCGTGTTGAACCGCAGCGGGTAGCCGACTACACCGCTACGCTCGCGCAACTGAAAGAGGCCGCCCTCCGCCACCTGTGGGACAGCGAGCAGCAGGTGTTTATCAGCGGCGCCGCGCGCCAGGTCTCATGGGCATCGCAGATCTGGCTGGTACTGGCGGAAGTTGGCACCGCCGGGCAGCGGCAAGCGCTGATGCGCCGCCTGCAGCAACAGCCGCCCGCCATTGCCATGAATACCCCGTACTTGCGCCATCATCACATTGTCGCCCTGCTGCAGTGCGGCCTGCGCGAGGAGGCGGTGGCGGAGATCAAAGCCTACTGGGGAGCGATGGTTGACTACGGCGCCGACACCTTCTGGGAAATTTTCGACCCACAGCATCCTGACTTTTCCCCGTATGGCAGTAAGCTCATTAACAGTTACTGCCATGCGTGGAGCTGTACCCCGGCCTGGTTTATTCGCCAGTACGGACTTTAACAACAACGATAAGCGAGTGATTTATGGCAGAAACAACGTTTACCCTGTGGCGGCAGCGCCTTGGCTATGGCATTGCCGATCTCTCCTGCAACCTTGTGTGGCAGATGATCTCTCTGTATCTGATGTTCTTTTACACCGACGTGATGGGCCTCCCGGCCTATTACGTTGGGCTGATGTTCCTGGTTACCCGGCTGGTGGATGGCGTGGCCGACGTGTTGATGGGGCTGGTGATCGACAATACCGCCACCCGCTGGGGGCGCTGCCGTCCCTGGCTGCTGATTGGTGCCCTGCCTTTTGGTCTGCTGTGTATTCTGGCCTTCTATGTGCCGGATTTCGGCACCACCGGCAAACTGCTGTACGCCTTTATCACCTATCTGTGTCTGTCGTTCCTCTACACCCTGGTGAACATTCCGTTCTGCGCCATGCTGCCGTTTTTAACCAGTGATTCCGCAGAGCGCACCACGCTGTCGGCGGTACGTATTCTGCTGGGATCCCTCGGGGCCACCATCGTCGCCGTGGCCACCCTGCCGCTGGTCGGCATGCTGGGCAAAGGCGACCAGCAGCAGGGGTTCCTCTATACCGCGGTGATTTTTGGCGTACTGGCGGCCTTTTTCCTGCTGGTGAGCTTTCGCAACGTCGAAGAAAAGATCATCCTCAGCGGGGAGCGCATGACCCTGAAACGCGCCTGGATTAGCCTGCGCGCCAATCGTCCGTGGTGGATCTTCGCCAGCAATATATTTCTGATGTGGGGGGCATTCTTCTTTCAGACCGGAGCGCTGGTGTACTTCTTCCACTATTACGTCGGGAATACCGAGCTGACGGCGGTTATCGCCGGGATCTCCACCTTCGTTCCCCTGCTCGGCACCCTCACCGTCCCGCTGCTGGCCCGACGCATGAAAAAACGTCATGTCTATCTGGTGGCCAGCGCGGTCAATCTGCTCGGGATGGGGATGATGATGCTGTCTGGCACCTACGCGCTGGGGCTGATCGTCGGGGCGGTGATCCTCTCCCTTGGCGCCGGTCAGCGCACGGCTATCTATTTCTCGATGCAGGCCGACCCGGTGGATTACGGCGTGTGGAAAACCGGCATTAATACCGCGGGTATCCTGACCTCGATAAACGGCTTTCTTGGCAAGGTGGCGATGGCCGGCGCCGGGGCGATCACCGGGGCACTGCTCTCCTCCGGCGGCTATATCGCCAACCAGGCGCAAAGCGACAGCGCCCTGTTGGCCATCAAGGCCTGCTATCTGTACATTCCGGCGCTGTTGATCCTCGCCTCGATGCTGTGGATGGGCCGCTTCTACCGCCTCGACGATCACTATGAGCAGATCCGTGCCGACCTCGATGCCGGACGCGGCGCCTCGCCAGCCCCGGCCCCGACCACCGGAGAATCCCCCGCCATGTAAGGCGCCCCGCTGCTTTAACCTCTGGATAAATTAAGGACTTTTATGCGTATCTCTGTGATTAGCGCAGCGGTTTGCTGCGCCCTTTTTCCGCTCACCAGCGTCATCGCCGCCGGGTTGAGCGTCGAACAACGGCTGGCGCAGCTCGAAGCGCGCCTCAATCTCGCCGAACAGCAGGCCAGCGAAGCCAGCCGCCGCGCGCAGCGGGCAGAACAGCAAACCGCCGCCGCCGAACAGCGCGCGGCGGCGGCGGAGCAGCAGGTGCAGGCGCTCAGCCAGCAGACCACGGCCCGCGAACAAAAACAGCAGGCCACCAATCAGCAACTGAGCGAGCAGCTGGCGAAGCGCGCCCCGGACGACGGCTTTACCTTTAACGCCTACGCCCGTTCCGGAATGTTAGTCAACAGCCACGGCAAAGGTGCCCGCGGCGGGCCAGGCATCTCCCCGGCCAGTTCGCTCAACGGCGATGCCCACGTCGGTCGTCTCGGCAACGAAAAAGATAATTACGCTGAGCTGAGCTTTGGCAAAAAGCTTACCTTCAACGATGGCTCATGGGCGCGCTTTAAGACCATGCTCGCCGACGGGGCCACCAACCCGGATCCGTGGGTTCAGGACAACGACAGCCACCATCTGAACATTCGTCAGTTGTACGTCGAGATGGGCGACTTCGCCGAGTTCACCGGGCCGTTAAAACGCGCCTCGATCTGGGCCGGCAAACGCTTTGATCGGGATAACTTCGATATCCACTTTACCGATAGCGACATCATGTTCCTCGGTGGCACCGGCGGCGGGATCAATGATGTCGACTGGGGAAGCGGCCTGCGCGGCGATTATTCGGTGTATGCGCGTAACTTCGGCGATCTTGGCAGCGATAATTACGCGGATAATGACATCCAGAATCTGCTGTTCACCGCCAACCATTTTTACGGCAACTGGCAGCTGATGACCACGGTGATGACCGCCCAGGGCAACGATGACCTGAAAGATAATACCTCGACCACCGGGAGCTATGCCCTGCGCAGCGATAACACCGCCAAAAACGGCTACTACGCGATGCTGGCCCTCCACGACAAACAGCAGTTCTACGGCCTGGCGCCGGGGGTGTCGGAAAGCGCCCTGCAGTACGGCGTCGGGCTGGGCGCCGAAGCGCGTCAGCCGGGGAGCGATGGCGACCTGACCGAGAACGCGGCCTCCCTGCGCTTTGTGTCGTACGGGATCCTGCCGCTGGGGAAAAACTGGCAGCTGGCGCCGTCGGTGATAGCCCAGCACAGCGAAGACCGCTATCGCGACGGCGACCGCTACGACTGGGCGACATTTAACCTGCGGGTATCGCAAGGGATCTCCGCTCACTTCGCCCTGCTGTATGAGGCCTCGTGGCAGTATATGGATCTCAATCCGAACGGGCGCAGCTATCGCTATAATGACAACGTTTATCAGTATCAGGCGGTCCGCGGTGATTTCTACAAGCTGACCTTCGCCCCCACCTTTAAAGTGGGCGATGTGTTTGATATCAAAGCGCGGCCGGAGATACGTTTCTTTGTCACGTGGATGAACTGGGATAAAGACCTGGATCGTTATGCGATCAACGATGATTTCGGCAGCAAAGGCTTTACCGCTGGCGGGACATGGAACTTCGGCGTGCAGACGGAGATTTGGTTCTGACCGAGCGTCACTGGCGGGCATCATGCCCGCCAGTGGCAATTACATGCTATAACCCGGCTTCTTTATCAGCTGCGCCATCTGCGGGGCGATCTCACTTTCCCACACCGCCTGCCACGCGTCCGGCTCAACCTGAGTCAGCGCGACGCTGACGGCGCTCTCTTTGCTGTTCAGATGACGGATCAGCACCTCTGTGATGTTGGCGGCCAGCGCGGTTTTTTGTTCGTCAGTCAGTTCACGGGGAAAACATTTAATATCTACATGCGGCATAGCAAAGACTCCTTGTGGTCAGAGCCATAACGCTACCACAGAATGGCCGTTCTGGTTGCCATCGCGTGCGTTAAATCAGCTTGTTACGGCGTAGCGTCACGGCCAGTTCCGGTCGCTGGCAGACCGCCCGGGCGATGGCGGCGAATTTTGGTGCGTGGTCGTCAAACCACGCCTGTCGCGGCCCCCAGCTGTACATCGCCGCGATATAGCAATCCAGCAACGTTACCGACGAGCCCAGCGCCCACGGCCCGGCAGCCAGCTGCTGTTCGAACCAGAGATAGAGATTTTTCCGGTACTGGCGACAATTCTCCACCAGTTGCTCCGCGGCGGCGGGCGCCCAGCGTTCCGGGTAATCGGCATAAGTAAAGGTAGGATAGACGTTGGCCACCAGCCAGACCAGCAGACGCTGGAACGGTTGACGCTGCGGCGTCCCCGGCGCGGGGGCCAGATCGGGACGCTGATCGAGGATCATCAGCGCGATGGCGGCGGTTTCGGTCATGATGCTCCCATCGGCCAGCCTCAGGGTGGGCACCTGGCACAGCGGATTAATCTGCCGCAGACGCTCGCGCGCCGGACCGGGCTGGTCAAAGCCCTCCACGTCAACCACCTCGTAGGGAATATCGGCCAGGGAGAGCATCAGCTCGCTAATCGTCGAGCCCCATCCCGGCACGCCATAAACGGTAATCATGGTCTGCCTCCAGGGTAAAGCCTAAGTGTAGGCAGAAATTCGCCGCTCACCCACCCGGCACACCATGCCCTGAAAAGGCAGGCCTACGCCGATTCTCGTGCCACCAGCTGAAAGCCGATATCTATAATCACCCCGCTGTCATCTCCCCCTTCGATGCGGTCAGCCAGCAGCGTAGCGGCCCGTTCACCGATGGCATGACGGTCGACGCTGACGGTAGTGATAGCCGGACGATTGCTGGCGGCGAAATCCAGATCGCCAAAACCGATCACCGCCAGATCCTGCGGTACGCGTAGCCCCCGGCTTTCGGCTTCCATAATCGCCCCCTGGGCGAGGGTGTCTGAGCTGCAGATGATCACATCAAACTCGCTGGCGGCGAGCAGCTCCGCCAGACCGCGCCGCCCCAGCGCCAGCGACGCCGGGAGCGGCACTTCAACCTGAGGCGCATCGTCCAGCCCTTTTTTAGCCAGTCGGGCACAGAGCCCCTGCTTACGCAACATCGCGCGCGCATCGCCCGCCCACAGCAGGCCTGGTCGCTGGTAGCCTTTCTCCAGCACATACTCGCCAATGGTTTCGCCCACTTTTTCATGGGAAAAACCGACCAGCATATCCAGCGGCGTCGGGGTGAGATCCCAGATTTCCACCACCGGCGTGGCGGCGTTAAGAATCGTTTTCTTTAACAGCGGCGCATGCTGGATGCCGGTTAACACCACGCCATCAGGGCGCCGCGAAAGCAAGGTAGAGACCAGCTCGGCCTCGGTCTGCCGGTCATAGCCCGCCACGCACAGCAGCATATGGTAGCCGCGCGCCGCCAGGGTATCGCTCAGCGCTTGGATGGTATCGACAAACATATTGTTATTGATTTGCGGTACCACGACCGCCACCAGCTTGCTGCGCCTGGAGGCGAGGCCGCCGGCCAGCGCATTGGGGATATAGCCCGTCGCCTGCACAGCCTGCATCACTTTCTCTACCGTTTTTGGCCTGACCAGCTGGGGCGTATTCAGCGCCCGACTGACCGTCATCGGCGACAACCCGGCGCTGCGAGCCACATCCTCCAGCGTCGGCGCCCGCGTCGGTTTTTTGCTTTTCACGGCTAAGCCCCTGTGTTAAGTCGTTTCCTGTGGGCATTATTGATGATGCCCCACGCAATTGCCAGCGCCCGCCGCGTCTCCCCTAACAGAATCAACGACCTGCAATATAAAATGTTATCGCTATCATTATGACTTGTCACTTTTCACAAACTGTTTTGGATTGTGACCTGCACAGCAAAGTTTTCGCCTTTATAACGGCCAATTGTGATCGTTTGTACAAATTAAAACCACTAGCGTAGCGTCAAAAGCATTTCACCATTACAAATGATAGCGCAATCATTTTATTATCAAAAAGGACACTACTATGACCTCAAGCGCCAATTCCGAGTCCGTAACCTACGCCAAAGCTTTCGGCGTCAAAACCGCCGCTGAAACCGGTGACCGCATTGACCACGTTAAACTGTCGCTGGCTTTTCTGCCGCTGGCCACCCCCGTCAGCGATGCCAAAGTGCTGACCGGTCGCCAAAAACCCCTGACCGAAGTGGCGATTATCATCGCGGAAATTCACTCCCGGGATGGATTCACCGGCGTCGGCTTTAGCTACTCGAAACGTGCGGGCGGCCAGGGCATTTACGCTCACGCCAAAGAGATAGCCGATAATCTGCTTGGCGAAGATCCGAACGACATTGACAAAATCTACACAAAACTGCTGTGGGCCGGGGCTTCCGTCGGCCGGAGCGGAATGGCGGTACAAGCTATCTCCCCTATCGATATTGCCCTGTGGGATATGAAAGCCAAACGCGCCGGTCTACCGCTGGCCAAACTGCTGGGTTCACATCGTGATTCCGTGCAGTGCTACAACACTTCCGGCGGCTTCCTGCATACCCCCCTGGATCAGGTGTTGAAAAACGTGGCTATCTCCCGTGAAAACGGCATCGGCGGGATTAAACTAAAAGTCGGTCAGCCTAATACTGCCGAGGATATCCGTCGTCTGACGGCGGTGCGCGAAGTGCTGGGTGATGACTTCCCGCTGATGGTCGATGCCAACCAGCAGTGGGATCGCGAAACCGCCATTCGCATGGGGCGCAAAATGGAGCCGTTCAATCTGATCTGGATTGAGGAGCCGCTGGATGCCTATGACGTCGAAGGCCACGCGCAGCTGGCCGCCGCGCTGGATACGCCGATTGCCACCGGCGAGATGCTGACCAGCTTCCGCGAACATGAGCAGTTGATCCTCGGCAACGCCAGCGACTTCGTGCAACCGGATGCCCCGCGCGTCGGTGGGATCTCCCCGTTCCTGAAAATAATGGATCTGGCCGCGAAGCACGGTCGCAAGCTGGCTCCGCACTTTGCCATGGAGGTGCACCTGCATCTCGCCGCCGCCTACCCGCTGGAGCCATGGCTGGAGCACTTCGAGTGGCTGAACCCGCTGTTTAACGAGCAGCTAGAACTGCGCGATGGCCGGATGTGGGTTTCCGAACGCCATGGTCTGGGCTTCACCCTCAGCGAGCAGGCCCGCCGCTGGACCCAGCAAAGCTGCGAGTTTGGAACTCGCCCGTAATGACTTTTCCCGGATGACGGCGTCCACGCCTTATCCGGGCTACCGGTCCGCAGACCACTGAGAACCCGTAGCCCCGGTAAGCGCAGCGCCACCGGGGATAAACCTCTGACCCGCTGTACTCGCAATACACGAAATCCGTCAGCAAGCATCAAAGCGGCATGAAAGATGACGTGTCTTCACAACCCTGCAAAGGAGTTGAATAACATGCAACAGCAAATAAAACGCAGCAACGTGCGTTACGGTATATTGGTTTTTTTATTTCTCGCGACCGTATTTAATTATGCTGACCGGGCCACCCTGTCCGTTGTCGCGCCGATGATGAGTAAAGAGTTAGGTTTTGACCCTGAAGCAATGGGCCTGGCCTTTTCGGTGTTTGGTATTTCCTACGTCATTATGCAAATCCCCGGCGGCTGGCTGCTGGATAAATATGGTTCGCGGTTGGTCTACGGCTGCGCGCTGATTGGCTGGTCGGTCGTCACTATGTTTCAGGGCACTGTTTATCTGTTTGCCAGTCCGCTGGTGGTGCTGGTGCTCCTGCGTCTGATGATGGGGGCCATTGAAGCACCCGCTTTTCCGGCCAACAGTCGCCTGAGCGTCCAGTGGTTCCCCAATAAAGAGCGTGGATTTGTCACCTCGGTCTATCAGGCCGCGCAGTATATTTCGCTGGGCATTATTACGCCGCTGATGACCATCATTCTGCATAATTTAAGCTGGCACTATGTTTTTTATTATATTGGCGCTATCGGGGTGGTGCTGGGAATATTCTGGCTGGTAAAAGTGAAGGATCCTTCACATCATCCTAAAATTAACCCGCAGGAGCTCGATTATATTCGTGAAGGCGGCGGCGTACCGGAATTAGGTAGCCAAAAAACGCCGCAAAAATTAACTCTCGCGCAGATTAAAAGCATCTGCGTCAATCGCATGATGATCGGGGTTTATATCGGCCAGTTCTGCGTCACATCGATTACCTGGTTCTTCCTCACCTGGTTTCCGACTTACCTCTACCAGGCCAAAGGCATGTCAATCCTCAAGGTCGGGTTTGTCGCCAGTATCCCGGCCATAGCTGGATTTATCGGCGGCCTGCTGGGCGGCGTATTTTCGGACTGGCTGCTGAAACGCGGTTACAGTCTGACCACCGCCCGTAAGCTCCCGGTGATCTGCGGCATGCTGCTCTCCTGCGTCATTGTCGTCGCCAACTACACCTCTTCGGAAGTGCTGGTGATCGCCGCCATGAGTCTGGCGTTCTTTGCCAAAGGTTTCGGGAACCTCGGCTGGTGCGTGCTGAGCGACACCTCGCCGAAAGAGATGCTCGGTATTGCCGGTGGCGTGTTCAATATGTGCGGCAACCTGGCGAGCATCATTACCCCGCTGGTCATCGGGGTGATCCTCGCCAACACCCACTCGTTTGATTACGCCATCCTCTACGTCGGTTCCATGGGCGTGCTTGGCCTGTTCTCCTATCTGTTTATCGTTGGGCCGCTGGATCGCTTGACGCTCACTCCGCGCACCGTTTGATTGAAGACCCTGGCGAGCATTCGCCTCCGCTGTTTCGCGTCGTACTCCGGCGAAACAGCGGTTTTTTAGTAGGTTATCCCCGGCGGGTTGACCACCGACTGCGCCACCGCCTCGCCCTGCTCTCCCCAGCGCGCCAGCACCTGCTGATATTCACCGCGGGCAATCGCCCCGTCGAGGGCTGCCTGCAGGGCAAAGACCAGGCCGTTGCCTTTTTTAGTGGTCGTCGCCACCCACGCTTTTTTCGGCCCCAGGCCCACCACCCGGGTCTGGCCGTTAAGGGCGGCCTTATAGGCTGCCACCGACTGCGGGCCGAAAAAGATATCCGCTCGCCCGGACTGGATATAGAGGTTGCCGGAGGCATCATCGGTCAGGTAGACCGGCTGGGCCTGCGGCCGTCCGGCGGCACGGTTGTCCTCATTCCAGCCCAGCAGGATCCGCTCCTGATTGGTGCCGGACCCGACGATCACTTTGCGCCCGGCGAGGTCGGCGGGTCCGTTTACCGCGGCGATGTCGCTGGTGGATTTCACCGAGAAGGCCAGGGAGTCCACCCGGTAAGTCGCAAAATCGAACTTCTCTTTGCGCTTCTCGGTCACCGCGATATTGATCAGCGCCACATCGTAGCGGCCGGAGGCGATGCCCAGCGGCCAGTCCTCCCACGCGGTGGGCACCAGCCTGAGCTTCAGGCCAAGGCTTCCGGCCAGCAGGCGGGCCATATCCGGGTCGCTGCCGATCCGCGTGCGGTTGTCGCTGGCCAGCAGCGCCAGCGGCGGCGAATTGAGCGCAGAGATCGCCACCGTTAGCGTCCCCGGCTCGACGAAGCGATAGCCCGGCGGAATTTTCGCTATCGCCTGCGGGTCGCGGGTGACCGGCAATGGCTGCTCATTGGCACGCAGATCCAGCGCCGCGTGAGCGCTCATGGCAAAAGCGCTGAGAACAAGGGTCATTAGCGCTCTGTTCATGACGGCAGCACCCTGGATAAAAACTGTCGGGTACGCGGATGCTGCGGATGGTTGAGTACCTCGTCGCTGCTGCCCTGCTCGACGATCCTGCCGTCGACCATAAACACCACCTGGTCGGCCACCTCGCGGGCAAAGCCTACCTCGTGGGTCACCACCACCAGGGTGGTACCGGAGCGCGCCAGCTTCTTGATGACATCCAGTACCTCGCCCACCAGCTCGGGATCCAGCGCCGAGGTGGGCTCATCAAACAGGATCACCCGCGGGTCCAGTGCCAGCGCCCGGGCAATCGCGATACGCTGCTGCTGCCCGCCTGAGAGATGCCGCGACCAGGCGTCGGCTTTATTGCGCAGTCCGACAACGTCCAGCAGTTCATAGGCGCGGGCAATGGCCTCTTTGCGCGTGACCTGCTTGTGGGCGATCGGCGCCTCAATCAGGTTCTCCAGCACCGTCAGGTGCGGAAACAGGTTAAAGTTCTGGAACACGTAGCCGACGTTGATCCGCTGGCGAAGAATTTCCTTTTCTTTCATCTCATACAGCTTGTCGCCTTTGCGGCGATAACCAATATAGTCGCCGTCAATCTGAATAAATCCCTCATCGACACGTTCGAGGTGATTGATGGTGCGCAGCAGCGTCGACTTGCCCGAGCCGGAAGGGCCGAGGATCACCGTCACCGTGCCCGGAGGGATCTCCAGCGACACATCGTCCAGCGCCTTGTGGCGGCCATAGTATTTGCTGACCCCGGTGATAGAGATATGGCCATTATGAGAGCTGGGCATGAACGGCCTCCTGCGGCTGTGGTTGACGTGCGGGTTGATTCAGACGACTGCTGCGGGCGCTGTTTACCGCCGAGCGGCGCTCGCTGCGCGCCAGGGCGCGTTCCACCAGATACTGAATGGCGGAGAGGACGCTGGTGATTGCCAGATACCAGGCGGCGCCAACCATCAACAGCGGGATCACCTCCTGGGTACGGTTGTAGATCATCTGGATGGTGTAGAACAGTTCCGGCATCGCCAGGACGTACACCATCGCCGTTCCCTTGGCCAGACTGATGATCTCGTTGAAGCCGGAAGGCAGGATGGTGCGCAGCGCCTGCGGCAGAATAATGCGCAGCGTGCGTCGCCAGGCGGGAAGCCCCAGCGCGGCGGCGGCTTCATACTGCCCATGGTCGACCCCTAAAAAGCCGCCGCGAATAATCTCCGCGGTATAGGCGCTCTGCACCAGCGTCAGGCCCACCACCGCCGTGGAGAATTGCCCCAGCACGTTAATGGTCTGATAGCTGGCCCAGGTGACGCCGGTAAACGGGATCCCCAGCGACAGGGTGTCGTAGAGATAGGAAAAGTTGTACAGAATAATCAGCACCACAATCAGCGGCAGCGAGCGAAACAGCCAGATATAACCCCAGGCGAGGCTACTGAGCAGCCACGATGAGGATAAGCGGGCCAGCGCCAGCAGGCCGCCGAAGATCACGCTCAGCACCGTGCCGAGCAGGGTCAGGAGCAGGGTTTGTCCCAGCCCCTCGAGGATCACCGGGTCGAAGAACCAGCGGGCGAAGACGCCCCACTCCCAGCGCGGGTTAAAGGCCACCGACTGGATCACCACCGCCAGCACCAGCAGGGCGACCAGGGCCCCGACCACCCGCAGCGGATAGCGCGCCGGCACCACTTTTATTGTTTCAGATGAATGCATCATGCCTCCTCAAGCGCTGTGACTGAAGGCGCTCACCGCCAGCGCTTTAGTGAACCGCAGCCGGCCATCGTACGGCGGCTGACTGTACTCTTCCGGGTCTCGCGTGAGGTCAAACTGCGCCTCATACCCCTGGCTGAGATAGAGCTTTACCGCCTCCGGCTGACGGAAGCCGGTGGTCAGGTAGATATGGCTGTACCCGGCCAGCACCGCCCGCCGTTCCAGCTCCTGGACCACCTTCGCCGCCAGCCCCTGCTGGCGCAGACGGCGGTGCGTCCAGATACGTTTGATCTCCGCGGTGTGGCGATCTTTCGGTTTATAAGCGCCGGTGGCGATAATTTCTCCCTCACGCTCAAGGATGATAAACAGCCCCTGCGGCGGCAAATACCACTCAGTCAACTCCACTTCCGCATCGCGGGAAAAATAGTCGCCGTAGCGGGCGGCATATTCGGCAAACAGCCCGCTAATAATCGGCTGCAGCTCCGGTGCGTCCGGAGAAATATCGCGGAATGCTTCGCTCATCGCGCCTCCTGTCAGTCGCCCAGTCCGGGTGGGTTGATTTCTGATTGCGGAATACTCTCCACCCCTTCGCCCCAGCGGTTAAGCACTTTGGCGTAATCGCCGCTGGCGATAGCGCCGTTCAGCGCCGCCTGGACGGCATTCACCAGCCCGCTGTCTTTTTTCAGCGTCACCGCGATATGCGCCGCTTTCGGCCAGCCGCCATCGACGCTGCCCACCAGTTTGGTTTTGCCGGTCAGCGCCGCCTTCCATGCGCCAATCACGTTGGGGCCGAAAAAGGCGTCGGCGCGCCCGGTCTGCAGGGCCAGCGTCTGGGCGGCGTCATCCTTGGTGTAGACCGGGGTAAACGGCTTCAGCCCCTTCTTGACGTTCTCCGCGTTCCACGCCAGCAGGATCGCCTCCTGGTTAGTACCGGAGCCGACGATAATCTTCAGCCCGGCGATGTCCTCCGCCTTGTCAATTTTGTTCAGCGGACTGGTGCTTTTGACGTAGAAGCCCAGCGAGTCTTTACGGTAGGTGGCGAAATCGAACTTCTCTTTGCGCTCTTTGGTGACGGTAATATTGCTGATCGCGGCATCATATTTGCCGGAGGTAACCCCCAGCGGCCAGTCTTCCCATGAAGTAGGAACCACGTTCACTTCCAGTCCAAGGCTCTCCGCCACCAGCCGGGCGATATCCGTCTCGCTGCCGAGCAGGGTTTTGTTGTCATCGGCGAAGACCGTCAGCGGCGGTGAGTTCAGGGCTGCCACCGCGACGGTGAATTTCCCCGGCACCGCCAGATGCAGATCTTTCGGCAACAGCGCAATGGCCTGTGGATTTTTCGCTGTGTGAATCGGCGTTTTGTTGGCCTCCAGGCTCACCCCGGTGCCATTGATCTTGACGTCCTGGGCCCACGACGAGGCGCTAAATGCCAACGCGACGGCCAGCAAGAGTGTTGTTTTCTGCATAGCGTGATTCTCTTTTATTATTTTTGGAATTGATTAGCAGGTAGCGCCAGACCCAGACTTTCCCGCAGGGTGGTGCCCGGATAGTCGCGACGGAACAGGCCGCGCGCCTGTAACAGCGGAACCACCTCATCCACAAAGCGCGGGAAGGTTTCCGGCGTGCCGCCCTGAATAATGAAACCGTCCGCCGCGTGCTGTTCGAACCACAATTGCAGGCCATCGGCGACATCGCTGGCGGTGCCGGTAAAACGCGGACGCGGACTCGCTGCCTCCAGGGCCACCTGGCGCAGGGTCAATCCCCGCTCGCGGGCGTGACGTTTAATCTCGTCGGTGGTGCTGCGGAAGCTGTTTTGTCCGAGGTCGCCAATATCCGGGAACGGTTCATCAAGCGGATACTGCGAAAAATCATGATGTTCGAAATACCGCCCCAGATAATTCAGCGCATCCTCGATGGAAACCAGCGCCGCGGTAGTCTGGTACTGACGTTCCGCATCCTCGGCGTCATCCCCGACGATGACGCTGACGCCCTGGAAGATATGCAGTTGGTCCGGGGTGCGCTGATATGCGCTGAGTTGGCTTTTAACATCCTGATAAAATGCCTGCGCCTCGGCCAGCGATTCCTGATGGGTAAAAATGGCATCGGCGTGGCGTGCGGCTAATTTCTTGCCGTCGTCCGACGCGCCGGCCTGGAAAATAATCGGCCGTCCCTGTGGCGTGCGGGCAATATTTAGCGGCCCGGCCACTTTAAAGAAATCGCCATGGTGATCGAGCGTATGCAGTTTATTTTTATCAAAGAACTGGCCAGTCTCCTTATTGCGCACAAAGGCGTCCTCTTCCCATGAATCCCATAAGCCTTTCACAACCTGCAGATATTCATCGGCAATGCGATAGCGCAGCGCATGATCCGGATGCTGGGCCCGGGAGAAGTTTTTCGCCGACCCTTCCAGCGGCGAAGTGACGACATTCCACCCCGCCCGTCCCTGGCTTAAATGGTCAAGGCTGGCGAACTGGCGGGCGGTAGTAAACGGCTCGCTGTACGAAGTGGATAAGGTCCCCACCAGTCCCAGACGCCGGGTGACCGCGGCCAGCGCGGAAAGTACCGTTAAAGGTTCGAAGCGATTTAAAAAATGGGGAATCGATTTTTCATTGATATATAACCCGTCGGCGACAAAAATAAAATCCAGCTTCCCCTCTTCCGCTTTTATCGCCGTCTGCGTGACAAAGTTAAAATTAATACTGGCGTCCGCCTGCGCCGCCGGATGACGCCAGGCGGACATATTTCCCGATGCGCCATGTAATATCGTTCCCAGACGCAATTGTCGATTTTCAGACATAGTTACCCCTTCCCCTGTCATCCATTAAATATGTTGTAATGCCTGTTCCGCCAGCTGAGCGAAATAGTGTGCTGCGGGCGCAATAAGCCGTTCGTCCGGATTAAATGCCGGATGGTGCAGACCATATTCGCTGGCGCTGCCGATGCTGACGAACGCCCCGGGAATATGCTGAAGATAGACCGCAAAATCTTCGCCACCGAGATGCAGATCGGCGTGATGGGTGCGGTACCCGGCCTGGGCCGCCACGTCGCTGGCGAAGTCGGCCCAGCGGGCGTCATTGACCAGCGCCGTCGGGCCGGCATACCAGAAGACGTCAATCTGTGCGCCAAAGGCGCTGGCGAAACCGGCCGCGATCTCGCTGACCCGGGCCTTGACCCGCTGCTGCACTTCACTGCTGTGAGTGCGCAGTGTTCCTTCCAGCTCGACGCTCTCCGGCAGCACGTTCCAGGTATTGCCTCCCTGGATCCGCGTCACGCTGAGCACCACCGAGTCGAGGGTGTTCACTTCCCGGCTGGCCACGCTCTGCAGCACCGTCACCAGCTGGCTGGCCAGCAGGATCGCATCCTTTCCTTCATGTGGACGGGCGGCATGCGCCCCCTTCCCGGTCACTTTGAAGACGAAGCGGTCGACGTTGGCGTAGAACGCGCCGCCGCGGGTGGCAAATTCGCCCACCGGCAGGCCGGGCTCATTGTGCATGCCAAAGATCGCCGACACGTCCTCCAGCGCCCCGGCGCGGATCAGGGTTTTCGCGCCGCCAAAATTTTCCTCCGCCGGCTGAAACAGGATCCGCACCCGCCCCGGGAGTTCCGCTTCCCGCTCCTTCAGCAGCAGCGCCGCCCCCAGCATCACGCTGGTGTGAATATCATGGCCGCAGGCATGCATCACCCCTTCATTTTGCGAGCGGTAAGGCAGACCGGTCGCCTCCTCGATGGGCAACGCGTCGATGTCCGCCCGCAGGGCAATCACCTTGTCGCCGCTGCCGACTTCGGCGACCAGCCCGGTTTTCAGATCGAAGGGCAGCAGAGTCAGCCCGCCGCTCTGCAGCCAGTCGCGGATCCGCGCGGTGGTGGCTACCTCCTGCAGGGAGAGCTCCGGGTTCTGGTGCAGCTCGCGCCGCCAGCTAATCAGTTGTTGTTCAAAGGACATTCAGCACCTCCTTGCCGTAGTGAGCCTGCGCCAGCAGGCGCAGGGAGTGCAGGCGCGCTGGCCCGTCGCTAATGGGGGTATCAATGATTAATTCATCCAGTTGATCTTCCGCCTGCAGCGCGTCAAGCCGGGCTTTAACCTGTTCGGGAGTACCGGAGATCAGTGAAGATTCGCGGCGGTGGATGCGTGTCGGCCGGCTGCCAGCCTGGCGGGCAAAGGCGACGGCCTGAGCCTCACTGCCGACGGTCACCCGCTGGCCGTTCTCCAGCTCGACGCCCCACACCTCGACCTGCTGCGCCAGCGCGGCGGCGGTGGCCGGATCGTCGGCCACCACCACCTGCACGGCGACAATCGCCTCACGCGGGCTGAGCTCGCGCCAGCGGTTGATCACCGTGCGGCGCAGCGCGCTGTCGCCATTGAGATGGGCCGCAAACACGAAGTTCCAGTCAAGACGGGCGGCCAGTTCAGCACTCTCCAGGCTGGCGCCGAGCAGGAAACCGTCGGCCCGACGCGGCGGGATCGGCGTGGCGCGCAGGCTCTCCTCTCCACCGGGCTCAGTCAGCGACAGCCAGTTATCCAGCTGCGCCAGCTGGTCGGCAAAGGTCCCTTTCTCCTCCTGATGCAGGCCCTGCTGCAGGGCGCGGGTGGAAAGCGGCAGTCCGCCAGGCGCTTTGCCGACGCCGAGATCGATGCGACCCGGCGCGAGGGCGGCCAGCAGGTTAAAGTTTTCCGCGACTTTATAGGGGCTATAGTGCTGGAGCATAACGCCGCCGGACCCGAGGCGAATGCGCCGGGTGTGGCCCAGCAGCCAGGCGATAACCAGCTCCGGCGAGGGGCTCGCCAGCTGATCGGTATTGTGGTGTTCGGCGACCCAGAAGCGGTGATAACCCCAGGCTTCGGCGTGTTGCGCCAGCGTTAATGTACGCGCCAGCGCCTGCGCGGCGGTTTCCCCGGCGGCAAGCGGACTTTTATCCAGGATACTGATTCGATAAGACATTTCGCAGGCTCATATGAAAGTACGTGCCTGCATTATTAAAATCTCAGCTAACTATTGAGAAACAATTAATTCACATGTGTACTGCTGAAAATTAGATATGCCCGCCTGGCCGCTGCGCTTCCAGCTCGCGGAGCAGCGCCTCAGCCTGCCGCGGACTGCGCACCCGGACGAAGCGAATATGACGATATTGCGGATCCTGCATATCGGCCAGATAGCGTCGGCGATTCTGCCGCCAGGTTTTCAGCGTCCAGAGGATAATGGATTCCCGGCTGCAGAACGAACGGCGAAAGCTCTCGCGGTTGCCCGTGCCCGGCCACAGCTCCTGATGCCGCCACGCCCGGCTCGTCGCCCGCCACACCGCCTGGCGCAGCATGCGCCAGAGGCTATAGTCGACCCAGATCACCAGATCCACCTCGCGCCATTTGACGCTGCGGCTGCGATTGTAATTGCCATCCAGCACCCAGCCCGGCGAGGCCGTAGCGGCGGCAATAGCGGCGAAAAACGCCTCATCCGGCGTGCCCTGCCAGTTCGGCCGCCAGTACAGGCGATCGAGCTCGATCCAGGGTAGTCCCAGCCTGTGCGCCAGGCGCCGGGCCAGAGTGGATTTGCCTGAGCCGCTGGTGCCGACCACGTTGATGTTCATCTCTGTTTCTCCCTGGTAGCCAAACGAATACTTATTTCAATGTTAAATGGCGTATATAGTAGTGATGTTTATCAATGATAAAAGGTGTTTTCAGGATGAACCCCTATGAAGCCCGCTACAGACAACTGTTAGCCAACGGAGCCAGCGCCTGGGCGGGTGATGGTTTTGCCAGGGCAAAGATACAACAAGAAAAAACATTTCATTGGCTGGATGCCCATGGCTATTTACCCGCTCCCGGCGCGCCGGTACTTGAACTGGGATGTGGCAATGGTGCCATGGCAGCCCAGTATCTGGCGGAAAGAGGCTATGCCGTATCGGGTGTTGATGTGTCCGAAACGGCGATCCGCTGGGCAGAAGACCGTTTTCAGCAAGCGGGTCTGGACGCCACATTTTTCGTCGGCAACGTCTGTCATCTTTCTCAATGTGAGGATGCCCAGTTTGCCTTAATCATTGATGGCAGCTGTTTACATTGTCTGCTGGAAGATGAGCGTCGCCGTTTTTTCGCCGAGGCGAGAAGATTGCTGAAACCCGCAGGCCGGCTGGTGATCGGCTCGATGTGCGGGCTTCCTCGTTATGCTGAAGACCTCGCCACTTACGATCCTGTCAAGCATCATCTCCTGAAAGAGGGGCAGCCCTGGCGTACGCTTAAACCCCTCCCGGCTTTACTGAATGAGATACAGCAGGCGCAGTTTAGCGTCCTTGCCACCGATGTTAAGCACAATGCCTGGTGGGATCATGCCACCATCGTTTGTTCGGCAAACGGGCCGTCGGCTGATCCTCAGGAGAGTTAATTTCAGGCTGACCGCGCCATCTGTTATGCAGCGCCAGTGAAGATGGCGCTGCCGCCAACAAAGCAGTCTTTATCCAGCGTCAGGCTGGCGATTTTATGCACCGGGCCACGCATACGGACCTGAAAATCCGCGTCGAAGGTGATGTGCAGCTGACCACCAGGCATGTTGACATCCACCCGATCGTCCACCTTCCCTAACCGGCGCATCGCGCTGGCAGCCGCGCAACTGCTGCTCCCGGAGGCCATCGTGAACCCCGCGCCCCGCTCCCAGATACCAATCTTTAGCGTATGGCGATCGATAACTTCCACGAACTGGACATTGGTGCGTTTGGGGAACAAGGAATGGTTTTCGATTTGCGGCCCTAAACGATGAACCTGCGCCAGGTCGAGCTTATCGACGAGGACAACGCAGTGGGGATTGCCCATGGAGACCAGCACGACGAACAGGGTTTCATCCGCCAGCGGCAAAGGATAATTCACCGCCTCAGGCAAATTCACTAAGGCGGGCAGCGCCGCCGGATTGAAATTCGCCCGCCCCATGTCGACGCTAATCTGATGAACATCGCCATGCACAGTGCAATAGACGTCACCGCCCGCCGTATGTACCAGAAAGGGCTCATGGCCGACGCGACCGATATCAAAAAGATAACGCGCATAGATCCGTAGCCCGTTACCGCTTTTCTCCGCTTCGGAGCCGTCCGGATTGATAATACGCAGTGTGGGATTGATCTGATCGCCGCTGTCGATCAGCAGACCATCCGATCCCACGCCATAGTGGCGATGGCACAGCATTTGAATATGCTCGTTGCTCAACTGTTCGGCAACGTCGCGATGGCATACCAGGTAATCATTACCCAGCCCGTGATATTTATGAAAGTGTAAGGGTGTCATTGTGTGGGTTCGCCTGGCGCTGCAGTTTTTTGGACATCTTACATTACATTCACCGTCTTGATGAATTAAACCCTGCGTTGTTAACCGTGGTGGTCATTCTGCTCCACTGCGTCCGGCTATCAGACTGGCGCCTCCCCTCCGTCGGGCTTACACTCTGCGTACCTGTGAGCGGTATTCATCAATCCGGAAAGATTATGCTAAAAGAAAACGTAAACGATCTGCTCTCCTTTATGGTGGTGGCGCGTGAGCGCAGCTTTACCCGCGCAGCGGCCCAGCTCGGCGTGTCACAGTCGGCGCTCAGCCATGCCATGCGCCATCTCGAAGCGCGTCTCGATGTGCGGCTGCTGACCCGCACCACCCGCAGCGTGGTACCGACCGAGGCGGGTGAGCGACTGATACAGCGCCTCGGTCCGCATCTGGAGGAGATGGAGCGGGCGCTGACCGCGCTGCGCGATACGCGCGAACGCCCGGCGGGCAACCTGCGCATCACCGCCGGGGAGCATGCCACCAGCACCGTACTCTGGCCGGCGCTAAAGCCATTTATGCTGCAATATCCGGATATTAACATCGAAATCACTGTTGATAATGGCCTCACGGATATCGTGGATGGCCGGTTTGACGCCGGGGTGCGACTCGGCGAACAGGTGGCGAAAGAGATGATTGCCGTGCGCATTGCCCCGGATATGCGGATGGCGGTAGTGGGTTCGCCAGCCTATCTGCAGCAGGCCGGTACGCCGCAGACGCCCTGGGATCTTGCGCAGCATCGCTGCATCAATCTGCGCCTGCCGACACGAGGTGGACTTTACGCCTGGGAGTTTGCCCGCGACGGTCGGGATATCCAGGTGCGGGTGGAGGGGCAAGTGATCCTCAACAGCCTGCCGCAGCGCATCGATGCGGCGGAGGCGGGCCTCGGTCTGGCCTACGTTCCGGATGACTGCGTGGCGGAGGCCTTAGCCAGTGGCCGGCTGGTGCAAGTGCTGGCGGACTGGACCCCCACCTTCCCCGGCTACCATCTCTACTACCCCAGTCGACGCCAGCATACCAGCGCTTTCACTCTGTTGCTGGAAACTCTGCGACGCTGATCTCATTGATAAATCTGTCAAATGCTATCGGTAAATGTTTTAGGTGCGTAACTATTACGTTACGTGTAGGATTCAGCGCCATGTCTGAGCTTATCTCCTACGTCAGAATGATGAGAAAGCCAGCATAATGTGCCAGCCGTCATCCACTCCGGCTGCAAACATGGGCATTGACAGGAAACTGATACATCAATGAATACGAAACACGACACTGCAGCGGAGCACCATGCTGCGAAACGCCACTGGCTCAACTCACATGAAGCGGGTTATCACAAAGCGATGGGCAACCGTCAGGTACAGATGATCGCCATCGGCGGCGCTATCGGTACCGGTTTGTTCCTCGGCGCCGGGGCACGTTTACAAATGGCAGGGCCAGCGCTCGCCCTGGTCTATCTGGTCTGCGGCATCTTCTCCTTCTTTATTCTTCGCGCCCTCGGCGAACTGGTTCTCCACCGCCCCTCGAGCGGCAGCTTCGTCTCCTATGCCAGGGAATTCCTCGGTGAAAAGGCCGCTTACGTGGCCGGCTGGATGTACTTCGTTAACTGGGCCATGACCGGGATCGTCGATATCACCGCCGTGGCGCTGTATATGCACTACTGGGGCGCGTTTGGCGATGTGCCACAGTGGGTCTTCGCCCTTGGCGCGCTGGCAATCGTCGGTACCATGAACATGATCGGCGTAAAATGGTTCGCCGAGATGGAATTCTGGTTCGCGCTGGTCAAAGTGCTGGCGATCGTTGCGTTCCTCGTGGTCGGCACCATTTTCCTCGGCTCCGGTAAGCCGCTGGACGGCAATGCCACCGGCTTCCATCTGATCACCGATAACGGCGGCTTCTTCCCTCACGGCCTTCTGCCGGCGCTGGTGCTGGTGCAGGGCGTGGTCTTTGCCTTCGCCTCCATTGAACTGGTGGGCACCGCGGCCGGTGAGTGTAAAGATCCGGAGTCGATGGTACCGAAGGCCATCAACAGCGTGATCTGGCGTATCGGCCTGTTCTACGTCGGTTCGGTGGTGCTGCTGGTGCTGCTCCTGCCGTGGACCGCCTACCAGGCAGGACAGAGCCCGTTCGTCACCTTCTTCTCCAAACTGGGCGTACCGTATATCGGCAGCGTAATGAACATCGTGGTGTTAACCGCCGCCCTCTCCAGCCTCAACTCCGGCCTCTACAGCACCGGACGTATCCTGCGTTCCATGTCGATGGGGGGCTCCGCGCCGAAGTTTATGTCGAAAATGAGCCGTCACCAAGTCCCTTACGCCGGGATCCTGGCGACGCTGGCGGTGTATGTGGTGGGGGTGTTCCTCAACTATCTGGTGCCGTCGCAGGTGTTTGAGATCGTGCTTAACGTCGCGTCGCTGGGGATCATTGCTTCCTGGGGCTTTATCGTGGTGTGTCAGATGCGTCTGCGCAAAGCGATCAAGGAAGGAAAAGCGGCGAAGGTGAGCTTCAGAATGCCGGGGGCGCCATTCACCTCCTGGCTGACGCTGCTGTTCCTGTTCAGCGTGCTGGTGCTGATGGCCTTCGATTATCCGAACGGCACTTACACCATTGGCTCAATTCCACTGCTGGCGGTGCTGCTGGTAGCTGGCTGGTTTGGCGTGCGTAAACGCGTGCATGCGATCCACAGTACGGCGCCGACGCTCAGGAAGTAACTGGCAGGACTCCCGGTTTGCCCGCGACGGACAAACCGGGAGGTCAGGATTTAGTTATCCTCAACCAGCTGCGACACGTCGCTACTGTTAATTTCCCGCTTATTACCAGACTCATCGATATAGCTGGTCATCCCCGTTTCTTTATCCAGCTGCGGCTTGCCGTGGGTGACGATCGTCTGACCGCTTTTGGTGGTCATAACGTAGTTGGACGAACAGCCTGCCAGCAGCGCCAGCATCGCACCGGCGCAAATCACCATAAATGGCTTTTTCATTTTATCTCCACTGATTACCACTGCCCGCGCAAGGCGGGAAAGCGTTAAGTGTATAACCATCTGGTTTATCAGGCCAATACGCGTTTGTAACAGAGGGTGAGGTGCCGGGCGGCATGCGGGGCGCGACCTTGACCGATCGTCGTCGCCCCGGGCATCTTACAGCGCGATGCGGATCACGTCGTCCGGCGCGGTGGCCTCTTTCTCACGGCTGGAAGCCTGTTTCACGCTGACATACAGCGTTTTGCCGTCATCAGAGAGCGCCAGGCTGTTGGGGTGAGTCGGCGTTTTAAAGGTCTTCACGATCTTGTAGCGCTTACCGTCGATAACGCTGACTTCCCCGGCCTTACGGTGCGTCACATAGGCTTCATTACGCGTCGGGTTAAACAGCACCGCCAGCGATTCCGGCGCGGCGATTTTCTCCAGCACCTTACCATCGCGGGTATCGACCACCAGCACTTCCGGCTGCTTGCTGTCGGTAATAAAGGCGCGGTGACCGGCGGTATCAAGGCTCAGGTTTAAGTAGAAGTGCGCTTTGCCATCGTCCTGCAATTTCTTGCGCGACACAATGGTATTGCTCTCGCTGTCGATGGTCAGCAGTTCGCCGTCGGCATTGGTGGTATAGAGGCGTTTCGCCTGCGGATCGATCGCCAGACCCGTCGCCATTGCCCCGGTGCCGGTAATAGTGGTTTTCAGCTTCAGGGTCGCGCCATCTACCACCCAAATCACGCTCTCTTTGCCCAGACCGGTAATGTAGACCGTGTTGGTCTGCTCATTGACCGCCAGCTCGCGCGGTTGCAGTGGGCGTACGGTTTCACTGCGCTGACGCTCGTCCAGCACCAGACGCCCTTTCACGGCGCCGGTTTTGGCGTCAATGGCGGTGACGGTGCTGTCGACGGTATTGCCAAACCACAGCGTGCCGGTGGCATGGTTGATAGCAGCGCCGAACGGCTTCAGATCGTTGTGAATAATCTGCGTCACGTCCAGGGTGGTGGGGTCAAGACGATAAACAATACCGCCCTTGTCCAGTGAGCGACTCTGCGACGTGGCGACCCATAACGCGTTCTCCTGCTGGCTGTAGGCCATTTCGTAGGCCCCTTTTCCGACGGCCTTACGCAGCATCTCATCCGCAGCGTGGGCGCTAAAGCTACCTGCCAGCAGCAGAGAGGTGAATAACAGTGAATGGCGCAGACGCGGCGCGGCAAAATGACGTAGTGACATGACGACTCCCTTTGATAAACCAGTATGTGCTGACCCGACATCGCTTCCGGCGGTAAAGTCCTGGCTTTACCCTTATTTTTGAATGCGAATAGTAATCATTATTTATCTCAAAGTGGAGCGCTAATTGTTGTTGTTCGGTAAATTCATCAGCAAGAAGCACTATCCGTTAACCAACGGCGGTTAATAATTTTCAAATGTTTTACAAACGGGGTAACATATCTACATATGTTCCATTTGGTTCGTCTCCCGAGTACTATCGATGAAAATCCTGTCCGTGCGTCACGCCGCCCTGCCGGCGCTGCTGCTACCGCTGATTGCCGCGGCCCAGACCGCTGATGAACAAACCATGGTGGTGACCGCCGCGCCAACCACTGTTTCTGAACTGGATACCCCCGCCGCCGTCAGCGTGGTCAATGGGGATGAAATGCGCCAGGCCGCACCGCGCGTCAATCTCTCTGAATCACTGGGCGCCGTACCGGGCCTGCAGGTGCAGAACCGGCAAAACTATGCCCAGGATCTGCAACTGTCGATTCGCGGGTTTGGCTCTCGCTCCACCTATGGCGTGCGCGGGCTACGCATCTATGTAGACGGCATTCCGGCGACCATGCCCGACGGCCAGGGGCAGACCTCGAATATCGATATTGGCAGCGTCGACACCATTGAGGTGCTGCGCGGCCCCTTCTCTGCCCTGTACGGTAACTCGTCCGGCGGGGTGATCAACGTCACCAGCCAGACCGGCACCCAGCCGCCCACCGTGGAAGCCAGCAGCTACTATGGCAGCTTCGGTACCTGGCACTACGGGATGAAGGCCACTGGCGCCGTTGGCGACGGCAGCCATGCAGGCGATGTGGATTACACGGTCTCGACCAACCGCTTCACCACTCATGGCTATCGCGATCACAGCGGCGCACGCAAAAATCTGGCGAACGCCCGACTGGGGGTGCGCATCAACGATGTCAGTAAGCTGACGCTGCTGCTGAACAGCGTGGATATCAAAGCCAATGACGCCGGCGGCTTAACCGCCGACGAATGGCGCGATAACCCGCGCCAGTCGCCGCGCGGCGACCAGTATAATACCCGCAAGAATACCCGGCAGACCCAGGCCGGCCTGCGCTATGAGCGCCAGCTGAGCGCCCAGGACGATCTCAGCGTCATGATGTACGCCGGTGAACGTGAAACCACGCAGTTCCAGTCGATCCCGCGCGCGCCGCAGCTGAAACCGAGCCATGCCGGCGGGGTGATCGACCTCACCCGTCACTACCAGGGAATCGATACCCGCCTGACCCATCGCGGAGAGCTGCTGGTGCCCGTCACCCTGACCGCCGGTCTCGATTACGAGAACATGAGCGAGCGCCGTAAAGGGTATGAAAACTTTGTGATGGTCAACGGCGCGCCGCAGTATGGCGAACAGGGTGCGCTGCGCCGTAACGAACGCAACCTGATGTGGAACGTCGACCCCTACCTGCAGACCCAGTGGCAGTTAACGGACAAACTCTCGCTCGATGCCGGGGTTCGCTACAGCTCAGTATGGTTCGACTCGAATGACTACTACATCACCCCAGGCAATGGCGATGACAGCGGTGATGCCAGCTATCACAAGTGGCTGCCTGCAGGCTCGCTGAAGTATGCTCTGACCGACGCGTGGAACGTCTACCTCTCCGCTGGCCGCGGCTTCGAGACGCCGACCATTAACGAGCTGTCATACCGCTCCGATAACCAGAGCGGCCTTAATTTCGGCCTGAAGCCCTCCACCAACGACACAGTGGAGATCGGCAGTAAGACGCGGATCGGCAATGGGCTGCTCACCGCCGCCCTGTTCCAGACCAATACCGATAATGAGATCGTGGTCGACAGCAGCAGCGGCGGGCGCACCAGCTATAAAAACGCCGGCAAAACCCGTCGTCAGGGGATGGAGCTGGGGCTGGATCAGCAGTTTGGCGAGAGCTGGCGTCTGAAGGCGGCCTGGACCTGGCTGGACGCGACCTATCGCACCAACGTCTGCGACGACGCCAGCTGCAACGGCAACCGCATTCCGGGGATCGCACGCAATATGGGCTACGCCTCCTTTGGCTATCAGCCGGAGCAGGGCTGGTACGCCGGCAGCGATATTCGCTACATGAGCGACATCATGGCCAATGACGAAAACACGGCTAAAGCGCCTTCCTGGACGGTGGTTGGCCTGACGACCGGCTATAAATGGAGCTACGGCAGGATGGACATGGATCTGTTCGGCCGGGTCGACAACCTGTTCGACCGGGAGTACGTCGGGTCCGTTATCGTTAATGAGTCCAACGGGCGCTACTACGAGCCTGCTCCCGGACGCAACTACGGCATCGGCCTGAACCTCGCCTGGCGCTTCGAATAGCACGCCCCTTCCCCGCCGGCGGTGATTGGCGGGGAAGGCTTAACGATGTGGCGTTTTCCCCACGGACGCGGGTTAAAGCAGATTTCGCAGGGATAACTCGAAAATGATCTTTTCCGCCTGGCAGGAGAAAGCGATGGAGAGGTCGAGTTTAACCTCGTCGCCAGCGGCGGCGATGGTGTAATCGACCTGCGGCGGTTCACTGGCCGGCGCCGCGGCGGCAGCACGTTCGCGCACGGCGGCTACGGTGGATTCCGCTTCTTCGCGGCTCGGGAACATTTTCTCAGCCCGGTAGACGCAGTCCTCGTTATCAATGATGGTACCGACATCAATGGCGCAGCCTTTGGTGCTGCATTTATCTACTACATCTTTCATCGTAATAACCTCTCGAGTTTTCTTAAGGATAAGAATCCGCTCACCGAAAAGCAAACCATTAATATCCGTAAGGATTAGCAATTTTTCTATTATATCGCGCCGCGGCGGGCGCCAGCTTGCGCCATCGCAAGGTGAGGCAATATGACTGCCGACGATCGCCTGACGATACGCGATGCCATCGCAGCAATCGTGGCCTCCATCACACTATTCTGTACACCATCTCGTCTGCCTCGCCTCACAGCGTTAGTCTGGTCACAGAACAACGCCAATAAGGAGCTGCTATGGCACTGCCGATGATGATTGATTGCGATCCGGGACATGATGACGCGATCGCCCTGGTCCTCGCCCTCGCCTCTCCGGAGCTGGAGGTGAAAGCCGTCACCGCTTCCGCGGGCAACCAGACCCCGGAGAAGACCCTGCGCAACGTGCTGCGTATGCTGACGCTGCTGAACCGGCCGGATATCCCGGTGGCCGGCGGCGCGTGGAAGCCGTTGATGCGCGATCTGATCATCGCCGATAACGTGCACGGCGAGAGCGGACTGGATGGCCCGAGCCTGCCGGAACCAACCTTTGCCCCGCAGAACTGCACCGCCGTCGAGCTGATGGCCAGGGTGCTGCGGGAAAGCCAGGAGCCGGTGACTCTGGTGGCCACCGGGCCGCAGACTAACGTGGCGTTGCTGCTCGCCAGCCACCCGGAGCTGCACGCGAAAATCGCCCGCATCGTGATCATGGGGGGCGCAATGGGGCTGGGCAACTGGCAGCCGGCGGCGGAGTTTAATATTTTCGTCGATCCGCAGGCCGCGGAAATGGTCTTTCAGTCCGGGATCCCGGTGGTGATGGCGGGCCTTGACGTCACCCATAAGGCGCAAATCCTTCCTGCCGATATCGAGCGATTCCGCCAGATTGGCAATCCGGTGTCGTCCATTGTCGCCGAGCTGCTCGACTTCTTTATGGCCTACCACAAGGATGAAAAGTGGGGCTTCGACGGCGCGCCGCTGCACGATCCCTGCACCATCGCCTGGCTCCTCAAGCCGGAGATCTTTACCACTATCGAACGCTGGGTCGGCGTGGAAACGGAAGGAAAATATACCCAGGGGATGACGGTGGTCGATTACTACCATCTGACCGGCAATCGGCCCAATACTACCCTGATGCTGGATGTCGACCGTGAAGCCTTTGTCGATCTGCTCGCCCAGCGGTTAGCTTTTTACGCCTGACACGTCTCCCATGCCCCTTTTCCCTCACGGGAAAAGGGGCAGAGTAAGTCGGATCCGCCGGACTAGTCGTCCGCCGCGACGCGGATCACCACCTTACCGAAGTTCTCACCTTTTAACAGGCCGATCAGCGCCTGCGGCGCCTGATCCAGACCGTCGATCAGCTGTTCGCGATATTTAATTTTCCCCTCTTGCACCCAGCGCCCCATCTGCTGCTGGAATTCCGCGATCCGATGCCCGTAATCCTGGCCGATAATAAAGCCCTGCATCCGGATGCGCTTCTTGAGGATGGTCGCCATCAGCAGCGGCAGACGATCCGGTCCGTCTGGCAAACCGGTGGCGTTATAGCCGCTTACCAGCCCGCAGACCGGTACCCGCGCTGCGGTATTCAGCAGCGGCAGCACCGCGTCAAAAACCTTGCCGCCGACGTTTTCGTAGTAAACGTCAATGCCCTGCGGGCAGGCCTGGGCCAGCTGTTCGGCAAAATCATCCGCACGATGGTCAAGGCAGACATCAAAGCCTAACGTCTCAACCGCATACCGACACTTCTCCGCGCCTCCAGCGATGCCGACGGTGCGGCAGCCCTTAATTTTGCCGATCTGTCCGACCGTGGCGCCAACCGGCCCGGTCGCCGCAGCGACCACCAGCGTTTCGCCCGCCTTCGGCTGGCCGATGTCCAGCAATCCCATGTAGGCGGTGAAGCCCGGCATCCCCAGAACTCCCAGCGACCAGGACGGGTGTTTCGGGTCGTCACCCAGCTTCACCAGTCCGTTGCCGTCGGAGAGTTCATAATCCTGCCAGCCGCTGTAGCCCAGCACCCAGTCGCCGGGTTGATAATCGGCATGATTTGAGCTGACCACGCGACTCACGGTCCCTCCTACCATCACCGCGCCAATGGCCACCGGTGGCGAATAAGAAGGCGCATCGCTCATGCGCCCGCGCATATAGGGATCGAGCGATAAATAAACGGTACGCAGCAGAACCTGCCCCGGCCCCGGCGTCGGCACCTCGCTCTCTTCCAGGCGGAAATTCTCTGCCGTCGGTTCACCATGGGGGCGGGAAGCCAGTACCCAGCGGCGATGGCGTTGCGGTTGATCTGTCATAGCAAACTCCTCTTGTTAGCAGACTGTACTGAGGCTAGCTGCTTTATGCGCAACGTGCTTTACCATTAAGAGCCGGATGGCGATTGATTAAGGCGAACCACCAGATAGACGCAGGTCTCCGCGGATTCATTGATAAAGCGACAATCGTTGGGCGGACCAAGCTCCAGACAATCCCCCTTCTGCATCTCATGACGGGTAGTCCCTTCGACAAACACCAGCTCGCCCTGCTGCAGCCAGATCAGCTGGCGGGCGAGCGCATAGGAAGAGGCCGGCATGGGCACATCGCTGCCGGGCGGCAGCTCAATCTGCACCAGATCGATCGGCAGATCGCTGCGCGGCGAGACGTGGCGGCGGAGATAGTGGCTTTGCGGGTCGTGCCACACCGGCTGGCTGGCAAAGCGCAGCAGCTTACCCTCCTGCATTTCCGCCCGGGCGATCAGCGTCGACATACTGATGCCGAAGGCGCCGGAAAGACGGCCCAGCATCGAGGCCGTCGGGCTGCTTTCGCCGCGCTCGATTTTATGGATCATCGCCCGCGAGGCGCCGGCCCGTTCGGCAAGGTCGTTCAGCGACCAACCGCGGGACTCACGCTCGATGCGGATGCGCGCACTGATGCGCTGATTGAGGTTGTCTTCTATAGTATTCATAACGTAATACTATAGTGTGCACCCACCCATTACACAACTGCCCGTCGGGCCGCGTGCTTACCGGGTCATCCGTAAAAATTATGCGTAAAACGGATGACAGCGCGATGTTCATTATTGTAATAATATCGTACTACTATAGTGTACAAAAAACTGAGGTTTGCTATGTCCATCCGCCCTGCCATTAAAGACGACTGTGCAGCGATCGCCGAGATCTATAACCACGCCGTCGTGCATACCGCCGCCATCTGGAATGATAAAACCGTGGATACCGACAACCGTATCGCGTGGTTTGAAGCCCGCCAGCTGGCCGGCTTTCCGGTGCTGGTGAACGAGGAAAACGGCGTCATCACCGGCTATTCCTCGTTTGGCGACTGGCGCGCGTTTGACGGTTTCCGCCACACCGTGGAGCATTCGGTGTACGTTCACCCCGATCATCAAGGGAAAGGGCTGGGTCGCAAACTGCTGGTTGCGCTGATCGCCGAAGCGCGTCGGCTGAATAAACATGTGATGGTCGCCGGTATTGAATCGCAGAACCACGCTTCGCTGCATCTGCATGAAACGCTGGGCTTTATCACCACCGGGCAGATGCCGCAGGTAGGAACCAAATTTGGTCGCTGGCTGGATCTCACCTTTATGCAGCTGCAGCTGGATGAGCGTCAGGACCCGGACGGCAAGGCATGAATGCATCGCTCACCCTCGCCTGTCTGGTCGCCGCCGGCGTTGGTCTCGTGGTGCAGAATACCCTGATGGTGCGCATCACCCAGTCGGCGTCGACGATCCTTATCGCCATGCTGCTCAATTCGCTGGTGGGGATCGTTATTTTCGTGACGATGTTACTGCTGCGCCAGGGCGTCGCCGGCTTTCAGGAGCTGGCCCTGAGCGTGAAGTGGTGGACGCTGATCCCCGGCCTGCTGGGGTCCTTTTTCGTCTTCGCCAGCATCAGCGGCTATCAGACCGTGGGCGCGGCCACCACCATTGCGGTACTGGTCGCCAGCCAGCTGGTTGGCGGGTTGATCATGGATTTAGTTCGCGCCCACGGCGTGCCGGTGCGGGCGCTGATCGGGCCGGTATGCGGCGCGGTGATGCTGGTGGTGGGCGCCTGGCTGGTGGCCAGGCGCCAGTTCTGAGCGCATCTTCAGAGGATCGCGCCGCCTTTCGTCAGCTGCTCGCGGCGTGCGTCCTGCTCTTCCTGATGCTGTCGCCCATGGTGGGCGATGGCAGTGCGCAGGCGCTGCTGCTGGGTATAGCGTTCCTCACGACTGAGTTGTGGATCATCGCTCAGGGCGATCAGCAGCTCATTCATATGAGTGATAACGCCCTCGGCAAGGGTGTCATCGACTTTGACGATAACCTCATCCAGATGTGCCATCCGGTTCTCCTTTCGCTTAATTCAGCTTCGCTTTGGAAAAATCGCTCCCCATCATGCTCACGCGGTAGCCGCTGACGTTGCTACGGGTGGCATAGAAGGTCTTGCCGGTCGCCAGGGTGATCCACGGCGCCTGCTGGTAGAAGATCTCTTGCGCCTGTTCATAGAGTTTGGCACGCGCCTGCGGATCGCTCACCAGCAGCGCTTTCTTCACCAGCGCGTCATAGGACTTATCGCACCAGCGAGCGGCGTTGGAGCCGGTCTGGATATTATCACAGCTGAGCAGCGTGCCGGCAAAGTTGTCCGGGTCGCCGTTGTCCGACATCCAGCCATACAGGGCGCTGTCGTGCTCCCCTTTGCGCATACCGGCAAGGTATTCGCCCCATTCGTAGCTGACAATCTTCGCTTTGACGCCCACTTTAGCCCAGTCGTTTTGGATCATTTCGGCGATCCGCTTCGAGTTCGGGTTGTACGGACGCTGGACCGGCATCGACCACAGGGTTACTTCCGCTCCTTGCTCCAGACCCGCCTGCTTGAGCAGCGCTTTGGCTTTCTGCGGATCGTAATCATAGTCCGGGAGATCTTTCTTATACCCGAGCATCGTCGACGGGATCGGTGATTTCGCCACGCTGCCGGAATCGAGGAATACCGCCTTGACGATCGCCTGCTTGTCGGTGGCATAGTTTAATGCCTGGCGCACCAGCACATTATCAAACGGTTTTTTCTCCGTGTTGAACGCCAGATAGCCGACATTCAGCGCCTCAACCGCATGCAGCGCCAGATCTTTATTGCCCTTAATCACCGGGAACTGAACCGGCGAAGGCGCAGGAATAATCTGGCACTCGTTGGTCTGCAGTTTCGCCAGACGGGTCTCGACGTTCGGCGTAATGGAGAAGATCAGGTGCTTAGTCGGCACCTCGCCTTCCCAGTAGTGGGGATTGGCGATATAGCGGATTTGGGAATCCACTTTATACTGCTGCAGGGCATACGGCCCGGTACCGACAGGCCAGTTATCAACATTCTCCGGCGTCCCTTTCTTCAGCATCGCCTCGCCATACTCCGCCGACAGAATAGAGGCGAAGTCCATGCCCCAGTCGGCAAGAAACGCCGCGTTCGGCTCGTTAAGCACGAACTGGACGTGATAGTCATCGACCTTTTTCACCGACTTAATCAACTTATCGAGGCCCACGTCGTGGAAGTACTCATAGTTCCCCTGCGACACCTTGTGATAGGGATGCTGAGGATCCATCTGGCGCAGCACGGAAAACAGGACGTCGTCGGCGTTAAAATCGCGGGTTGGTTTGAAGAATTTGTTGCTGTTGAACTTCACCCCCTGACGCAGAGTAAAGGTCCAGGTTTTGCCATCCTCAGAGACGTGCCACTCGGTGGCCAGCGACGGGATCGGCGTGTTCTTCACCGGGTCAAAGGTGACCAGGCGGTTATACAGCACCTGCGAGCTGGCGACGAACGACGGGCCGGAGCTGGCGATTTGCGGATTAAAGGACTCCGGAGAGGCTTCTGAGCAGTAGACCAGTGTGTCATTGCCTGCGGCCCAGGCGGCGCCGGCCGGCAGCAGTGCGCTCAGCAGCAGCGCCAGCGTGGTTTTCCCTGTAGACATGGTTATAAGTCCTGATTATTGATTATAAGAACCGTAATATCAGCACAGGCGCCCGCCCCCGGCAAATAATCAATGGCTATCACCTTATGCAAATCACGCTGAAATCGCTGGTTTAATCGGCGTAGCGCTGTTTTTTACGCCAGCAAGTGTCGGGATGTTGTGAGCCACACATAATTCCTGCAAAAAAATGTGCGATAACCGCCCTGCTCACGCTCACTGTCAGTAGTGCCCGGTACACTGGGGGAACCGCAGAACAAGAGGTTTCCACCATGACAATCACCTGCAATCTGTACATTGACGGCCAGTGGCACGATGCCGAAGGCCGCCGCACCTTTACCCGACGCCACCCGGCCCACGACGACGTCGCCTCGGTGGCCGCGGCCGCCAGTCTCGCCGACGGCAAACGCTGCGTCGAAGCCGCGGCCAAAGCCTTCCCGCTGTGGCGTGATACCTCTCCGGCGGAACGACGCCGTTTACTGCTCGACGCGGCGGAACATATGCTGTTGCGGGAGGCTAAATTTATCGCCGCCATGGCCGCGGAGACCGGCGCGACTGCGCACTGGGCCGGCTTTAACGTTCATCTGGCGGCCGATATCCTGCGTGAAGCGGCGGCGCTGACCACCCAAATTGAAGGGCAAATTATTCCTTCCAACGTGCCGGGCAACCTGGCGATGGGCGTCCGCCAGGGGGCGGGGGTGGTGCTGGGCATGGCGCCGTGGAACGCACCGCTGATTCTGGCTACCCGGGCGCTGGCAACGCCGCTGGCCTGCGGCAACGCAGTGATCCTCAAGGGCGCGGAGCTGTCGCCGGCCACTCAGGGACTGATTATCGACGCCCTTGACGCGGCGGGCTTCCCACCGGGGGTGGTGAACTATCTTACCTGTGCGCCTGAAGATGCGCCGGCGCTGGTGGAGTCGCTTATCGCCCACCCGGCGGTGCGGCGCGTTAACTTTACCGGATCCACGCCGGTGGGGCGGATTATCGCCCGCACCTGCGGGCAATATCTTAAACCGGCGGTGCTGGAGCTCGGCGGTAAAGCGCCGCTGCTGGTGCTGGACGATGCTGATATCGAGCAAGCGGCGGCGGGCGCGGTTTTTGGCGCCTTCGCCAACGCCGGCCAGATCTGCATGTCCACCGAGCGCATTATTGTCGACAACGCCGTAGCAGAGGTGTTTATCCCGCTGCTGGCCAGGCGCGCCGCCGCCCTGCCCGCCAGCCTGACGGGGCCGGTGGTTGATATGAACACCATCATCCGCTGCAACGCCTTAATCGACGATGCGTTAGCCAAAGGCGCTCGCCTGCTAACCGGTGGTAAAGCCAGCGATACCCACATGGCGCCGACCTTGCTGGACGGCGTGACCCGCGAGATGCGGCTGTGGAACGAAGAGTCCTTCGGCCCGGTAAAAGCGATTATTCGGGTTAAGAATGAAGAAGAGGCGCTGACGGTGGCCAACGACAGTGAATACGGTCTTTCCGCTGCGGTCTACAGCCGCGACAGCGCCAGAGCGTGGAACGTGGCGCAACGTCTGCAAACGGGCATTTGCCATATCAATGGCCCAACGGTGCATGATGAAGCGCAAATGCCGTTTGGCGGCTGCAAATCCTCGGGCTATGGCCGCTTTGGGGGGCGGGCCGGCATCGCGGAATTCACCGAGCTGCGCTGGATAACACTCCAGACCCAGCCCCGCGAACTCCCTTTCTGAACCGGTATTCTTTTAACCCTGGCTGGCGATGATCTGCGCCAGCCCTTGCGGATTCTCCCACGCCATCGAGTGTCCCCCGCGGGGCACAATCCCGACCGGGATCCCTTGCGCCTCAGCCAGGTCAATATCGGCATAAGGCAGGGAGAGCTCACCGACGATGAGCCTTTTTTGACAGTGCAGCTGGCAGAGCTGACTAAACCAGGGGGTATCGCTGCCACGCATCAGGCTGCTGGCGGCCCGCCAGACGGCCCAGGGCGCGCTGTTTTGCAAACAGCCAGCCCATGGCGAGCGCTCCTCAGCCAGCATTCTGGCATAGCCTTCGGCAATAAAGGCCGCCTCTGTCTGCGCCGCAATGCGCCTGCTGTACTCACCGCCGCCGGCAAACAGATTGGGTTCAGAGACCAGCAGCGTGGTCACGCGCTCGCCCAACAGCCTCGCCGCTTCGATGGCGATGCTTCCTCCCATGCTATGACCGAACAGCGCGAAGCGCTGCAGGCGCAGATGGTTAAGTAGCTGCTCCACGACTTGCGCCTGAATATGTATGTTGTAACTAAAGTCGTGCGGTTTATCGCTGTAGCCGAAGCCTGGCAGATCGATGAGTATTTTACGCCGTCCGTTCAGCGCAGGATCGCTGGCGACGCGGGGATAATCGTAGGATGACGCGCAGCCGAGACCGTGGATAAACACCACCGGGAGGCCATCTCCCGGAAGATCGAGCCAACGCAGCGTGGCGCCTGCGACGGAAGAAAAGAAACCGTTCACCTGTATGCCTCCATGATAAAATTACTGGTTTTTTATACAGTAACCTTACCCTTTCCGCCACCCTTTTCTGCCGTCCGGCATCTGGGGTTAAAACAGCGAGACGAGCAGCGCCATCGGGAAGCTGAACGGCCAGGTGGCGCCGATCAACAGGGCCGCCAGCAGGCGGATCACCCGGCTCTCTTTGGTCAAAAACCAGCTAATCACGGCGCATATCACGCCCATAATGGCGTAAAACACCAGCATTTTTTGATATAACGTCATTCTTACTCTTCCTTCCCTGAGGGGCGTTCCATGGTGGGATGATTATCTGCCATGACGTCGTGATTCAGAGATACCTGTATAACAAATTCTGAAACGGGCTGAATATTGAGAATAAAGCCTGATTCGTCTTAATCCGATAGCGCAACCGCAGGCGCCGTACTATACCTTTATGGACTTACTCATTAAGGTGGCGTTATGGATGTCTCCAGCAAAACCGTCATTCTGATTAATGTCTGCGCCGCGTGCGTACTTATCAGCCTGCTGTCCGTGAGATTTGGCTGGTTTTAATGATTTTACTCAGCAACGAAACCTAAAAAAGCAGCCCCCAGGGGCTGCTTTTTTACGCGCGAACACGGGCGATATTATAAAGGTTATAAGCGACAGGTGTTGCCTGGCCTGCCGCAATAACCTTATTAAGCTCCGGGTTATAGTGCGGCAGAAAATTCATCTGTTCGCTATCCCATTCGGCGGCAGCGCAGACGGCCTGCCCCACTCCCGCGCTCTCACAGCCCTGAATGCGTTTTGCCGGGGCGTTACCATAGCTCAGCGTCACAGCGCCGATAGCCAGCAGAATAAAAGCCAAAATTTTCACAACGACATCAACGTTAAAACCTAATATGCGCTAAATGATCGCATGAGCAGCGACGGAAAGTCAAACCCGGGAGCACCCGCAACCCGCCTGCAGCCCGCATTTTGGCCGGACTCACGGAATATTTAATATTCAGAACAAATATCATGCAATAACAGCAAATATTAAATCCTTATTTATAGTCGTGAAATAATTTCGGTTCAGGGCAATTCCATTGGTCTGATAAAGATAATATGTCCCCGTTCTCAGGGGGAAAAGATTGTCGCCGCATTCACCAAAAATGCGATATTCCGCGCAGGGCCTCCATCTTAATACGATAAAAGGCCGCTACAAGCCGTTGTTACATAACCCCTTCATTGTGGATCTCGCGGTTAATCGCCAAAAATAGCGCTAAATGACAACAAATATCATTTGCCTTCCATTCAGATAATACTTACATTCATAACTATTAGTAATGTTTTGGCGCCAGGGCGCTTTTTATATTTCGAGGTGGATATGTCCGGAATCATCACGCTGGTCATCGCGCTGATCCTGCTGGTCGCGGCGGTGTATAATCTTATTTCCTATATTCGTGACCGTCGTAGCGCCAGTTTACCGAGCAAAAAAACCAAGCGCTGAATGGCGGCCAGACGATGCGTTTCCTGATGGTCATTCGGTCTTCATCCCGCGATGCGGCGGGCATAAAAAAGCCCCTGCCAACAGGCAGAGGCCAGTATACGGTCGCGAACCGCGACGCTGTCGCCTCACCCGCCGGGCGCGACGCGCCCAGGGTGACTGGCGGACCCCATCCGGCGCTTATCTCCGGCACTCACATTGGCTTAGCTCTTGAAGGGGCATCAGAATAATCTCATATCCCCCTCGTAGAGTTTTGACAATTTTTGCCATTGTGACTATTAGCGAACTAACACAACCGTCGCGCAATCATCGCCAGCCACTAAAGGGTCAATGCTTTAGCCATGCTTAACCATGACATGGCGGACCACCGTGTAATCCTCAAGGCCATACATCGACATGTCCTTTCCGTAGCCCGACAGTTTCTGGCCGCCGTGCGGCATTTCGCTCACCAGCATAAAGTGGGTGTTGACCCAGGTGCAGCCATACTGCAGCCTGGCACTAAGCCGGTGGGCACGGCCTACATCTTTCGTCCATACTGAGGACGCCAGACCATACTGGGAATCATTCGCCCAGCTCAGGGCCTGCGCTTCATCGCTGAAAGGCGTCACACTGACCACCGGGCCAAACACTTCGCGCTGCACAATGGCGTCTTCCTGCCGGGCGCCGGCAAGCAGCGTCGGCTGGAAGTAATAGCCCGCGCCGTCAGCCCGGCGACCGCCGGTGACCACCTTAATATGCGGCAGTGCCTTTGCGGCTTCCACTGCGGCGCTAACCCTTTCAAGATGCGCCAGCGAGCTCAGCGGTCCCAGCTCGGTAGAGGCATCCTCTGGCGCGCCCATTTTCAGGCTGGCCACCGCCGCCCCAAGTTTCTCCACCAGTTGGTCGTAAATCCCCTGCTGAGCGTAGATCCGGCAGGCAGCCGTGCAGTCCTGGCCGGCGTTATAAAAGCCGAAGGTTCGTACCCCGTCGACTACCGCATCGATATCCGCGTCGTCAAAAACAATGACCGGCGCCTTGCCGCCCAGCTCCATGTGGGTGCGTTTGATCGACGAGGCGGTATGGCTGATGATATGGGCACCGGTGGCAATCGACCCGGTCAGCGACACCATTCGCACTTTGGCATGCGAGGTCAGCGGGTCGCCTACCGTTTTGCCGCGGCCAAACAGCACGTTGATCACCCCTTCGGGGAAGATATCTTTTGCCAGCTCCGCCAGCTTCAGCGCCGTCAGGGGGGTGATCTCCGAGGGTTTTATCACCACGCAATTGCCTGCCGCCAGCGCCGGGGCCAGCTTCCAGGCCGCCATCATCAGGGGATAATTCCAGGGGGCGATAGAGGCCACCACGCCCACCGGGTCGCGGCGGATCATTGAGGTATGCCCTTCGAGATACTCTCCGGCGGCCATTCCCGGCAGGCAGCGGGCGGCGCCGGCGAAGAAGCGGAAGACGTCCGCAATGGCCGGCATCTCATCGTTAATCACGCAGTGCAACGGCTTGCCACAGTTCAGCGACTCCAGCTGCGCCAGGGTCTCCGCCTGCGCCGCGATAGCGTCCGCCAGCTTCAGCAAGCATTCCGAGCGCGTTTTCGGCGTTGTCTGGCTCCAGGCATCGAACGCCCGATCCGCCGCCTCAACGGCGGCATCGACCTGGGCCGCTGTCGCTTCGGCAATCTCCAGGATCACATCGCCGGTCGCAGGGTTGTATACCGGCACCTTTTCGCCTTCACCTGCCACTAACTTACCGTTTATCAAAAGGTTGTGTTGCATAGCATTATCCTGTTTCATGGTTTTATTTCCCGTTTCCGGCGTCGTTATCGCCGTCGCGGGTGAGCCACCAGGCCCCTAAGATTGGTATCGTCGTTACCAGCATCACCAACAGCGCGACAACGTTGGTGACGGGCACATCGCGCGGCCGCCCCAGCTGATTCAGTAACCACAGCGGCAATGTTCGCTCATGCCCCGCGGTAAAAGTGGTGACGATAATTTCATCAAACGACAGGGCGAAGGCCAGCATTCCCCCCGCCAGCAGCGCCGATCCCAGATTGGGCAACACCACGTAGCGAAAGGTCTGCCAGCCGGTCGCGCCCAGGTCCATCGAGGCTTCCACCAGGCTCCACGAGGTCCGACGAAAGCGGGCAATGACGTTGTTAAAGACCACCACCACACAAAAGGTCGCGTGCCCCACCACAATGGTCAGTAGCCCCGGCTCGAGACCGACGGCTTTAAACGCCGTCAGCAGCGCCAGGCCGGTAATGATCCCCGGCAGGGCGATCGGTAACAGCAGCAGTAGCGATACCGCATTCTTACCAAAAAAAGTGCTGCGCCACAGGGCACCTGCAGCCAGCGTGCCAAGTACTAAGGCAATGGCCGTCGACAGGGCGGCAATTTTAAGTGACAACGTCACGGATTCGAGAATATCGCTACGCCCTGCTGCCTCGCTAAACCAGCGTAGCGTCAGCCCCTGCGGCGGAAAGCTGAAGACCGCATCCTCCGTATTAAAAGCATAGATGGCAATGATCAGCAGCGGGAAGTGGAGGAACACCACGCCGCCCCAGGTCGCCAGTTGCAGATACCAGGGTGCGCGTTCAGAGTGCATCGAAGGCTCCCAGACGTTTCACGAACGCCAGATAAAGGGCAATCAGCACGATCGGCACGAGGGTGAACGCCGCCGCCATCGGCATATTGCCTATCGCCCCCTGCTGCGAGTAGACCATGTTGCCGATAAAGTACCCCGGCGGCCCGACCAGCTGCGGCACGATAAAGTCGCCCAGCGTCAGCGAGAAGGTGAAAATCGATCCGGCGGCAATACCAGGGATAGCCAGCGGCAGAACCACATAGCGGAAGGTCTGTCGTGGCCCGGCGCCAAGATCGGCCGACGCCTGCAGCAAGGAGCCCGGAATGCGCTCCAGCGCCGCCTGCACCGGCAGGATCATAAACGGCAGCCAGATGTAGACGAACACCAGAAAGCGTCCCAGCCCGGAGGTGGACAAGGTGTTGCCGCCGATCGCCGGGACGGTCAGAAGCGCATTCAGCGCCCCTTCCAGTCCAAGATGGCCCAGAAACCACTGCGCCACACCATCTTTGGCCAGCAGCAGTACCCACGCGTAGGCTTTGACGATATAGCTGGCCCACATCGGCAGCATCACCGCGATATAAAAGAAAGCCTTCATTTTGCCGCTGGTATAGCGAGCCATGTACCAGGCCATCGGCAGCGCCAGCATGGCGCTGGCGAGCGTCACACTCAGGGCCATTACCAGGGTACGGACAATAATGTCGTAATTGGCGGGATTGAACAGCGCCCGCAGGTTGGCCAGCGTAAAGTCGCTGGTCACCGACATGGTGAAGTCGTCAAAGGTATAAATACTCTGCCACAGCAGGGTCAGGAGCGATCCCAGATAGACGATACCAAACCACATCAGCGGCCCGATCAGCAGTAAAAACAGGCCCAATGCTGGCCGACGCCAGAAGATCCCGGATACGCGCCCGGCCTGCGCAGGAATCATCGCCATGGTCATCTCAGCCTCCGCTTTCCAGCGGGGTCATCGCCGACCGCGACCATGACGCCAGTACCGTTTGCCCCATTCGCGGGGCGCTGGCTGCCGCCGTGCCATCGATATTCGCCTGGCTGACCAGCAGCTTGTCCCCCTCCGCCAGCCTGAGCTCAATCCGCGTCGCCGCCCCCTGATACTGTACCGCCTGCACTACGCCCTGAACCTGAACCTCGCCGCCGCCCTGCAGGCGAACATGCTCCGGACGCAGCGACCAGCTGCCCGGCATGCCGCACAATCGCCGGGCCGCCTCGGCTTCAAAAACGTTGGCGGTGCCGACAAAGCCAGCGACAAACGCGGTCTTCGGATGCAGATAGAGATCCTGCGGCGCATCCACCTGTTCGATGCGCCCATTGTTAAACACCGCCACGCGGTCTGACATCGACAACGCTTCGCTCTGGTCGTGGGTCACGAAGATAAAAGTTATCCCCAGCGACTGCTGCAGCTTTTTCAGCTCCACCTGCATCTGCTCGCGCAGCTTCAAATCCAGCGCACCCAGCGGCTCATCGAGCAGCAGCACCCGCGGCTGGTTCACCAGCGCCCGGGCAATAGCGACCCGCTGCCGCTGGCCGCCGGAGAGCTGAGAAGGCTTACGATGATGAGCAAAGCCAAGGGCCACCTTTTCCAGCGCTTCCTGGGCGCGGGCATGGCGCGCTTTCTTCGCCATGCCTTTGACCATCAGACCGTAGGCGACGTTGTCGAGGATCGACATATGGGGAAACAGCGCATAGTCCTGGAACACCGTATTCACATCCCGCTGCCAGGGCGGCAGTTCGCTGGCCGGCTGACCGAAAATACGAATGGTGCCGCCGGAGAGCTGCTCGAAACCGGCAATCAGCCGCAGGCAGGTGGTCTTGCCCGAGCCGGATGGCCCCAGCATTGAGAAAAATTCCCCATCGCGAATGCCTATGCTAACCCCATCTACGGCCCGCACATCGCCGTACAGGCGCGATACATTCTGAAACTCGACCGCGTACGTCATTGTCTGCCTCCCGTCCTTAGCGGCCGCCCATTATCGCAATATAGTCCTGAGTCCATCTGCTGTAGGGTACGTATTTCCCGCCTTCGGCAACCGGCGTTTTCCAGAAATGGATCCGGGTAAACTGGTCATAGCCGTTGGTTTCACAGCCTTTGTCACCGAGCAGCGCGCTGGCTTTACACCCCTCTGGCACCACCGGGAGCGAGCCGAACCACGCCGCCACATCGCCCTGCACCTTCGGCGTGAGCGACCAGTTCATCCATTTGTAGGCGCAGACCGGATGCTTCGCTTCGCTGTGCAACATGGTGGTATCCGCCCAGCCGGTCACCCCCTCCTTCGGAAACACGGTGGCGATGGGCTGGCCTTCAGCCTTCAGGCCGTTGGCCTGATAGGGCCACGAGCTGGAGGCGGCCACCCCTTCGTTTTTGAAGTCGTTCATCTGTACGGTGGCGTCATGCCAGTAGCGATGGATCAGCGGCTGCTGGTCGCGCAGTACTTTCAGCACCGCGTTATACTGGGTTTCGGTCAGTTGATAGGGATCTTCGATCCCCAGCTGCGGCTGGGTGGCTTTGACAAACAGCGCGGCGTCAGCGATATAGATCGGGCCATCATAGGCCTGCACGCGTCCCTGATTGGTTTTGCCGTCCGGCAGGTTCTGTTTAACGAAGACCACGCCCCAGCTGTCCGGCGGCGTCGGGAATACGCGGGTGTTGTACATCAGCAGGTTCGGCCCCCACTGATACGGCGTGCCGTAGGCTTTACCGCCGACGTTAAACCATGCCCCTTGCGCAATGCGTGGGTCGAGGGTGCGCCAGCCGGCAATCAGCGCGGTGTTAATCGGCTGAACGCGTTTGCCCATGATCAGACGCAGCGAGGCATCGCCCGACGCGGTCACCAGATCGTAGCCCCCCTTGGCCATCAGGCTGACCATCTCGTCAGAGGTAGCGGCGGTTTTGACATTAACCTGACACCCGGTCTCTTTTTCAAACTGGGTGACCCAGTCGTACTGCTTGTCAGTCTGGCCGCGTTCGATATACCCCGGCCAGGCAATAATATCGAGCCGCCCTTCCGGTTTATCCAGCGAGGTGAGTGGCTCTGCCGCCTGCACGGTCAAACAGGCCATGCTCAGCACATAAAGGCTGCAACGGGCAAATTTTTTGCTCATCAGGTGTTACTCCTGTCACAAGGTAATTAGCGGCAGCCGTGCCGTAAAAATATCTCCTGAAATAAGGGTAGTCAGCGGATTAACGCCCCCTGGGGAATTTATTCAGGTTGTGACCCGGGACGCATTACGCAAAAATCGCCAACACAAGCAGGACTTTATGGATTATAGACAACGAGTTAGAGAAAAAGGAGGGGTATGCGTATTTCCTATGATGAGCGCCGGTAAAATAATGACCGGCCTCAATAAAAACTCACCCTCGTTTATTTTTGCCGAGAGTTTATGGCGACGGAAAATAGCCTGAGTCGTCAGGTAAGCTGCTCACGAATAAGTTCACCCAACCGCCTCACCCCCTGCTCTTCGCGTTCCCCCCAGCCCCAGGCGGTATTAAAACGGAAAAATGAGGTCCAGCTGGCGGAGGTGGAGAACATTTTTCCTGGGGCAATGCTGATGTGCGAGGCCAGCGCCCGGGCGCTTAGCTCACTGGCGTCGGCCCCTTCCGGCAGTTCAATCCACAGAAAGTAGCCGCTGTCGCTGTGGTGGACGATAACCTCTGGCGGCAGATGGCGCAGCAGCGCCTGCCAGGCCAGCTGTTTACGCTCCGCCAGCTGGCGGCGCAAACGGCGCAGGTGGGCGTCATAGCGCTTGGTGGACAGATAATCCACCAGGGCTAGCTGCATCGGCGAGCTGGTGGAGAGCGTACTCATCAGCTGCAGTTGCTGGATCCGCCGCGCCTGTTTGCCGGCCGCCACCCAGCCGATACGAAACCCGGGCACCAGACATTTTGAAAATGAGCTGCAGTGCAGCGTCATATCCTGATGGTCCCAGTATTTCGCCGGGAGCGGTTTCTCGCGACCAAAGTAAAGCTCGCTGTAGACATCATCTTCTATCAGCATCACGTTATAGCGCGCCAGCAGCGCCACCAGCGCCGCTTTTTTTTCGGGGCTAAGGGTGAAGCCGAGCGGGTTTTGTCCGTTAGTCATTAGCCAGCAGGCCTTGACCGGGTAATTTTGCAGGGCCGCTTCCAGCGCCGTCAGGTCAATGCCCTCTTTGACGTCGGTCGCCACCGACAGCGCCTTCAGGCGCAGCCTCTCCAGCGCCTGCAGGGCGCCGTAGAAACAGGGGTTTTCCACCACCACCCAGTCGCCCGGCTCGGTCACTGCCTGCAGACTGAGGTTAAGCGCCTCCAGCGCCCCGGCGGTAATCACGATCTCGTCCGGCGAGATGTTCATCCCCTGCAGGGCATAGCGTCGGGCAATGGCGTGCCGCAACTCCGCATTGCCCGGCGGCAGGTTCTCAATGACGCTCATAGCGGTGGCGGTTTTGCTCACCTGCGCCAGCGAGCGGTTAAGCTGCTGCAGCGGGAAGAGACGCGGGTCCGGAAAGGCCGAGGCAAAGGGCAGCATCGACGCCTGGCGGCTGGCCTGTAGCACCTCAAAGATATAGGTATTGATATCGACAGCTTCATCGCGGGTCACCTGGGCAGGCGGCGCCGGCTGTCTAAGCTTCACCGGCTGAGGGGCGACATAATAACCCGACTGCGGACGGGCGACGATGCGCCCCTGGCTTTCCAGCAGCTGATAGGCATGGCTGACGGTCATAAAGCTCATGCCGCTGCTGATCACCTGCTCGCGCAGCGACGGCAGCCGATCGCCAGGCAACCAGACGCCAAGCGCGATCTGTTCGGTCAGCTGTTGCGCCAGCTGTTGATACTTTTTCATTGCGGCCGTCCCCGTACGATAACCTCCCATTATCATATATCAGTTATAAAAAAATCATAGTTTGCTGTAACTGTTATATCTGCAGCGGCAGTCGCGTCCCGTCATAGCACGGGATAGGTTTAAAATATCACCACCCAGAATAGTGAGATTAACGCAAACCAGAAGATAATCATCACGCCGAGCGTAATGCACAAACTCTGTAATCCTTTTTCAGACATGGGCATTCCTTTTTATTTATTCCCGAGCGCATACAGTACAAATTACCCACGGAGTCGACAATTTATTATTATTTAATTTACGATTAACCCGCTCAGCGTTTTTACTTATTCTCATACTAATGCGTGAGAATAAATGACGCTAAAACTCGTTGTGCATTATCGCAAGAATTAATACAGCACCGTGTGATATTCGGGATATATTATTCCGGCCAGAAACAGTGCCGTGCCGGCGGCCGAGTCCGCCGATCAACCGCTCCCGGGATAACGGCCAAATCTCCGCTGGTCTGTTGGTTAAGCGACCCACCCCATCGGTATTTATTCGTGCCGGCCGATGATTGGGACGCGAGGTGAAAAATCATAACAGCGGCCAACTGTTATGATAAAAAATGGCGCGACTGCCTCTGCCCCCCAGCCACCACCCTGCCTAAAATTGCGCTGAATCAATTTTGTAGTGGAGTCCTGCATGTTCGGTCTTGATGCATTCCATCTTGCGCGAATTCAATTCGCCTTTACGGTCTCATTTCATATTATCTTTCCCGCCATTACTATTGGGCTGGCCAGCTACCTGGCGGTACTCGAAGGTCTGTGGCTAAAAAGCAAAAATCCCACCTGGCGCTCGCTGTACCACTTCTGGTCGAAAATCTTCGCCGTCAACTTCGGCATGGGGGTGGTTTCCGGGCTGGTGATGGCCTATCAGTTCGGCACCAACTGGAGCGGTTTCTCTCAGTTCGCGGGGAGCATTACCGGCCCCCTGCTGACCTATGAAGTCCTGACAGCGTTCTTTCTGGAAGCGGGCTTTCTCGGGGTGATGCTCTTCGGCTGGAACCGGGTAGGGCCGGGGCTGCATTTTTTCGCCACCTGCATGGTGGCGCTGGGCACCATCATCTCGACCTTCTGGATCCTCGCCTCCAACAGCTGGATGCAGACCCCGCAGGGGTTTGAGATCGTTGACGGCCAGGTGGTGCCCGTCGACTGGCTGGCAGTGATCTTTAACCCGTCGTTCCCCTACCGCTTACTGCATATGACAGTGGCGGCGTTTCTCAGTAGCGCGCTGTTTGTCGGCGCCTCGGCGGCCTGGCATCTGCTGCGCGGCAATCAGTCGCCGGCGATCCGTAAGATGTTCTCGATGGCGCTCTGGATGACGCTGCTGGTTGCCCCCATCCAGGCGCTGATCGGCGATATGCATGGTCTGAATACCCTGAAACACCAGCCGGCGAAAATAGCCGCCATTGAGGGCCACTGGGAAAACCCGCCGGGCGAGGCAACGCCGTTGCTGCTGTTTGGCTGGCCTGATATGGCGCAGGAGCGCACCCGCTACGGGCTTGAGATCCCGGCCCTGGGCAGCCTGATCCTCACCCACAGCCTTGATAAACAGGTGCCGGCCTTGAAGGAGTTCGCTCCTGAGGATCGCCCGAACGCAACCGTGGTGTTCTGGTCGTTTCGCCTGATGGCCGGTCTTGGCATGCTAATGCTCCTGCTCGGCGTACTGGCCCTGTGGCTGCGTCGCGGCGGCCGACTGTACCATTCACGGCCATTTCTGCGCTTTGCGCTATGGATGGGCCCTTCAGGACTGATTGCTATTCTCGCCGGCTGGGTAACCACCGAAGTGGGCCGTCAGCCATGGGTGGTGTATGGCGTTCAGCGCACTGCAGACGCCGTTTCCGCCCACGGCGATCTGCATATGTCGGTCAGTTTATTGACCTTTATCGTGGTCTACAGCGCCGTCTTCGGCGTCGGCTACAGCTATATGCTGCGCCTGATCCGCAAGGGGCCGCAGGAGGTGCAGCCCGCGACAACCGGTACGCCAGCCCGCCCGCTGTCCGCCGCCACTGAAGGTTATCTGCAGAAGGAGTCCCGCTAATGGGTATCGAATTATCGGTGATCTGGTTCGTGATTATCGTCTTTGCCACGCTGATGTACATTGTAATGGATGGCTTTGATCTGGGCATCGGGATGTTGTTCGGCACAGTACGGGGCAGCACCGAGCGCGACGTAATGGTCAACAGCGTCGCCCCGGTGTGGGATGGCAATGAGACCTGGCTGGTACTGGGCGGCGCTGGTCTGTTTGGCGCTTTTCCCCTCGCCTACGCGGTGATAATCGACGCCCTGTCGATCCCCCTGACCCTGATGCTGATCGGCCTGATTTTTCGCGGCGTCGCCTTTGAGTTTCGCTTCCAGGCCACCCCGTCGCACCGGCCATTCTGGGACCGTGCCTTTTTTGGCGGTTCCTTGCTGGCGACCTTCAGCCAGGGCGTGGTGGTCGGGGCGGTGATCAACGGTTTCACCGTCAGCGGTCGCGCCTTCAGCGGCGGCATGTTTGACTGGCTGACCCCGTTCAGCCTGTTTTGCGGACTCGGGCTGTGCGTGGCCTATGCGCTGCTCGGCGCCACCTGGCTGGTGATGAAAAGCGAAGGCGCGCTGCAGCAGCGGATGCGCAGCGCATCGCGGCAGCTGCTGGTTGCCCTGCTGGCGGTGTTTGCCGTCATCAGCCTGTGGACTCCGCTGGCGCACCCGGCAATTGCCGCCCGCTGGTTCAGCCTGCCGAATCTCTATTTCCTGCTGCCGGTGCCGCTGCTGGTGATCCTCATCAGCGGCTGGCTGTGGCGTACGCTGCATCAGCGCGACCGCCATGTTTCGCCCTTCACGCTGACGCTGGGCCTGGTCTTTCTCGGCTTTAGCGGACTGGGGATCAGCATCTGGCCGCATATTATCCCGCCGGCCATCACGCTGTGGCAGGCTGCCGCTCCCCCGCAAAGCCAGGGCTTTATGCTGGTGGGCGCACTGCTGATTATTCCGGTCATTCTTGGCTACACCTGCTGGAGCTATTACGTGTTCCGCGGCAAAGTTCAGCCCGGGGAGGGATATCACTGATGCATACTGCCTGGCCTAAACGTCTGCTGTGGCTGATCGCGCTCTGGGGAGGCAGCGTACTGACGCTGGCCGCCATCAGCCTGCTGTTTCGCCTGCTGATGACCGCCGCAGGGCTAAAAGTCTGAGTGGGATGCAGAGAAGTCCGAAAAGGGATTTCTCCATCTTATCTTCACTTTTGCCTGATGAAATACGGCGATACATCAGAAGAAAGGATATTGCTATGAAGAAGTTAGCTTTACTGTCCGCCGTGATGACGCTGGGAATATCGTCATGGGCGTTCGCTGCCGACAACCCGCCACCGCCGGCAGAAAAAGGCGCGCAGCATCAGGGTAAACCGCTGGCGAAAAACGGCCAACACGATGGTAAGCAAGCGCAACACAACGGCAAGCAGCCACAACGAGATGGCAAACAGCCGCAGCATGATGGCAAACAGCCGCAGCATGGTGGCAAGCAGCCGCAGCGTGACGGCAAGCAGCCGCCAAAAGGCGGCGAGCACAGCGGGAAACCGCTGCCGCCAAAAGCATAACCCCTCAGGCCTGGCCTTCTGCGCCAGGCTTTTTTTCACCTTCTTTCAGCTGACATTGACAAACTCTTGCCCTTCTTTGAGAAGCCGAGAAAAAAACCTGCACAACGCCTGGCATAGTAAGCCCACCCCATTGATTCGCAGAGAAAAGGTATGTTGAGGAGAAGCATGAGCGCGCTGCTGTTGCTGTGCGCGCTGTTTTCAGGACATCTGCTGGCCCACCGCCAGGGGCACGATTACTTTCCGGTGCAGAGCCTCGAACAGCAACTGCTGCACGAGGCGGACAGCGACGAGCTTCGCAGCCAGTGCGAGGAGGCCGCCGCCGATCTGAACGAGCATCACCGCTGGCAGGATGCCCGCAAACCGCGGGCGCCGCATTGCCCGTAGCGTCGCGCTGGATCAGGCTCCTTTGCGCTTCGGCAGGGTCTTCATCAGCTCATCCGGGCTGACGGAGGCGACGATGCTCCCGGGAAGCGGCATTTTGAGGATGTGGTTTTTAATCTTCCCGACGACATGCATTTCGCACGGGCGACAGTCAAACTTCAGGGTCAGCACTTCATCGCCGTGGATCAGCTGCATCGGCGTGGCTTTCCAGCTCTTGATGGAGCCTTTCGCCTGTTTCGGACAAAGATTAAACGCAAACCGCAGGCAGTGTTTGGTGATCATCACCGGCACATCGCCCTTCTCTTCGTGCGCTTCATAGGCGGCGTCAATCAGCTGCACGCCATAGCGCTGGTAAAAGGCCCGCGCCTTATGGTTATAGACGTTGGCGAGGAAGGAGAGATGGGGCTCCGGATAGACCGGCGGCGGTACGGAGACCGGCTTGCGGGTGCCGCGTTGCCAGGCGTTGAGGCGCGCTTCGTCCAGCATTTCAGCCGTTTCACGACGCAGCTGGTTGAGCAGACTGTTGGGGACAAACAGTGGCGGCAGGTTGACCTGCACGTCGCGTGGGTAGTAAATGGTCTGCCCCAGTTTTGTGACGCCGTCACGCAAATTGGCCAGCGCTTTTTCTGCCTGATTGGCTTCGGCGAACGCTCCGTCGAGAGTATGGGTCACGCTGACGCCATCTTCACAGGTCATGGTCAGAACCAGCTGTTCCTGCCAGCCGCTCAGCGTAACGTCCACGGCGATGCGGCGTTCGCTGGAAGTCTTCAGAAGCGCCTGCTGCCAGTTGTGATCGAGGTTACGGTTGAGCGCCTGGTGCGGACGCGCTTTGTGCAGATCCGCCGGCATCTCGTTCGGCCACACCCGATAGCGATTTTCGCCGGTTTTCTCCACCGTATTGGCACGGAAGCCCACCACTTCACGCTTGATCATCACGTTAAGGCCATCGCCGTTGGTTAACGGTTCGCTCACTTCGACATCAAGATGGTCTTTCCCCACCTTCAAGACTTCGCCCACCGGCAGCCCGATAAATTTCGGCGAATCAAACGCGCCGATATCGCCTTTGCGGGCATTGACGAAGTAGTCGGTACTGCCGCGATGGAAGGTTTTATCGGTAGAGGGAATGAAGAAGTGCTCGGTGCGCCCTGCCGAGGCGCGCGCCAGATCGCCGCGGTCTTCGATAATGGCATCCAGCATTTGACGGTAGTGCGCAGTGATGTTTTTCACATAACTCATGTCTTTGTAACGGCCTTCAATTTTGAAGGAACGTACCCCGGCGTCGATCAGCGCCGCCAGGTTGGCGGTCTGATCGTTGTCCTTCATCGACAGGAGATGTTTTTCATAGGCCACCACCCGTCCCTGATCGTCTTTCAGGGTATACGGCAGGCGGCAAGCCTGCGAGCAGTCGCCCCGGTTGGCGCTACGTCCGGTCTGGGCGTGCGAAATGTTGCACTGCCCGGAATAGGCCACGCACAGCGCGCCATGAATAAAGAATTCAATGGTAGCGTCGGTATGGTCATAAATAGCTTTGATCTGACTGAGATTCAGTTCACGCGCCAGCACGATCTGGCTGAAGCCGGCGTCGGAGAGAAATTTCGCTTTTTCCACGCTGCGGATATCACACTGGGTGCTGGCGTGCAGCTCAATCGGCGGCAGATCCAGCTCCATGATCCCCATATCCTGCACAATCAGCGCGTCAACGCCCGCCTCATAAAGATCGGTAATCAGCCGCTGCGCCGGCTCCAGCTCATCATCATGCAGAATGGTGTTCAGCGTGACAAAGATTTTGGCGCCATAGCGATGGGCAAAAGGCACCAGACCGGCGATGTCGCTCAGGCTGTTGCTGGCATTGTGACGAGCGCCAAAGTCAGGCCCACCGATATAAACGGCGTCGGCGCCGTGGAGGATCGCTTCGCGAGCGATACCGGCGTCGCGGGCAGGACTAAGAAGTTCAAGACGATGATTGTGCAGGCGCATACGCGTGTTGTTATCCAGTATAAGGGGGTCGAAATGGCGGCTATTGTAGTCAGAACCGGGCACAGACGAAAACCTTTTCCACCGTCGCGCGACGACGAATTTTCATTTTTCAGCAAAGTATTGACGGAAAAGATAGTTCCTTCACATCCTCGCGCAGCGTACTGTCATCTCGTATTCCGGATTTTCCTCGTCACGTTGTGAGTGGTTATCATCAGTCATCTTGTCTGGCCGCGGGTTCGCCCGCGGTTTTTTCTTTTGGATAATGGATAAGAGAATGGAAATGGGCCGCCTGAACGCCGCGGTTACGATACGCATGCGCCTCATCGCCGGCGAAGCGCCGTCCCTCCCCTGGCTGCAGTAAATGCCACTCCCCCTGTAAACAGAGATCCAGGGCACCGCTAATCACCACCACATGTTCAATCACCCCTTTCTCATGCGGCGTCGATTCGCTCAACGCACCGGGGGCAAGGGTTATCGAAAAATGGTCAAAGCGCAGCTCCGGGTCCCACGGGAAGACCGGGGTCACCACCATCGCCTGCTGCTGCGGATCAAAAGCGGAAGGCGCTGCGCTGGCGTCCGGAACGATAAACGCCGAAAACGGCACGTTCAGCCCGGTGGCAATCTTCCACAGCGTCGCCACCGTCGGGCTCGATTCATTACGCTCAATCTGCCCCAGCATGGCTTTCGACACCCCCGTCTCTTCTGCCAGACGCGAGAGACTCCAGCCACGCTGCTGGCGCAGGGTTTTGAGCGTTGCCGCCAGATGTTGCGCAATATTCATCCTACCTCCTGACTTGTACAGGCAAGAGTATATCCCCATTTGCCTGATTCTACAGGGCGTTTCTCGGCATATCACCGTGAGAACAGGTGTCTTACGCTCTCCACATCCGCACCTTGTGCGCTATAACGCACAGTGATAGAGTATTCGTATGTTATAACGCACAAGAGAATCCTATGCGCTCGTTTACCCTTCCTCTTCCTACTCTGTTGGCGGGTTTCGTCGCTGTACTGGTGGGCTACGCCAGTTCAGCCGCCATTATCTGGCAGGCTGCTGCGTCTGCTGGCGCTACCCCCGGGCAGATCGCCGGCTGGATGACGGCCCTTGGCCTCGCCATGGGTATCAGCACCCTTGCGCTGAGCGGCTGGCGTAAAGTTCCTGTGCTCACCGCCTGGTCAACGCCGGGCGCCGCGCTGCTGGTCAGCGGTCTACAGGGAGTCACCCTCGCCGAGGCCGTGGGGGTGTTTATCTTCGCCAACGCGCTGATCGTCCTATGCGGCGTGACGGGCCTCTTTGCCCGGCTGATGAAGATCATTCCCCATTCACTGGCCGCCGCGATGCTGGCCGGGATCCTGCTGCGTTTCGGTTTGCAGGCCTTCGCCGGCTTGCAGGACCATCTGCTGCTGTGCGGCGGCATGCTCGCCGCCTGGCTTCTCTGTAAAGCGCTGTGGCCCCGCTTCGCGGTAGTCGCCGCGCTGGTGGTGGGGGCGCTGATCGCGGCGGCCTCCGGGGACGTCGCCAGGACGGCCGTACCGCTGGCCTTCGCGGCACCGGAGTGGATCGCGCCGCAGTTTACCCCGGCGCTGCTGCTCAGTGTCGGCCTGCCGTTTTTCCTTGTCACCATGGCCTCGCAGAACGCCCCCGGGTTCGCCACGCTGCAGGCATCCGGCTACACCGTACCGGTATCGGCACTGCTCGTCGCCTGTGGGGGTCTGGCGTTGTTGCTGGCGCCGTTTGGGGTCTACTCCATCTGCATCGCGGCGATCACCGCTGCGATTTGCCAGAGTCCGGAGGCGCACCCGGATCCGCAACAGCGCTGGCTGGCGGCCATGGCCGCAGGCGGTTTTTATCTGCTGGCAGGTCTGTTCGGCGGATCGATCACCGCCCTGATGTCGGCTTTACCCGCGGCGTGGATCCAGATGCTGGCCGGCCTGGCGCTGCTCGGCACCATCGGCGGCAGCCTGTTTCAGGCGGTACATCAGGCCAGTGAGCGCGATGCGGCGGTGCTGACCTTCCTGGTCACCGCCAGCGGCGTGACGCTGGCGGGAATTGGTTCGGCCTTCTGGGGCGTGGTGCTTGGTGGGGTAAGCTATGGCGTGTTATCCGCGCTGCGCCGCCCTTAGCTGGGACGGCGTCAGGCCGGTGGCCGCTTTCACCCGATGGCTGAAATGGCTGGCGGAGCTGAAGCCGCAGGCCAGCGCAATCTCCGTTAACGGCAGCGCGCTGTGGCAGAGCAGATTTTGCGCCCTGGCCATTCGCTGCTGCATCACATATTGATGCGGGGCCATATTCAACGACTGGCGGAACATGCGGGCAAAATGGAACTCACTGAGTCCCGCCTGCTGCGCCAGGTCGGCCAGGGTCAGCGGCTGATCGAGGTGGGCATCGATCCAGGCCAGCACGTGACGCTTCACGCCCGGCGCCAGCCCTCCGGTGACCGTCGGCAAACGCCACTGCACGGTGGAGTAGTGCTGGATCAGATGGGTGAGCAGTAAGCTGCTGGCGGCGCTGAGGGTCAACTGGTTCGCCGGCTGTCGCCAGTCATTGGCCAGTAAAAACTGGCGGTACACCGCGGTGATTTTATCATCGCTGGCGAAGGTTTTTTCCTGCAGGGTGAAGTTTGCCGGGCTACGATCCCACACCTCTTCGCCGACGCGGCGCAGGTGCTCATCGGTACAGTAGAGATGCACAAAAGACAGATCGCCGCGGATATCCCAGACGCTCTCATCGCCTTTCGGCATCAGACAAAAGCGATCCGGGCCGCCGCCATTTTTCCAGCCGTGCGGCGTCTTTTGATAGCTTTCATAGCCATCGGCGACGTACAGGCTCAACGTATGGTGATCGCTGCGCACCGTCACGGTATCGCAATTGTTGTACCAGGCGGCCAGTTGAATTCCGGAATTCAGCTCCACCGTGCCCCGCAGCACCGCGTTCTGTCGCCGTAATGTTTCAAACGTCCCGTAACCCATTGCCTTCACGCATCTGCCCGTAAAAGCTCTAGTCTAGGGAGACTCCGGCGCGGTTTCCAGTCCTCACCGCAGGCGAATGACAAATAAGCGCAAGAATTTGCAAGCCGACAACAAGCGGGTGAAAGCTGCCGGTTGCGACAGGCGGCATACTCCTCCCTTCAACAAGCAGAGGAGAGTCAGGGTGAACGCATTACTTTATGCACTCGTTGTCGTGATCTGGGGTACAACGTGGATTGCGATTTTTTTACAACAAGGGCCGGTGGCGGCGCCGGTATCCATTTTTTGGCGCTTTGCCGTGGCCAGCATCACGATGCTGACGATTCTGCTTGTCACGCGACGGCTACGGCCGCTGGGCGCGAAAGATCACTTTTGCTGCCTGCTGCAGGGCTGCTGCGTCTTCTGCTTCAATTTCTGGTGTTTTTATACTGCCGCGGCCTGGATCAACACCGGTCTGGAATCGGTGATCTTTTCCATGGCCGTACTGTTTAACGCCATTAACAGCTTTCTTTTTTTTCGCCAGCAGCCGCCGGGCCGCTTCTGGGCCGCCGCCGCGCTGGGCCTCGCCGGTATCGTCACCCTGTTCTGGGATGACCTGCTGGCCAATGGGCTAAACGCCTCGCTGCTGTGGGGGATCGGTCTGAGCGCCCTGGGCACCTACGGCTTTTCACTGGGCAATATGTTCAGCATTCGCCACCAGCGGCGAGGGCTGGAAACCCTCACCACCAACAGTTGGGCGATGCTCTACGGGACGCTGGTGATGGGCGCGATCGCCCTGCTACGTGGCGATAATTTTATGCCGGAGTGGACCGTCAGCTACCTCGGCGCCCTGCTTTACCTGGCGCTGTTCGGTTCGGTCATTGCCTTTGGGGCCTATTTCACTCTGGTGGGGCGCATTGGCGCCAGCAAAGCCGCCTACAGTACGCTGCTGTTTCCGCTGGTCGCATTATCCATTTCCACCGTCTATGAAGGGTATATCTGGCACAGCAACGCCGTGATCGGGCTGGCGCTGATCCTGTTGGGTAACCTGGTAATGTTTGCCAAACCGGAACAGCTGCTGCTGCGCCGAAGGCTGGCCTGAGGAGACAGAAGAGAAACAGCGCCGTCGTCAGACGGCGCTGGCACGATTAACGCTGAGAGGGATCGAATTTGACGGCGTCGACCGCCATATCATCGATCACCTGCTTCAGGGTATCGACGGTCAGCGGCGTATTCTCATTCGCCAGGGTTTTGCCTTCCCCTTTACGAACGACCTTGATGACCGGCTTATTGGTGCTGGCGTCAATGACCTCCGCCTCAAAGTACAGATCGGTGTCCATGGTACGATGGCCGGTGGCGGCCTGGGTGCCGGCGACAATCATAGCGACCGGGATCACTTCATAGAACTGCAGCCCCTCTTTGCTGGAATCCACCCCGGTGATCGCCCCGCGGAAGATGAGGCTGCGCTTGCCGGCGGTAGTGGCCAGCGGTTTACGCTCGGAAATAGCCTGTTTCAGCTCTTTGTTGGTGTAGTTAAGAATATCCTGCAGCGCCTTTTCCCCTACCTGGGTGGTCGGCTTCGGTACCGGATAGTAGGTCACCGGGTGATAAACGATATTGTCATAGTTGGCTGGATTGAAGTTCGGATCGATCCAGCGCAGCTCCGGCTTGCCGGAGGCAGAGGTCGTTTCTTTCAGGTTGGAATAATCTTTTAAGAAGCCCGAATACTGATTCGGTTGCGCCACTTTCGCCGCACAGCCGGTCAACGCCAATATTCCCGCCAGAGCGGCGACTTTCAGTAAAACGCGAGTACGCATAGAGAGATCCCTGTAAATGCAGTTTTTTTTCGGCAGACATTATAGCAAATAGGACCCACTAGTTTTGTGACAAAAAAAGGGCTTCGTCAAGGAAGATTTATAAATATTGATAGGATGAACATTACGTTATTAAATAATCACTTAAAACAGGCAGAAGGCTGCTTTTTATCCCTCTTTTATACGGGGACTTCCTCGCTTATTTTCCCTGCTCTTCACCTTACTACGCGGCGCGGGCAACGTCCTGACTCCCCACGCCGCCGCGTCTCAGGCAGGCTTGCGCGCCAACAGGGTGGCGAAGCGCAATTTGACGCGATTGCCATTGGCGTCGGTGCGATGCAGCTCGCCGACGTCCTCATTGTATTTCAGCAGCTCCCAGCCCTGGTAATAATCACTAAGCTCATCGGGTTTAAAGGCAAACGGGAAGCCGACGGCGCAGGGATAATCTTCGGTATCCATTGCCGCCACAATCAGGTTATAGCCGCCGGCGGCGGTGCAGCGCTGCATATTGGCGATCAGGCCCGGGATGGTGTCAGGCTCCAGGAACATCATCACCACGGTGGAGAGGATCAGGTCATACTCTCCATCAAAGGTCAGGCTATTGAGGTCTGTTACCGCGGTGCGGAGATTTTCCAGCGCCTCGGCAGCGCGAATACTTTCCAGATTATTGATGCTCATCGGATTTTTATCCCACGCCGTCACCGTGAATCCGTTCGCCGCCAGATAAAGGCTGTTACGCCCGTTGCCACAGCCCAGATCCAGCGCCCGCCCCGGCGGCACCACTGTCGCAGCATGCAGCACCTCGGAATGGGTGCGTGTCAGGCCATATTTATCACTAAAATAATCCGCGTCACGCGTTGTCATGATCCTTCCTTCTTATTCAGGAGTGTTTCCCGGTCGACCTGTACCAGCAGTTTCCCGCTCACCAACAGCAAAATTGTGCGCAGTAACAGCAGGCCGACAACCAGATTGCTAAAAATAAACAGCGGCATTGCCAGATGGTGAAAAAAGCCGTCCGCCCTGGCCTGGCCGAGATGCAGGCCGGTAGTGGCCAGCGCGGAAATACCGAACGAGAAGCTCCAGAAGGAAGCATTGAACGGCTGGCGAAGATACCAGGGCATCAGGCGCAGCATGAACAGTAGCTGCAGCAGGCCGTAACCAAACAGCAGCTTCGCGAAGGTATCCGCTTCCCCACCGTTGACGCTGAGCCAGGCGCTGCAGGCCACCAGCGCAGGCGCCAGCTGGATCCCCAGCGAGGTGCGCAGCGGCGTCGGCAGCTCGCCCGCGCTGCGCAGACGCTGGAGGATCGCCGGCTCGAGGCTCAACCAGGAGAAGACCCCGGCGCCGAGGAACACCAGCCCCGCGTCGGTAAATCCCAGCGCGCCGCAGGCCATCGCGCTAATGAAATTATTGGCCACCGTGGGCAGATAGAGCCCCGGCGTGGTGGCCTCGTGAGGATGCGTCCCCCGCCACAAGCCGCCACTTTGCCAGGCGGCATAGGCAAGCTGCAGCGCCACCCCCGGCACAAACAATCCCAGCGCCAGCGGTCGCCACCAGGGCACCAGCCCGATCGCCACCAGCAGCGTGGTGGCCGGAAACAGGCTGACAAAGCTGCTGCTGACCGGATGACGCATCTCCCGTAGCACGCTCGCCGGAAAGCGAATTGCCCGGCTGATAAACGCCATGCTGAGCAGCGCCCACATCGCGATCGCCAGCATCACCAGACCATCGCCGATGCTGCGGCTAACCGGCCAGAGCGTGCTGGCGTAGCGCCAGGCGAAGCCCATTCCGATGGTGCCGAGCACCATACCAAAATAGCCTGCCGGCAGGTTCAGCGCCTGCCGCGGCGTTTGCTTGCTCTTCATTTTGTTGATGATATCAATTTAATTTGAAGTTGCATTTTAAAGGAACCTTATCCCGCGCGCTACGGCGATCTTTGCTATGTTTATGTTAACCATAAGTAATGAGGATCGGGAATGCGTAAATACCGTCTCAGCGAACAGACCCGGCAGTATTGTTACCAGGAGGAGGCTGGCAAACAGAGCGTCACCCTGCGCCAGATAGTGGCGCTTATCGATTTCGCTGACGTCAAAGCAGGCAGCGAAGGCGGTTGGGTGGACGCGGAAAGCGCTCTCAGCCAACAGGGAGAGTGCTGGATCTACGATGCCAACAGCGTGGTTTTCGCCGGGGCAAGTATCCGCGACGACGCTCGCTTAACCGGGCCCTGCGTGGTCAGCCACGAGGCCGCCATCGGCGGACGGGCATGCATTCATGCCTCGCACATTAGCCATCACGCGCAGATAAGTGACAACGTCACGATTAATCATAGTCTGGTGCGCGGTTACTGTCGCCTCGCCGACGAGGCGCGTCTCCTGCCGCACTGCCAGGTGATTGCCGCCCGCGGTCTGACCGCCGATCGCGACAAAGTCCTGCAGATTTATCAGCGAGCCACCGTTAGCGCCTCGCGTATTCTTCATCAGGCGCAAATCTACGGCGATGCCTTTGTCGAGCACGCTTTTGTCGAACATCGGGCAGAAGTGTTCGACCAGGCAAGACTGGAGGGGAACGAAGAAAACGACGTCTGGGTGTGCGATAACGCCCGGGTTTATGGTCACGCGCGTCTGATCGCCGGTCGCGAAGAGGATGCCATTCCCACCGTGCGCTACAGTTCGCAGGTGGCGGAGAATGCGGTGATTGAAGGCAACTGCCTGTTAAAGCACCGGGCGATGGTCGGTGGCGAGGCGCAGCTGCGAGGTGGTCCGATTCTGCTCGACGACGATGTGCTGATCCAGGGGCGGACAGTCATCATCGGCGATGTGATCGTTGAGCACCAGGTCTCCATCAATGACGAGGTGCAGATTGCCGCACAGGAGGGAGAGGCCATTCATCTGCGCGGCCCGAAAACGCTTGACGGCCAGCAGCACATCACCCGCACGCCGCTGTTAGGCGCCCTCTAGCGCCTCGTCGCGGTCAATAATGCGCGCGTAAATATTCTGATCGTCATAGCTGCCGTTAAGATACTCAGCCTGCCTGAGGCAACCTTCAAGAACGAACCCATTGCGCAACGCCACCTGGTTACTGCGGGTATTGGCCACCCGGCATTTGATCACAAACCGGCGCACCAGCCCGCTGCGGGCATAATGGTGGATAAAGGCCTGCAGGGAGCGGGAAAGCAGCCCCTGCCCCTGGTGCTCTTCATCGATCCAGTAACCGATATAGGCTGTTTTGTTCTGCGGCTCGATCTGGTTGAACGACAGGACGCCAACGAGTCGATGGTCGAGAAACAGCAAAAACATTTTGGCGTAATCCCGCTGATGCAGAATCACGTTACCCTGCACATGGCGACGGGTCTCCTCTTCGCTGTTCACTTCGGCGGGCCAGTTAAGCGATTGCTGCAGCCAGTGGCGGTTTTTCACCACCAGCTGGTGCAGATCGCTGACGTAGCGCTCATCAATCGCGATAAACGTCAGCGCGTCGGTCACCGGGATCGTCTCAGGTACTGCGGGAATGTCTGTAGTCATGGGGCTCTCTACTGGCCCGCAGGCGTTGCCTGCGGGCCGCGGCTGTCACGGGATTATTTCATGATCCGGTCGTCAACGTAGTTACGTTTATCCGGCGCCGGCGGGAAGTACTGATAGAGCCAGGTTTCGCTGATGGCTTCGCCCTGACAGCGCAGGAACAGGCGCATCTCCACCGGGTCGGTCGAGTCGGAGGTCGGATACCAGTCGAAGAGGATCCGGTAGCCATCGAACGGCTCGACGTAGAGGATCTCAATCTGCTTCGCTTCCCCGCTGGAGAGGGTGATCACCGGTTCAATACCGCGCGGCGCGGCGGCCTTCAGATCGCCGCCGACAAAGTCGATGGCAAAACGACGCGCCCACTTATCCGGATAGTGCTCGCCCGGCGCCCAGCCTTCCGGGAAGCCCCCCATCCCGGTGCGGGTGGCGAGCACACGCGCCAGCGGGGTGCTCACCGGCGGCTGCGCGCTCCAGTAGAGACGGTAGCGGAAGTCCAGTTCGTCGCCCGCCTTCACCGCTTTTTCCGGCTGCCAGAAGCAGACGATATTATCCAGCGTTTCGCCGGTGGTTGGGATCTCCATCAGGCTGACCGCCCCTTTCCCCCACTGGTTACGCGGTTCAACCCACAGGCTGGGGCGCTTGTTATACCAGCCCATCACGTCCTGGTAATGGGAGAAATCGCGGTCCAGCTGCAGCAGACCGAAGCCGCGCGGGTTCTTGTCCTGGAAGGCGTTGAACTGCAGCTTCTGCGGGTTATTCAGCGGCCGGCAGACCCATTCGCCGTTCCCCAGCCACATCGACAGCCGATCGGAGTCGTGGATCTGCGGGTGGATGGTATCGCACATCCGGCGCTCGTTGTTGCCGCAGCTGAACATACTGGTCATCGGCGCGATACCCAGCTGTTTGATGTCCTTGCGGGCATAAAGGTGGTTTTCCACGTCCATGATGACCTGGGTATCCTGGCAATGGATGGTGAACTTGTAGGCCCCGGTGATGCTCGGGCTATCCAGCAGCGCATAAACGGTAAAGACCGTGGCGTCCCCTTTAACCGTTTCGAACCAGAAGGAGGTGAAATCAGGGAACTCTTCCGGGGTATCGGTAAAGGTGTCTACCGCCAGCCCACGAGCCGACAAGCCGTACTGGTAGGTGCTGTCTACCGCGCGGAAATAACTGGCGCCAAGGAACGCCACGATATCGCGGCGCGCCAGCTCCGGCGCTTTAAACACCCGGAATCCGGCGAAGCCGAGGTCGGACTGCCCTTCCAGCTGGCGGGTGTCGACCCCGGCGTCATTGTACTTAAACAGCTCAGGGCGGAAATGGATCTCGCGCGCCTGCTGAGTGGCGGCGTCAAGAGAGAACATCCGCACGCGGCGACGGAACCCCATCCCGACGTGGAAAAACTGGATGTCCAGTTTGCGTTCTTCGATGTTGTTCCACAGCGAGTGGTTGGCGTCATACTGGATGCTGTTATAAGCCTGCGGAGTCAGATTGGCCAGCGTCGGCGGCAGATCGCGCGGGGCGCCGCCCCATGGCTGGCGCGCCAGATCGTGGGCCATCGCCTGCAGCACGGTGTAATCGAAACGACGCGTTTGCCCGTCGGCAATACCCGCGTCTTCGGCAAAAGCGGCCTGACTGAATAAGGAAGCGACTCCTGACGTCCCGCATACGGCGGCAACAGCCATGGAAGATTTAAGAAAACGTCTGCGGTTCATGCCTGAGAAAGCGTCCTTCTGCACGGGTGAATTGATTCGCAACGCGTCATCACGCTGCGTGATAAATTCCGCCCACTCTAGACAAAAACGATTAATAATCCAATTGTTGCCCGCAGAAAAAAGGTAAAAAAGCCCTGTCTACCGGAACAACCCGTTTTTTTACTTTTCCTTCGACGTGCGGCCGGGGAAAGAACAGACTGCCGGCCGCTTTTTCGCCTGACCATTGAGCGGATAGCTCTTCCTCGCTGCGGTATATTCATCACACCTATGCCCCGCCGCCCTGCGTTTTTTTTAGGCACGATTGGCGCAAATTTCCGCCACATCCGGTGCTAACTTTTCACCGGTAACCGCTATATTTCTTCATGTTAGCGGCCAACACGGGAGAGCCGTTCGGGCTGTCCCGCCACGCTCTCCAGGGAATTCATTCAGGAGTCATGCCATGCAAGTGAAAGCAGCCGTCACGCTGGGCTACCAGCAACCTTTCGTCATCAAGGATGTCGACGTCTCCCTTCCGGGGAAGGATGAGATATTAGTGAAAATTGTCGCCACCGGGGTCTGTCATACCGACGCGGTGATGCGCGATAACCCGGGAGTGGTGCCTATGCCTGCCATCCTCGGCCATGAAGGCGCCGGGATCGTCGCCAGCGTCGGGGAGGCGGTCAGCGGTATCAGAGTCGGAGACCACGTGGTGCTCAGCTATGCCGCCTGCCACCATTGCGAAAATTGTTTAAGCAACCACCCTTCGGCTTGTGAAGATTTTAATACGCTTAATTTTGGCGGCCGACGCGAGGATGGCACCACCCCCTATCGGCTGGGCGATCAGGATCTGTCCCTGTTCTTTGGCCAGTCGTCCTTCAGCCAGTATGTGGTCACCCGCGCCAGCAACGCCGTGGTGGTCGACCCGGAGGTCGATCTCACCCTGCTCGGCCCGCTGGGCTGCGGCATCCAGACCGGCAGCGGGACGGTGCTCAACCGCCTGAAACCGGTGATTGGGGAATCGATTGTGGTGTTTGGCTGCGGCGCCGTGGGGCTCAGCGCCATCATGGCGGCGAAATTAACCGGCTGTTCGCAGATCATCGCTGTCGATATTCATGCCAGTCGCCTCGCCCTCGCGGGCGAACTGGGCGCCACCCATCAGATCAATGGCAAGGAACAGGATGCCGTCGCCCTGATCAAACAGATCACCGGCAAAGGCGCTCACTATGCGGTGGAAACCACCGGCGTATCGGCCATCGTGCTGCAGGCCGTGCACGCGGTGAAACCATTAGGTACGGTGGCCATCGTCGGCTTTACCGGGGATATCACCTTTAACGTGCAGAACGATCTGATGGCGGAGGGCAAGTCGCTGGTCGGGGTGATTGAAGGCGATGCCGTCCCGGCGCTGTTTATTCCGCTGCTGGTGCAGCAGTACAAGCAGGGGAAATTCCCCATCGATAAGCTTATCGTTCGCTATCCGCTGGCCGATATTAATCAGGCCTTCGCCGATTCGGCGTCTGGCAAGGTGATAAAGCCCGTGGTTGTGATGTGAGTGAATGCCGCCACCAACCGGTGGCGGCAGTTGCTCAGCCGCACCTCAGCGCATTTACTCCAGCGTCACGTGATGCTTCATCACCCGGCGAAACAGCGCCAGCCGGGCGCGCATAAAGCGATTTTCCACTTTAAAGCCGGCACGCTTATGCAGGCCAATGCGCAACAGACGATCCCGTCCGCGCAGGCACGCTGGCCAGCGCACCGCGCCGGCAAGCGCCTGGTCGCCGCTGGCGACGCGGGCAAACTGGGCCCAATAGTCAGCCACCTGAGCGGCGAAGGCCAGATCCGCTTCGCTGGCATACTGACACACCGGGTCGGTCAACCGCAGGTTATCAAACACGTAGGGCACCTCGTTGCCATGCCAGGCGCCGTGCGGATAGGTGTCATGCTCCGCCTCCGCAACATAATCAAACCAGTAGCGCCAGCACGGCTGCCCCACGCGCTGCTGCGCCTGCATCACCACATAGCCGAGGGTGGTGAAGGCCATGTCGCGGCACACTTCCCGCCCCAGCGCCTCATCGCCCTTCACGCCGGGATAAAGGAGTTTGATCAGCCCCAGTCCCAGGCGGCGCTCACGGCGCAGCTTCTGGATCTGCCCGGCGATATCGACGCCAAACACGGCCATCACGCTGGCTTCATCGCTGTTGGAGCCGATCATCACCGGCATTGGATGCTGGCGCCCGGCAAAAAAGGTCTCCAGCATCGGCTGCGGCAGCACCGCGTCGCCAACGATGGGGGCCGGCCCTGTGTTCAGCGGCGCGGTGAGCGACCAGAAGGCCTCCGCCGGGATCGCCCGCAATTCCTCAGCGCTGGCTTGCGGTAAGGCAAAGTGTTCCGCCAGCAGGCGGCCTTTCTCCAGCGCCTTCTCTCGCGGCAGGTCGGGTAACGTATACCCGCTCTGAATAATCGCTTTATGGAACACCCCTTTCGCTTTCGGCGAGGCCATCAGCGACAGCACGCTGCGCGCCCCGGCGGATTCGCCAAACAGCGTGACGTTGGCGGCATCCCCGCCGAAGGCGTGGATATTCTCCTGAACCCACTGCAGGGCGGCAATCTGATCGAGCAGCGCGAAATTATAGAGACGTTCGCCCGCCTCTTCTTCCAGCGCCGGATGGGCGAAAAAGCCGAGATGGCCCAGCCGGTAGTTGACCGTCACCACCACCACATCGCGGCTGGCTAACGCTTTGCCATCGTAAGGCGGCAGGCTGCCGGCGCCGATGGTAAACCCGCCGCCGTGCAGCCAGACCATCACCGGCAGCGGCTGCGCCGCAGTAGCAGGTGCCCAGATATTGAGATATAAGCAGTCTTCGCTGAAAGCGCCGGGATCGCCGCCGCCGAGCTCACGGCAGTAGTCAATGTCCTGCCAGCTGGCGGCGGAAAAGGCGTCGGCCTGGCGAACGCCCTGCCAGCGGGCAGGAGGCTGCGGCGCGCGCCAGCGCAGCGGGCCCACAGGCGGCGCAGCATACGGAATGCCGCGCCAGATATGGATCCCCTGCTCTGTGCTCCCGGATACGGTTCCCTGGCGGGTTTTCGCCAACGGTTTCGACGGATGTTGCATAACCTGCTCCCTGTAAGGCTGATGCCAGCAGGGTACTGATTTTACAGCAGACCGCAACGTCGTTTGCTGCGCTCCTCCGCCTGTCGGTACAGGGCAAACTCATCCTCCACCGGGCAGCCCAGCGCCGTCTCAAAGGCTTCGCGGCTGGCATTTCCGTGGCTGCGCGCCTGCGTTTCGTTGCCCAGATTAGACTGAAAAATGCCCGCCGCGCTGACCGGTAAAAAATCTTCATAAATAATCGGCTGGGCGACCACCCACCCGCGCTCAATCAGCGGCTGCGGATCGTCCCCCGGGCGAAACGCCTGGCGATGCGCCTCGCCGGCGGGCGTCAGGCGGTAGCGAAACCAGGCCAACCCCTGCTGACGGAGCAGAAATTCGCTGTCGGGGAATTCGCGGAATACCTCCTGCAGATGCAGCTGATGGCTGAGATTGTCCTTTCCTGTCCCTGCCGCCTGCAGCAGTCGGTCGTACAGTGCGCGTCCTTTTGGCGTTAGCGCAATGCCGCGTTGCTCAATTTCGCCAAAGCGGGCGCTGTGGGTGCCTTTATGCTCACCGGCGAACATCACCGGCTCCTCAAGCGCCTTAAAGCTGGTCTGCCGCAGGAGGATCGGGACCTCCCGGCGCGGTGGCCCTTCAATCAGCGCTTTGGGTTCAATACCACACTCGGGCATCAGGGCCTGGGCGCGGTCAATATCCAGCGTCCGCGGCGTGAGGTGATTGATATGGCATCCCGGAAAGCAGACCACATCGGCAATCAGGCGGTGCTCGCGATGCAGAGCATGGTAGGTCTCCTCATCGACGGTGGCATGCCGGTGCCAGCGGAAGGTCTCCAGCGCCTCCTGCACAAACTCGCGCGCGTCGGCAGAGGTGAATTCGCCCTCAGCTTCATACTGCGCAATCAGCGCCAGACAGCGGGGGGTAAAGATTTTGCGCCGGGCAAGGATGGCCTCGGCCCGCTCGCGCAGGGCGCGATTTTCAATCAGCTCCAGGCGCAGCAGCGAGGTGAAAACCCGAAACGGATTGCGCGCCAGCGCGGCATCGTCGATGGGACGAAAGGCCGTGGAATGGACCGGCACGCCGGCCTGCGAGAGATCGTAATAGCTGACGGGATACATCCCCATGATGGCAAACATGCGACGCAGCGTCGCCAGTTCCTCCGCTGTGCCCACGCGGATTGCGCCGTGGCGCTCCACGTTTAAGCGCGCCAGCTCGTCGGCATTGGCCAGTTGTTCATGCAGCTGCGGATTATTTTCCAGTACCGCCAGATTGACGTCAGCCACCAGCTCCAGCAGCGTCCCGTATTGCGGAACTTCCTGCTGGTACATAGCCGACATGGCCTGCGAAAACTGCTCCCGAATCTCATCAGCCGTGATGGTGTTCGCCATGATGTGTTACCTCCAGTGAATACTTCCTGGAGTGTAGGAAAGCTGCCTCCTGGCGGGGGGAAGAATTTACAAACTGTGATGGCGATAACCTGCTTCCGCTAGCAATCATTGCACAAAACATAACCCACGGTTATGAAAAACACCCGGTAATTTCACTTTAAATTAACAATACATTTACACACACTGTTTCTGGCGACATTACAACAACATGCCCCTCTACCGTCTACACGGAGTACCCGATGAACGACAAATGGTCCCCGCGCGAGGTTATCCATCGCGATTACAGTAGCCACCCGCCCGCTTACGCGCCGGGCTATAAAACCAGCGTCCTGCGCTCACCGAAGAACGCCCTGATCTCCCTGCAGAACTCATTGTCAGAGATCACCGGGCCGGTCTTTAGCCGTGACGATCTGGGCCCTCTGGATAACGATCTTATCCTTAATTACGCCAAAGAAGGCCTGCCGATTGGCGAGCGGATCATTGTGCACGGTTACGTGCGCGATGGTTTTGGCCGACCGATGAAAAACACCCTGGTGGAAGTCTGGCAGGCCAATGCCGGCGGCCGCTACCGACATAAAAAAGATCAGTATCTGGCCCCGATTGACCCGAACTTCGGCGGCTGCGGCCGGGTGCTGACCGATGAAAACGGCTATTACTGTTTTCGCACTATCAAGCCCGGCCCCTACCCGTGGCGTAACCAGGCCAGCGACTGGCGTCCGGCGCATATTCATTTCTCGCTCTCGGGTGAAGCCTGGGCGCAGCGCCTGATCACTCAGATGTATTTCGAAGGCGATCCGCTGATCAAACAGTGTCCGATCGTCCGAACCATTAATAATGACGACGCCGTGCGCACGCTGATCGCCGAGCTGGACATGCACGCCGCCGTACCGCTGGATTGTCTGGCCTACCGCTTTGACCTTGTTCTGCGCGGCCATCGCGCCACGCTGTTTGAAAATCGCACTCAGGGGGCCGCCCGATGAAAGAGTATCTGCCTGAAACCGCCTCGCAGACGGCGGGACCCTATGTTCATATCGGTCTGGCGCCTGACGCCGCGGGCTTTCATATTTTTGAGAAAAACTTTGGCCCGGTCCTCACCACCGCGGATACCACCGGGGAGCGGATCACCATTGAAGGCCGGGTTATCGACGGCTCCGGAACACCGGTCCGTGATGTGCTGCTGGAGATCTGGCAGGCCAACGCCGCAGGACGCTATAACCATCCTGATGACCGTCAGCAACAGAAAGCCGTCGACCCGGGCTTCCGCGGCTGGGGGCGTACCTGCTCAGATTTCACCTCCGGCGTCTGGCGCTTTGACACCATTAAGCCGGGCCCGGTTGTCGGCCGCGATGGCCGCCTGATGGCGCCGCACGTCAACCTGTGGGTGGTCGCCCGGGGGATCAACATTGGCCTGAACACGCGGATGTATTTCGCCGATGAACATGAGGCCAACGCCAGCGACCCGGTGCTGAATCTGATCGAGTGGGAAGTGAGACGCAAAACCTTAATCGCCGAACGCGAGGTTCGTGGTTCGGAAGTGATCTATCGCTTCGATATTTATCTGCAGGGCGAAAACGAAACCGTCTTTTTCGATATCTAGCGGCCACGCCGATAAACGCCTTCCCCCCGTCCAGCGGGGTAAGGCGTTTTAAACCGTGGGGAAAGATCTTGTAATGTAATCAGGTCAAATGTTAATAATATTTTGCTATCTGGTTATCAAATTTAAACAAGGCCGCTTGTCTCTTTCACCGCTGTGTTTTTAACATCATCTACTATGGAAAAAAATGGTCTCTTCAGTCAGCGCATTCGCTTGCGCCATCTACACACCTTCGTGGCCGTCGCTCAACAGGGAACGCTGGGGCGCGCGGCTGAAACTTTAAATCTGAGCCAGCCGGCACTCTCGAAAACGCTTAACGAGCTTGAACAGCTAACCGGTACCCGGCTGTTCGAGCGGGGCCGCCTGGGGGCGCAACTCACCCTGGTCGGCGAACAGTTTTTGACTCATGCCGTTAAGGTACTTGATGCCCTTAACTCAGCGGGTCAGGCGCTGAACCGTAAAGAGGGGCTGAATAACGACATTGTGCGTATCGGCGCGCTGCCTACCGCCGCGCTGGGGATCCTGCCAACGGTGATCGGCCAGTTCCATAAGCAGCAAAAAGACATCACGCTGCAGGTCGCCACCATGAACAACACCATGCTGCTGGCGGGGTTAAAATCCGGGGAGATCGATATCGGTATCGGACGCATGTCCGACCCGGATCTGATGAGTGGACTCAACTATGAACTGCTGTTCCTCGAATCCCTGAAACTGGTGGTTCGCCCGGGACACCCCCTGCTTCAGGAGACCGTGACCCTGAGCCGGGTGATGGAGTGGCCCGTCGTCGTTTCGCCGAAGGGCACCGTACCGCGGCAAAACGCCGAAACGCTGCTCCAGAGCCAGGGCTGTAAAATGCCCGCGGGCTGTATCGAGACCCTCTCGGCTTCGCTGTCACGCCAGCTGACGGTCGATTTTGACTATGTGTGGTTCGTACCTTCCGGGGCGGTGAAAGACGATCTTCGCCGGGGTGTGCTGAGCGCCCTGCCGATTGCCACCCAGGGCGCCGGAGAGCCCATCGGCATTCTAACCCGCGTCGATGCGACGCTCACGCCAGGTACGCAAACCTTGCTCAGCGCCATCCGCAAGTCAATGCCTGCCTGACCCCGCTTTCTCCCCGGTAGCCCTGCCGGGGAGCCTACGTACGTCGATGTGGTGCGACGGACGGCGCAACACATTTAGCAAAATAATCATTTAGTGCGAAATCATTCATTAACAATTGCGTAAATTTCTTTAACAGATCTATCATATCGCGATTTCACCAAATGGTTCATTTGAAATCACATCAAGCAATAAACCTGCGTTTATGAAGGTACAAACCTCTTCATTCAAAAATAAAACAGAAAACACCTGTTTCATTTGGTTCATGATGAAGTGGCGGGAGTGGTTAAGGAGATTACATGGCAACTGGCAACGCGCCGCGCGGATTCCCCCGGATCCTGCAGTGGCTTCTCGCCGGACTGATGCTCATCATCGGTCTGGCTATGGGTATTCTTGGGGCAAAACTGGCCCTCGTCGGCGGTACACTGTACTTCGCGCTGATGGGCGTGGTCATGGTCATCGCGGCGGTGTTGATTTTCCGCAACCGCCGCGGCGGTATTCTGTTATACGCCGTGGCGTTTATCGCCTCGGTGATCTGGGCGATTAGTGACGCTGGCTGGAGCTACTGGCCGCTCTTCTCGCGCCTGTTTGCGCTCGGCGTCCTGGCCTTCCTTGCCGCCCTGGTCTGGCCTTTCTTCGCCACCCCACCGGCGAAAAAAGGCCCGGCATATGGCGTCGCCGCCGTTCTCGCCGTGGCGCTGGCGGTGAGCTTTGGCTGGATGTTCAAATCCGAACCACTGGTTAGCGCCACTGAAGCGGTGCCAGTGAAGCCCGTCGCGCCGGGCGAACAGCAGAAAAACTGGGCGCACTGGGGTAACACCACCCACGGCGACCGTTTCGCCGCGCTGGACCAAATCAACAAACAGAACGTCAACCAGTTGCAGGTGGCCTGGGTGGCGCATACTGGCGATATACCGCAGAGCAATGGCTCCGGGGCGGAAGATCAAAACACCCCGCTGCAGATTGGCGATACTCTGTACGTCTGCACCCCTTACAGCAAAGTGCTGGCGCTGGATGTGGACAGCGGAAAAGAGAAATGGCGTTATGACTCCAAATCCTCTTCGCCCAACTGGCAGCGCTGCCGCGGCTTAGGCTATTACGAAGAGAGCCAGGCGCAAACCGCGCCAGCGTCAGGCACGCAGCCTGCCGCCTGTTCCCGTCGTCTGTTCCTGCCGACGATCGACGCCCGCCTGATCGCCATTGATGCCGATACCGGCAAACTGTGCGAAAGCTTCGGCGATGGCGGTATTGTCGACCTCAGCGTCGGCATGGGTGAAGTGAAAGCGGGCTACTATCAGCAGACCTCCACCCCGCTGGTAGCGGGCAATGTGGTAGTGGTGGGCGGTCGCGTCGCGGATAACTACTCCACCGGCGAACCGCCGGGCGTGGTCCGCGCGTTTGACGTCCACACCGGCAAACTGGCGTGGGCGTGGGATCCCGGCAATCCAGCGCTGACCGGTGTTCCGCCGGAAGGCCAGACCTATACGCGCGGTACGCCAAACGTCTGGTCGGCGATGTCCTACGACGCGAAGCTGAATCTGATCTATCTGCCAACCGGCAACGCCACGCCAGATTTCTTTGGCGGCGAACGTACCGCGCTGGACGATAAATACAGCTCCTCTATCGTGGCTGTGGATGCCACCACCGGCCAGGTGCGCTGGCACTTCCAGACCACGCACCACGATCTGTGGGACTTTGACCTGCCGTCTCAGCCGCTGCTGTACGATCTGCCTGACGGCAAGGGTGGTACCACTCCGGTGCTGGTGCAAACCAGCAAGCAGGGCATGATCTTTATGCTCAACCGCGAGACCGGCGAGCCGGTGGCCAAAGTGGAAGAGCGTCCGGTACCGGCGGGCAACGTCAAAGGTGAACGCTACTCTCCGACGCAACCTTACTCGGTAGGGATGCCGATGATCGGCAACCAGACGTTGACCGAATCCGACATGTGGGGAGCGACACCGATCGACCTGCTGCTGTGCCGTATTCAGTTCAAAGAGATGCGCCATCAGGGCGTCTTTACCCCGCCAGGTGAAGACCGTTCCCTGCAGTTCCCGGGCTCGCTCGGCGGCATGAACTGGGGCAGCGTTTCGGTGGATCCGAACAACAGCCTGATGTTCGTCAACGATATGCGTCTGGGTCTCGCAAACTATATGGTGCCGCGCGCGAAGGTGGCGAAAGACGCCAGCGGGATCGAGATGGGCATCGTGCCGATGGAAGGTACGCCGTTTGGCGCCATGCGCGAACGTTTCCTGTCGCCGCTGGGCATTCCGTGCCAGAAACCGCCATTCGGCACCATGTCCGCGGTGGATCTGAAAACCGGGAAACTGGTGTGGCAGGTACCGGTTGGCACCGTAGAAGATACCGGGCCGCTGGGGATCCGGATGCACATGCCCATTCCGATCGGCATGCCGACCCTTGGCGCGTCGCTGTCGACGCAGTCCGGACTGCTGTTCTTCGCCGGTACCCAGGATTTCTACCTGCGCGCCTTTGATACCGCGAACGGGAAAGAGATCTGGAAATCGCGTCTGCCGGTCGGTAGCCAGTCCGGCCCGATGACCTACGTCTCACCGAAAACCGGTAAGCAGTACATTATTATCAATGCTGGCGGCGCCCGTCAGTCACCGGATCGCGGCGATTACATCATCGCCTACGCGCTCCCGGATCATCACTGATCGACCTAAGCAAAAGGGCCCATCCGGGCCCTTTTTTTATCGGTGACGATACGCCATCAGCGTTAGCGATTACTGGTCGCCAAAGTGGATCACGGTGCGAATCGATTTGCCTTCATGCATCAGATCAAAGGCCTCGTTAATCTGCTCCAGCGGCAGGCGATGGGTAATAAACGGGTCGAGGCGAATTTTACCAGCCATGGCGTCCTCCACCATTCCCGGCAGCTGACTGCGCCCTTTCACGCCGCCGAAGGCAGAACCGCGCCACACGCGGCCGGTCACCAGCTGGAACGGACGGGTCTTGATCTCCTGGCCCGCACCGGCTACACCGATGATCACGCTCTCACCCCAGCCTTTATGGCAGCACTCCAGCGCGGCGCGCATCACGTTGACATTGCCGATGCACTCGAAGCTGAAATCCACCCCGCCGTCGGTCAGTTCGACAATCACATCCTGAATCGGCTTATCGTAGTCGTTCGGGTTGATAAAGTCGGTTGCGCCCATCTCTTTGGCGAGGGTGAACTTATCCGGGTTGGTATCGACCGCCAGAATGCGTCCGGCCTGCGCCTGCACCGCGCCCTGGATCACCGCCAGGCCAATGCCGCCCAGACCAAAGACCGCGACGCTATCCCCGGGCTTGACCTTCGCCGTGTTGTGCACTGCGCCGATACCGGTGGTGACACCGCAGCCCAGCAGGCACACTTTATCCAGCGGCGCCTGCGGATTGACTTTCGCCAGCGAGATCTCGGCGCAAACCGTATATTCGCTGAAGGTGCTGGTGCCCATATAGTGATAAATCGGTTCGCCGTTATAGGAGAAACGGGTGGTGCCGTCCGGCATCAACCCTTTGCCCTGGGTGGCGCGCACCGCCTGACAGAGATTGGTTTTACCCGACTTACAGAACTTGCACTCGCCGCATTCGGCGGTATACAGCGGGATCACGTGGTCGCCCGGCTTAAGGCTGGTGACGCCCTCGCCCACTTCCACGACAATCCCGCCGCCTTCATGGCCCAGTACCGCCGGGAAAACACCTTCCGGATCGTCGCCGGAGAGGGTAAAGGCATCGGTGTGGCACACGCCGGTGTGGGTGATTTTCACCAGAACTTCGCCTTTCTTCGGCGGCGCGACGTCAATCTCAACGATTTTTAACGGCTGGCCAGGACCAAAGGCAACTGCTGCGCGTGATTTCATAACTGTCTCTTCCTCGTCGTGATGTTATTTTAAATAGGATCGTAGCAAATGACCGACCTCTGCCATTCTCGCGGCCCGCTGGTCCGGGGTGGTCTCGCCGCTAACCAGCTCGTCCTGCAGGTGGATCTCCACCATTTCGCCCATCAGGCCATTTGCCGCACCGCGAATCGAGGCAATCTGCTGCAGGATTGTCATGCAGGGTTCGCCGGACTCCAGCGCGCGCTCGAGGGCCTCGACCTGGCCGCGGATGCGGCGTACGCGACTGAGCGCCCGTTTTTTATCTTCAGGTGAATGTGGCACGATTACGCCTCCGTATCATATAGGGGGGTATACTATATTTTATTACCCATAAAGGCAAAAAAAACCCCGTCGCGGGACGGGGTCAGGCAAAAAGGGTAACGATCATTTAGCGCTTACGAGGCATCATCCGCAGCAGGGTATTATCTTTCCACCAGTAATGATGGACCAGCGCGGCAAGGGCATGCAGGCCAATGACGAAGTACCCGGCGTTGGCTAACCATTCATGGATCGCCTTCAGGGTATCCACCCGCTCAAAATCGCTCTGTGGGGCATACGGCATGGTCAGGCCAAAGGCGTACCAGGGATTTCCGCGCCAGTACATCATCACCATCCCGATCAGCGGCAAGGCAATAAATAGCAGATAGATAACCAGATGGCCGAGATGAGCAAAACCGGTCATCATCGGCGACGGTTTCGGCACGATCGGCGGCGCTGGCGACTTCAGCCGCACCAGCAAACGCGCCACCATCAGCGCGCAGATGGTGATCCCGCAGGAGACATGAATCATATTAATCAGCGGCCGGTCACTACGGGGAAAAAATCCACGTAGCTCCATTGCCGCATAAGCCACCACCACCAGCAAAAAGACCAACCAGTGAATACCGATCTGCAGTCCCGAATATTTATCGCGCATGGAATTTCCTTAATGGAAAGAGTGATATCGCCAACATAGCGGCCTTCTCTTAAATTTTCATTAACCTTTACGTTGAATTAACAATTGATTACCGCATTGCGCCGATCCGCTCCCGACCCGGGAAGGCGCAGCATGCCCCGACGTGCTGAAGCGAACAGGCAACCGGCAGTCGGTACGCTATTACAAAATTAAACAGTTTTGTCACCTTCCCCTGTCCTGTCCTTCTCTATAGTAGAGAGCATCTGTCGAGCCACGTTGCGCATGGAGATGAGAATGAAGAAAATCGGCTTACCGCTATTGTTGCTGGCGTCGCTGGCTGTCCCGGCTTTCGCTGCGGACTGCCAGCCTAACGGCATTGGCGGATCATTTTGCATAAACGATGATGGCACCACCACCGACACGGTACCGAATGAAGTGAATGGTATGGATACTTACTCAAACAATGGCGGGTATACCAGCTCCCTGCCCGATCAGTCGGGGGCCGATGAACCGCTGGAAGGCTCGACGATGTCGACGCAACAGGATATGGTCGCCAGCAGCGGCCAGGGCGATAGCGCACTGGCTGGCCGCGACTGGCATGCACCGTCCAATCTCAATGATGGCGCCGCCACCTCCAGCATGAGTCTGCTGGATAAACCCTGAGATCGGATGCTAAGCGAGGCTCCAGCCTGCGGCGCCGATAGCGACGGCGAACAGCAGGCAGGCCAGCGCCGTTTTGCGTAACAGCATGGTATAGAATGAAATCGCAACGCCAATAAAGACCACAATCAGAATCGGCCACATGCTTAATAGCAGCAGCAGAAAACCCTCAATATTGTTATGGATTACGCTCTCCACATCCGCATCCTTGCCTCATCGTCGATAAAGTAAGCAGAATTTAATATGTAACATGAATACATTCAAATAAAATATAAATGCAAATGATTATGCACAGCATTCTGCGGCGGACGGAGGCTCGCCTGTCTCGGCGTCCTGGGGGTGCCATCAGGAGCCGCCACGAAAAGAGACGTCAGGATGGTTCCAGGACCACTTAGTGGTACGCTCGTACTCTTGCTGGGATCGCGCTCCCCTTCAGACCTTCATTCGCCGCTGATATCCGACACTACGCGCCGGCGATGGCAGTCGCCTGGTTGCAGTTTATCCCCCTGAGCGGAACGCACATCCAGATACTGAAGCGGCTGACCGTGTTCGTTATCCAGCAGGACAGAATAGGTTTCCCCCTGATCAAACATATAACGCTCTCCCCATTGCCGCATCGCCACAACAATGGGAAACACAGATCTCCCCTTTTCAGTCAGGACGTATTCCTTGTAGGCGCTGCCATCCGATGCCGGTAAAATCGCGAAAATACCGATATCGACCAGGTGCTTCAGCCGCGAGGCAAGGATATTTTTGGCCAGCCCTAGATTCTTTTGAAACTCGCTGAATCGCCGCACATCGTCAAATGCCTCGCGAATAATCATCAGGCACCAGCGTTCTCCAATTGATTCCAGCGTTCTTGCCACCGGACATTCACTGGTTCTGAGTGATTCCTGTTTCGCCATCTGCGTGCTCTCCGTCTATCAGTCTGCTGTTGCCAGCTTAATCTCCCCTCGTAGCAGTTGCAAAAGAAAACCACTATGGCTAGTTTTATAAGCATACTAGTTTTAAAAAGCAACCAGAGTGCAGGCCTCTTATGAAATGCAAGGCAAGTTTGTGTACCGAGCACGAGATCCCGACCGCGTCCGCCCCTGTCACGATGCTGACCGCGGGGATAACGGCGCTGTTTTCATTGACCTGCGCGCTGGCGGTAGCCAACGTTTATTCAGCTCAGCCTTTACTCGACTCGATGGCGGTCAGCCTGAAAGTGTCGCCCGGTATGATTGGCAGCGTCGTCACGGCAACGCAGGCGGGCTATGCCATTGGTTTGCTGTTCCTGGTTCCGCTCGGGGACGGGTTGAACCGTAAATACGTGGTGTTGACTCAGCTGTTGCTGTCAGTGGCGGCGTTAGTCGTGGCAGGGTTATCCCCTAATATCGCGATCCTGCTGGGGGCCATGCTGATCGTCGGGCTGATGGCCGTGGTGGTGCAGTTGATGGTGGCGTGGGTGGCGATACTGGCGACGCCGCAGAAACGAGGCCAGGCGGTAGGTACCCTGACCAGCGGCATTGTTTCAGGCATTCTTTTATCTCGTTTTATATCAGGGGCGATCGCTGATATCGCCGGCTGGCGAGCCGTTTATCTCACGGCTGCCTGTCTGATGTTGTTGATTGCCGGCGTCGTCTGGAAAGTCATGCCTTCGCCCCCGCCGCAGCCGCAAAAGCCCACTTATCTATCCTTACTGAAGTCAGTTTTTCAGCTGTACCTCACTGAACCGCAACTGAGAAAGCGCGGGATCCTGGCGCTACTGATCTTCGCCGCTTTCAGCATGCTGTGGACGACCATGGTCATGCCGCTCACCGCTCTTTCCCTGTCGCACACCCAGACAGGGATGTTTGGCTTAGCCGGCATCGCTGGCGTGCTGGCCGCCTCAAGGGCGGGCAGATGGGCTGACCAGGGATGGGCGCAGCGCACGACCGGCCTGGCGCTGGCGCTGCTGGCGCTCTCCTGGCTACCTATCGCCTGTGCCGAAACTTCTCTGCTCTGGCTGATAGCGGGCGTTATCGCACTGGACTTTGCGGTGCAGGCCGTTCATGTCACCAACCAGAGTCTGATTATTGCCGCCAGGCCTGCAGCGGCAAGCCGCCTGGTTGGGGCTTACATGTGTTTTTATTCGCTGGGAAGCGCGGCAGGTGCTATCGTCGCCACCCAGCTCTATTCTCACTGGGGATGGCAGGCGGTTTGCCTTGCCGGCGCCGCGGTCAGCGCCTGTGCTTTTCTGGTCTGGTCAGGATCGCGTCAATCATGAACGTCGTGCTCGCTGTAAAATGGCGCAGCGAAAAAGAGCGGAAAAGTGACCAGAGAAGCCCCAGCTGTTTGTATCGAATGGATTTTTTCAATGCTTTTAAACAGTTATGTACATGTTGTATAATGACGTGCACTTTAACTAAAAAAAGAGTGCGACCATGATTGATTCTTCATTGCCATTAACCGACATTCACCGCCACCTTGACGGTAACATCCGGGCCCAAACCATCCTCGATCTTGGCCGCGAGTTTAATATTGCCCTTCCCGCTTCCACCCTCGACACGCTGCGTCCCCACGTCCAGGTCACCAGCCTTGAGCCCGATCTGGTCAGTTTTCTTGCCAAGCTCGACTGGGGGGTAAAAGTCCTTGCCTCACTGGAAGCCTGCCGTCGCGTGGCATACGAGAACGTCGAAGACGCCGCGCGCAATGGCCTGCACTACGTTGAGCTGCGCTTCTCTCCCCGCTATATGGCGATGACCCACCAGCTTCCTGTCGACGGCGTAGTAGAGGCGGTGATCGCGGGCGTACGTGAAGGCAGCCGCGATTTTCAGGTCGACGCCCGCCTGATCGGCATTCTGAGCCGCACCTTCGGTGAAGCGGCCTGTCAGGAAGAGCTGGCGGCGCTGCTCGCCCACCGCGAGGGCATCACCGCGCTGGATCTGGCCGGTGATGAGCTGGGCTTCCCGGGCGCGCTGTTCCTCAACCATTTTAATCAGGCCCGCGACGCTGGCTGGCATATTACCGTCCACGCTGGCGAAGCGGCCGGACCGGAAAGTATCTGGCAGGCCATCCGCGAGCTGGGCGCGGAGCGCATCGGTCATGGGGTCAAAGCGGTAGAGGATCCGGCCCTGATGGACTACCTGGCCGAACATCAGATCGGCATTGAATCATGCCTGACCTCGAATGTGCAAACCAGCACCGTGGCTTCGCTGGCCCAGCATCCACTGAAGCAGTTCCTTGAGCACGGCGTGCTGGCGAGCCTCAACACTGACGATCCGGCGGTGCAGGGCGTTGATATCATTCACGAGTACACCGTGGCGGCGCCGGCGGCGGGCCTGAGCCGGGAGCAGATCCGTCAGGCACAGATCAACGGTCTGACCCAGGCGTTTCTGAGCGAACAGGAAAAAGCCGCTCTCATTCAGCGGGTGGCGAAAGGTTGATCACCGGCCCGGCGGCAGCGCTGCCGGGCTCCCCCTCACACCAGGCTGAGCGTGGCGCGATGTCTGGCCGACTCGATACCCAGCTCAATCAACGTCATGATCTGAATCGCCTCGCTGGCCGGGACCGGGTTTTCTCCCTCCCCGTTAAGCGCATCGCGAATGGCGGCATAGTAGGCGGGATAGTTGCCCGGCAGCGTCAGCCATGTCTCCTCGCTTCGTTCGTCGCCTTCGGCGCGGGTCAGAGTACCGTCGCGCATATCATACCCCCAGTCCTCCTGCGGCAGTCGTTCACCGTTTTTTAGCCGTTCCTCCTGAGGATCAAGGCCGAACTTAATATAGCTGGCCCGCGAGCCGTGGACGATAAAGCGCGCGCTCTCCGCCGCAGCGAGCAATGTGCCATGCAGCACCACCCGCCGCTGGGGATAGGCCAGCACGGCATGAAAATAGTCGGTGGATTGCGCGCCGGGGCGAAGTTGAGCGAGATCGACTGTGATACTCACCGGCAGGCCAAAGAGCACCACCGCTTGATCGAGCAGATGTGGCCCCAGATCGTACCAAATGCCACTTCCGGGACCACCCTGCTCACGCCAGCGCTGACGCACCTGGGGGCGGAAGCGATCGAAATGCGACTCAAAGTAACACACTTCCCCCAGCTGACCTTCGTTAATTAACGCCCTGACGGTTAAGAAGTCACTGTCCCAGCGGCGGTTATGAAACACCGACAGCACCCGGCCGCAATGCTTCGCCAGACTCTCCAGCTCGCGTGCTTGTGACAGTGTCACGGTAAAGGGTTTATCCACCACCACATGTTTGCCCGCTTCCAGCGCCGCTTTCGCCAGCGGAAAGTGGGTATCGTTCGGGGTGGCGATGACCACCAGATCAATATCAGGATCGTTGAGCAAGTCTTTTGCCGCACTCACCACCCTGACCCCCGGCCAGTCGGCATGGACTTTGCCGGCCTCGCTGCTGGAGACCCTCGTCAGCGCCATGCCCGGCGTGCCGCCGATCAGCGGCGCGTGAAACGTTTTGCTGGCGTAACCGTAGCCTATCAGCCCTACCCGGATCGCGTCACTCATGTTACCGCCTCACTTATTCAGCTAATGTCAATATCGCGTAGATGAGAATAATCTTACAAACTATGAGCAAAATTTATCATTTGATTCACAGCTGTTTTCCCGCATGCGTGCAAAATCAGACAGATACCCCTTGTGATCTGCTGACCATGGAGTAACATTTCCCACTGTGTTCAAAGGATACTGAAGTGTTATGACGACTGTTTTTACCCGTATTGTAGAACTTATTGGCTGGATTGTTTTTGGGATTTCCGCACTGCTTTTGGTTATCGCCCACCATATTGATAACTACCAGTCGCCACCGCCAGCAGATGTGGTGCAGACAAAGTAGCGCCGCCGTGAAACAGTGACCCGCCTCGCAACTGTGCAACCGGTTTCAGAAACCGGTTGCACAGCTATCCTTGCTTTGATTACACTCCCTCTATCATCAGACTGGGAGCTTTTTCATGGCCGCTTTTCCGCACAATTTTTTATGGGGTGCTGCTACCGCAGCGTATCAGGTTGAAGGTGGGCACGACGCAGACGGTAAAGGACCGTCAATCTGGGACATCTATTCTCACCTGCCGGGTACCACCTTTGAAGGCACCACCGGCGATGTCGCGGTCGACCACTATCACCGTTTTCGCGAAGACGTTGCGTTAATGGCCGAAATGGGCCTGCAAAGTTATCGATTCTCTATCTCCTGGCCCCGGCTGCTGCCCGCCGGGCGCGGCGAAGTGAATGAAGCCGGCGTACAGTTTTACAGCGATCTGATCGACGAACTGCTGGCGCACAATATTGAGCCGATGATCACCCTCTATCACTGGGACCTGCCGCAGGCCCTGCAGGATGAGGGTGGCTGGGAAGCACGCAGTACCGCCGAGGCCTTCGCCGAGTACGCCCGCCTGTGCTATGCGCGCTTTGGTTCACGGGTGAAGCTGTGGGCGACCTTTAACGAAACCATCGTGTTCATTGGCCACGGCTACATTAACGGTCTGCATCCCCCGGCGGTGCGCGATCCGGCGCGTGCCATTCAGGCCTGTCATCACGTGTTTATCGCCCATGCGCTGGCGGTCAAGGCATTCCGCGAGATGAACGTGGCGGGCGAGATTGGCTTCGTCAATGTGCTACAGCCGCATACTCCGCTCACCGACAGTGAGGCGGACAAAAAAGCCACCGAACTGGCTGACGCCATCCACACCCACTGGCTTTACGACCCGGTACTGAAAGGCACCTATCCTGCCGCCCTGCTGGCGCAGACCCAGGCTCAGTGGGGGGTACCGCGCTTTGCCCCGGACGATGACACACTACTGCGCGAGAATCGCTGTGACTTTATCGGGCTGAATTACTATCGCCGGGAAACGGTGTCCGCCCAGCCGCCCAACATCCCCACCGGTGGCGAACCTGGCGTGGAGGGGTTGTTCTATTTCGTGCGTAACCCGCAGAGCACCTATACCGAATGGGGATGGGAAATCTGGCCGCAGGGGCTGACGGACGGCATTATGATGATCAAGGAACGCTATGGCGATATCCCGATCTATATCACCGAAAATGGCCTGGGAGCGAAAGACCCGATAATTGCCGGAGAAGTGGTCGACGATCCGCGAATCGACTACCTGAGCAGCCATATTGGCGCCCTGGAAAAGGCGCTGGCGCTGGGGGCGGATGTGCGCGGCTATTATCCCTGGTCGTTTATCGATCTACTGAGCTGGCTCAACGGGTATCAAAAGCAGTACGGCTTTGTCTATGTCGATCACCAGCAAAATCTGGCACGCAAACGAAAGAAGAGTTTTTATTGGTACAAATCTGTTATTGCCAGTCACGGCGAACAGCGTTAATCTTCTCTTGCGGGCGCCATTCGGCGCCCGGTCTGGTTTTAGAATATTCTTAAACTTCTCCCTGCTCTTCAAGGTCGGCTCTCGCCCCTTGTCATGGGTTTATATAACCTGAATCATTCCACCCGGCCCCATTCAGAAGGCGCCGTTGGTTGAGAGTAGGTTTAGTGAATGCTGATAATATTCAACATAATTATTCCGATTATAAAATGGATACGAAAATGACCGTTCTGGACTATTTATTAAAATTCCGCAAAATCAGTTCGCTCGAAAGTCTTGAAAAACTATTTGATCACCTTAACTACTCCCTGACCGACACCGAAGAGATCGTGAATATGTATCGTGCGGCCGACCACCGCCGGGCAGAGCTGGTCTCCGGTGGTAAATTGTTCGATGTGGGCCAGGTGCCTAAATCCGTTTGGCGATTCGTGCAGTAAGGCTGTCATCCTTCACGCCAGTTGCTTATACTTCCCGGCCTGATTTTCATTACTGGCGTTGAATAGGGGAGTAACATGACGTCTCAATCTGCAGAACGCATTGGCGGATGGCTGCTGGCACCGCTGGCCTGGTTGCTGGTGGCGCTGCTGAGCGCCTCCTTATCGCTGCTGTTTTTTGCTAATGCTCTCATGTCGACGCAGACGTATGCCCTGCTCCGCGCCATGAGCACCGGACATCTGGCGCTGTGGCTCGCTTCGCTGCTGTTTGCCGTCGCCATGTGGTATTACACGCTCTGGCTGACCATCGCGTTCTTTAAGCGGCGCTCGCTGGTCCCTAAGCACTATATTATCTGGCTGCTCATCACCCTGCTGCTGGCGATAAAGGCATTTGCCTTCTCTCCCGTCTCGGATGTCCTTGCTTTGCGCCAGCTGCTGTTTCCACTCTTGGCTGCCGCGCTCCTGGCGCCCTATTTTCGCCGTTCCCAGCGGGTAAAGCGGACCTTTGTTCATCCGTAATAACCCCACACTTAACCTGTTGTCGCCGGTATCGTTTTATTCGATAATAAGCGGCTTTTTTTCGTTTCAGGTCGCATGATGGCTGATTATTTACTGCTCTTTATTGGTACAGTCCTGGTCAATAACTTCGTTCTGGTGAAGTTTCTTGGTCTGTGCCCGTTTATGGGGGTTTCCAAAAAGCTGGAAACCGCAATGGGGATGGGGCTTGCCACCACCTTCGTGATGACGCTGGCCTCTATTTGCGCCTGGCTGATTGATACCTGGATCCTTATCCCCTTAAATCTGGTCTATTTACGCACGCTGGCCTTTATTCTGGTCATCGCCGTGGTGGTTCAGTTCACTGAAATGGTCGTGCGTAAAACCAGCCCGGCGCTCTATCGCCTGCTGGGTATCTTTCTGCCGCTGATCACCACCAACTGTGCCGTACTCGGAGTGGCGCTGCTGAATATTAATCTGGGGCACAATTTCCTGCAGTCCGCGCTGTACGGCTTTGCCGCCGCCGTCGGTTTCTCGCTGGTGATGGTGCTGTTCGCGGCGATCCGCGAACGCCTGGTGGTGGCCGATGTGCCCGCGCCGTTTCGCGGTAATGCCATCGCATTGATTACCGCCGGTTTAATGTCTCTGGCTTTTATGGGCTTTAGTGGTTTGGTGAAGTTGTAATGAGCGCAGTCTGGATAGCCGTGATCGCCATCAGCCTGTTAGGGCTGATTTTCGGCTTAATACTGGGGTATGCCTCCCGCCGTTTTGCGGTGCAGGACGACCCGGTGGTGGAAAAAATTGATGAACTGTTGCCGCAGAGCCAGTGCGGGCAGTGCGGCTACCCCGGCTGTCGTCCCTATGCGGAAGCTGTTGGTGCCCAGGGTGAAAAAATTAACCGCTGTGCGCCGGGTGGCGAAGCCGTAATGTTAAAAATCGCCGCCTTACTGAACGTCGACCCGCAGCCGGTCGATGGCGATGAACAGGAGGCGGAGCCAGTTCGTATGCTCGCGGTAATCGACGAGCCGAACTGCATTGGCTGCACCAAATGCATCCAGGCGTGTCCGGTGGATGCGATTGTCGGGGCAACCCGCGCCATGCATACCGTGATGAACGACCTGTGCACCGGTTGTAATCTGTGCGTTGCCCCCTGCCCGACCCAGTGCATTTCGCTCGTTCCGGTGGCGACCACCCCGGAAACCTGGAAATGGGATCTCCATGCGATCCCGGTGCGCAATATTCCTGTGGAACAACATGTTTAAGTTATTTTCCGCTTTCCGAAAAGATAAAGTCTGGGATTTTAACGGCGGTATTCATCCGCCCGAAATGAAAACCCAGTCTAACGGTACCCCACTGCGCCAGGTGTCCCTGCCGCAGCGCCTTATCATTCCGCTCAAGCAGCATATTGGCGCCGAAGGCGAACTGTGCGTCAAGGTGGGCGATCGGGTGCTGCGCGGCCAGCCGTTGACCCGCGGATGGGGAAGAATGCTGCCCGTACACGCCCCGACCTCCGGTACCGTTACCGCCATCGCCCCGCACACCACCGCTCATCCGTCGGGGCTGGCGGAGATGAGCGTGATCATTGACGCCGACGGCGAAGACCGCTGGATTGAGCGCGATGGCTGGAGTGATTATCAGGTCCGCACGCGCGAAGCGCTTATCGAACGCATTCATCAGTTTGGCGTCGCGGGCCTCGGCGGCGCCGGTTTCCCCACCGGCAGCAAACTGCGCGGCGGCGGCGATAAAATTAAGACGCTGATTATTAACGCCGCCGAATGCGAACCCTATATCACGGCGGACGACCGCCTGATGCAGGACTGCGCCGCGCAGATTGTCGACGGGATCCGCATCCTCGCGCATATTCTGCAGCCTGACGAAGTGCTGATCGGCATTGAAGACAATAAACCGCAGGCCATTTCGATGCTGCGGGCGGTGCTCTGCGACGCCCATGGCATCTCGCTGCGCGTGATCCCCACTAAATACCCCTCCGGTGGGGCCAAGCAGCTTACCCAAATTCTCACCGGCAAGCAGGTGCCTCATGGCGGTCGTTCGTCGGATATTGGCGTGCTGATGCAGAACGTGGGGACGGCCTATGCGATAAAACGCGCGGTGATTGACGGCGAGCCGTTAACGGAGCGCGTGGTCACCCTGACCGGCGAGGCGGTCTCGCGGCCGGGCAACGTCTGGGCGCGCCTTGGTACCCCGGTACGCCATCTGCTTAACGACGCCGGCTTCTGCGCCAGCGCCGAGCCAATGGTGATCATGGGCGGCCCGCTGATGGGCTTTACCCTGCCGGGGCTGGATGTCCCGGTGGTGAAGATCACCAACTGCCTGCTGGCGCCTTCCGCCAGTGAGATGGGCGAGCCGCAGGAAGAGAAAGGCTGCATTCGCTGCAGCGCCTGCGCCGACGCCTGTCCGGCCGATCTGCTGCCGCAGCAGCTGTACTGGTTCAGCAAAGGCCAGCAGCACGATAAAGCCACCGCGCACAATCTGGCGGACTGCATAGAATGCGGCGCCTGCGCGTGGGTTTGCCCAAGCAATATTCCGCTGGTGCAGTACTTCCGTCAGGAGAAAGCGGAGATCAGCGCGATTCGCCAGGAAGAGCAGCGCGCCGCAGAAGCTAAAGCGCGATTCGAAGCCCGACAGGCGCGCCTGGAGCGTGAAAAAGCCGCCCGCGCCGAACGGCATAAAAAAGCTGCCGTTCAGCCTGCCGCCAAAGATCAGGATGCGATTAACGCCGCCCTCGCCCGGGTACGCGACAAACAGCGTGATGCCGCGCAACCGATCGTGATTCAGTCTGGCGCCAAACCGGATAACAGCGAGGCGATCGCTGCACGCGAAGCGCGGAAGGCCGAAGCCCGGGCACGCAAGGCACAGCAGCAGGCCTCGTCGGTGGAAGCCCCGGTCGCCGAGCCGGTCGACCCGCGTAAAGCCGCGGT
>NZ_LOAR01000013.1:0-186594 GCF_001620885.1 Klebsiella sp. D5A | reverse complement strand
TGAGATCGCGTAATAAATTACGCATCGCCAGCATGGCGCGGAGTTGCGGAATTTGCCGGGCAACCTGCTCCGGTTCAAAATCTTTGATATCGGTAAAACGCAGTCTGACGTTCTCCTCTTCGCCGTTGCCGGACAGCGTATTCGGCACCGAGAGGTTAACTTCCGGGCTAAATTCCGAAAGTACGCTGTTAAAGTTATTTTTATTGACGTTTATTTTTTCTCTTTCCGATAAAGGCCGGTTTTCCTTACCATGACTAAAATCGCCAATGGTAAGCAGCTTCAGCGGCAGTTCGACCTTCTTCTGCGCGCCGCCGGTATGAAGAGATAATTTGAGATTAATGCGCGCCCTGGGGATTTCATTCTGGAACGTATCAGCCACTTTTGTCTTTTCCTTAGTTAATTATCATACGCATTTTCGCCTTATACTTAATTAGGGGCAATGATAAAACAACGCTGAACAAAACAGCAAGCCACCAGCTATTAGTAAAACTACAATACAAATACAGCAACAATTCATATCAATAATGAATGATAATTACATCAATCATTAAAGATAAAAATCGCATAACATTAAAAAATCCCACACCATAAAACTATCATTTAATGATTTAATTAATCAGCACAAATTTGCTTTAAATCAAGATTGATATATTAAGAGCGTCAATATTAATAAATTTATTGATATTGCGGCATGAAGAATTATAACAAAAGATGTATTGACGCATTTACACTAATACTCAGCAAAAAAATGACTTACTTTCACATTTCTACAGCTACCTTCATGATGTAACGGTGTGACGGTATCATCTGTTACCGATGATGTAGACACATGTCTCACAATTCCGCGTACAATGCCCCTTGGCTTAAACAGTCATAAGCCACTACCCCAGTGCAACCTTCTCTGGACGATACAGGAGCCAGGCGTTGATATGAAACAGATCACCCTCAGCGATATGCAGCAGCAGAGCGAAGCGGCAGCCAGTGCCCCGCGCTTGCGTGCCCATCGCAATTTTCATCCCGAACTAAGCGACCCGGTACAGCGCCTCGCCATTGCGATGGAACCCGGCACCTATATCCGTCCGCACCGGCACAGACATACCTTCGAACTTTTGCTGCCCCTGAAAGGCCGCTTTGTGGTACTGAATTTTGATGACAATGGCGTAGTCACCCGCCGGGTGGTGCTGGGTGAAACCTGCACGGCGCTGGAAATGGAAGCCGGTACCTGGCATACGGTGCTCTCGCTCGACCCGGGCGGGATGGTTTTTGAAGTTAAGCAAGGTGCTTATCAGCCGCTTGCCGAAGTTGACACCATGGCCTGGGCGCCTGCCGAAGGCCAACCGGGCACCGCAGAGATGATGGCATGGTATGCCATCGCGCAGCCGGGTGACCGTTTTCTGTCGACGCCACAATAACAACAGGTACACCAAACAGACGCGACTGGCGTCTGTTTGCCCCCCCCTGCCGACCACGAAGGTCGCCAATTGACTGTCCCTTTCTTCGTACTCCGCTCGTGCTCGCCTTCAACATTCCTGCAAAAAGATTCCTGCCAGAAAGAAATGCTTATATTGAGCAAACTATTTTTCTCTACGAATAAGAGATGATAAGATAACGGGATAAAGTAAATACGCGGCAGCAAAACAATAAAAACAGCCAACTTATCGACATATTATTCTCAATGTGAATGGGTTTTGTTAATCAGGTAAAGGAAGTCAGCGGGAAGAATAAATCCTTGTCATCGATGCTTTTTGCTCACCATGGCGATTTATTTTTTCATCGACGTACAATTCTTATGAATATTACAGAACGGAATATCTGGAAGCTAAATAATTTACCGCCAATGGAGTATTGCTCTCTGGCGCGGGCGCAAAAATTATTAAACTGCGAACTTGAAGACATTCTTCACTGGCATGATATTGGTGCGATCAATCTCTGTCTGAAGCTTAATCCGACGCGGGGAACATTAAAAATAGCCGTCCTTTCTCATCAGGAAAAAGACGTGACCACCGCGCTTAATCCGCTTACCTCTGCCGAGGAAGTGGAGACTTTCTGGTCACCCCACTCCCATATCCGCAGCATTCTGCGGCTTGATGACGATATTCCGATGGTGGAAACATTACGCGGAAATACGGTGACGCAGTTTAACGTAAAAGTGTCCGCATCCGGACTCTGGCACCCACACAGTCGGAATTTAATGGCGCTACTGGAGACGCCTGATGATATTCTTTACGAAAACAGACTCAGCATGATGCTGCCCGACAAACCGTTTGTCTATTGTCATTTCATTCCGGATGAAGACGAATACTCTGCTATATCATTGAACCGCATCTATATCACCAGCCAGGCCATTGAGAAAATATACGCTCACAGTATTAGCGCCCGGCCTATGGACGTGACAAAAAATTCGCTGCTGGAACAAACCAGTTACATCCATCAGGAATTAACCGTCCTGCCGCAAAATGAGGTATTGCTGGAATTTATCCATTACCTTATTCAGTCCCATACCGTATTTAATGAGAAATTACAGAATATGGCCGAGCCAGACAAGACTCAACTCTTTCATCACGTACTGGAAAGGCTCAAAGAAGAGGGCATGCTCCGTGAGAATACCCTGCCCGATGAGGCCGATATCCTCAGCGAAGCCGATCGTTAGTCCAGGCTCGTCGGCAAGTGACGCAGGTCCTCATACAGGGCCTGGCCGTTTTCCTGCTCAAGCGTTACCGCGATCTCCCGCGCCAGCGCAATGAATTCGCGCGCCGCAGCGCTCTGCCATGCGCCCTGGCGCTGCAGCAAACAGGCCGTGCGCTGCAGCAGCGCGGGCTTAAGCTCAATGGCCACGAGGTCATCATACTGTCCGGCGATCGCCGCTGGCAGCAGCGTCGCAAGCGGCGTGCCGCGAATAACCGTTAGTACGGCGCCGATGGAGTTGGCCTCCATCCGCACGTCTGGTTCGAGCCGATGGCGGCGACAATAGCGGTTGATTTGTTCCCGGGTGGCAAACTCGCTGCTCAGTAAAATCAGCGGCTGTGCGTCAAGAGCCTGCAGCTGCAGGTGGCTTTCATGAGCCAGCGGATGCGCGCGGCTCACCACCAGCGCGAGGGTTTCCGTCAGCAGCGGCTGAACCACAATATCCCGCGAGAGGCTCTCGCCAAAGGCAATTCCCACATCCAGTTCATCCTCCAGGAGCATCGTTTCCATCCGTTCCTGGTTCATCTCCTGGATAAGCAATTTCACTCCGGGGTAGCGTCGATAGTACGCCTCCACCAGCGGCCCCAGCATGTAAGTGGTAAAGGTCGGCGTCATGGCGATGCGGAGTTTACCACGCTGCAGATCTTCTGCGTCGTGCAGGGCGCGCCGCCCCTCCTCAAGATCGCGTAACACGCGGCGGGCATACTCCAGCCAGATCTCTCCGGCATCGGTCAGGCGGGTATAACGACCAGAGCGGTCAAAGAGCTGAACCTCCAGCATCGCTTCCAGCTGGCGGATCTGCTGTGACAGCGCAGGCTGGGAGACATGGAGCGCCGCGGCGGCGCGGGTAAATCCACGATGTTCTGCCACGGCGATAAAGTAGGAAAGATGGCGCAGGAGCATCCGCTTACCTATAAGCAATTCAAATAGGGTTCATCATAAATAAGTCTTTTAACTTATGAAACAAGATACGTACTCTCTACCTACCATCCTCTGCGTTTTTCACCATCAACATCATCTTATGCAGGAGTGACTATGTCCGCTGACGATCGCTATCTCCAGCGCGCATTAGCGCTGGCAAAACAAAATATTGCTGACGGTGGCCGCCCCTTCGGCGCCGTTCTGGTGCGGCATGATGAGATTGTCGCCGAAGCCGTCAATACCTTTCATCTGAACGGTGACCCAACGGCGCATGCCGAACTGAATGCCGTTCGCGAGCTTGCCGCCAGACTGGGAAGCGAGGTGCTGCGCGAATGCGTTATCTATGCCAGCGGGCAACCTTGTCCTATGTGCCTGAGCGCACTCTATTTAACCGGCGTGCGGGAAGTATTTTTCGCCAACAGTAATCAGGATGGCGAACCCTTTCAGCTCTCAACCACCGCGATTTATCAGCAGCTGCAGCAGCCGCTGTCCCGGCAGACGCTGCCAATCCACCACTGCCCGCAGCCGGAGGGGCCGGCACTTTATCAGCGCTGGGCGGAACAGCAACCATGACGCCCATGCTGCGACAGAATCTGACGCTGTGTGTCCTGGTACTCATTGGGATAAACATGCGTCCGCTGCTCACCTCGATAGGTCCCTTGCTGCCGGATATCCGCGCCGCCAGCGGGATGAGCTATACCCTGGTCGCGCTCCTCACCGCCCTGCCGGTCATCGCGATGGGCGTGCTGGCGCTGGCCGGCGGCTGGGTCGATCGCACTGTTGGTCAAAACCGCAGCATTGCGCTGAGCCTGCTGATTATCGCGGCGGGTGCCCTGCTGCGGGAAAGCGCCCCACATAGCGGTTTGCTGCTCAGCAGCGCCCTTGCGGGGGGAATTGGCATCGGCATTATCCAGGCCGCCATCCCGGCGGTGATAAAGCGTCTGTTCGCCCGGCGTACGCCGCTGGTGATGGGACTATGGTCGGCGGCGCTGATGGGCGGCGGCGGGTTAGGCGCTGCGTTCACGCCATGGCTGGCGTCACGCAGTACGGTCTGGCACCAGGCGCTGGCCTGGTGGGCGCTCCCTGCCCTGCTGGCCCTGCTCGGCTGGCTGGCGATTTGCCGGCAATTGCCTCGCGCACCGCATCAGACCAGCGCTTCCCCCCGGATCGCGATTATTGGCCAGCGCCGCGCCTGGACGCTGGGACTCTATTTCGGACTGATCAATGCCGGTTACGCCAGTCTGATCGCCTGGCTGCCGCCCTACTATATCCAGCTTGGCGATAGCGCCCAGTACAGCGGCTCACTGCTGGCGCTGCTGACCGTCGGGCAAACCGCGGGGGCGCTACTGCTGCCAGCACTGGCTCGTCAGGATGATCGACGCCAGCTTCTGCTGTTCGCTCTGACGCTACAGCTCATTGGCTTCTGCGGCTTCATCTGGCTGCCGCAGCACGTCCCCGCGATGTGGGCCATCGCCTGCGGAGTGGGTCTGGGTGGCGCCTTTCCCCTGTGCCTGGTGCTGGCGCTGGATCACGCGGGACAACCGGCGGTAGCCGGCCGGCTGGTGGCGTTTATGCAGGGTATCGGATTTATCATCGCAGGCCTCTCCCCCTGGCTTTCCGGTCTGTTGCGCAGCCTGAGCGGGAACTACACGCTTGACTGGTCCTGGCATGCGCTCTGCGTCCTGCTACTCATGGCGCTCACACTGCGCTTTATACCAGCTCACTACCCGGCCGAGTGGCGGCCGCGCGCCTCTGACCAGCATTAAATCGGCGGCGGCGCGTAGCAAAGAAATTGCGTGCGCCCTCGCTGGCCGTCCTCCATTTTGCCCATCGCCAAAATCCGTTTTAACAGCGTCGCTGGCGTGAAATTTATTACCGGGTGAAATTAATGTGTCGCCGAATCACGACACCCCTAAGTAACTAAAAATTAATAAAAAAATGCCACTTGTTTCCCTCATTTTTTAGGCGTACATTAGCGCCATCTGGAGCACAAAGCGCACAGAATTGCGAGCTGCCGCAACGTGATTTTTCACCTGCGACAGCCCAGGAATAACAGAACAATTAATTCATTTGAACGTCGCACAAGCGCGTGGAGTGATGAATCGTGAAATACTTCTTTATGGGCCTCTCTTTTATGGTCATCGTTTGGGCCGGTACTTTTGCCCTGATGATCTAGACTGCAGCGGTGTCAAAAAAAACGGGAGCCCACTGGCTCCCGTTTTTGTTATGGCGTATTCGCCGAAGCGCTAGCTCGCGGCGGGCAGCAAGCCATCGGCGCGGAACATCGCCTTGATGCCGCGGATCGCCTGGCGCGTACGGTCCCGGTTTTCGATCAGCGCGAAGCGGACGTGAGTATCGCCATAGTCGCCAAAGCCTATCCCCGGCGAGACGCAGACCTTCGCTTCATTAAGCAACTTTTTCGCAAACTCCAGCGAGCCCATGGCAGCGTAAGGTTCCGGTATTTTCGCCCAGACGTACATGGACGCTTTCGGACATTCCACCATCCAGCCGGCTTCGTGGAGCCCTTTCACCAGCACATCGCGACGGCGCTTATATTGTTCGGCAATTTCACGCACGCACTGCTGATCGCCCTCAAGGGCAGCGATCGCCGCCACCTGCAGCGGCGTAAACGTGCCATAGTCGTGATAGCTTTTGATGCGAGCGAGGGCATTCACCAGGGTCTTGTTGCCGACCATAAAGCCAATGCGCCAGCCGGCCATGTTATAGCTTTTCGACAGGGTAAAGAACTCGACGGCGACATCACGCGCGCCGGGCACCTGCATGATGGAGGGCGCTTTCCAGCCGTCATACACGATATCGGCATAGGCCAGATCGTGGACGACCAGGATGTCATACTGCTTCGCCAGGGCGACGACCTTTTCAAAGAAGTCCAGCTCCACACACTGCGCCGTTGGATTCGAGGGAAAGCCAAGGATCATCATCTTCGGCTTCGGGTAACTCTCGCGGATGGCGCGTTCCAGCTCGTTAAAGAAATCCACCCCTTCCACCAGCGGCACCGAGCGCACCTGCGCCCCGGCAATCACCGCGCCATAGATGTGAATCGGATAGCTGGGGTTTGGCACCAGCACCGTGTCGCCATGATCCAGGGTCGCCAGCATCAGGTGCGCCAGCCCCTCTTTCGAACCAATGGTGACGATCGCTTCCGATTCCGGATCGATGTCAACGTTATAGCGTTCTTCATACCAGCGTGAAATGGCGCGACGCAGGCGCGGGATCCCCCGCGAGGTAGAGTAACCATGGGTGTCAGGCCGTTGGGCAACGGTGCAAAGTTTTTCCACGATATGCGGCGGCGTCGCGCCATCGGGATTGCCCATACTGAAATCAATAATATCCTCGCCGCGCCGGCGCGCAGCCATTTTCAGTTCAGCAGTAATATTAAAAACGTACGGGGGGAGACGATCGATACGCGTAAAACGGCGTTCAGGACTGGATTCAGCCATAGGTTCCTCTGATTAACGTTAGCGCCCGGACCGTCCGAGCGACGCTGCCGCTGTTGCGGCTCGTTTAGAAAATAACCTGAAAAAAAACATGTTGTCGAGAGGGCCGGTAAAAAATATTCCCTGGCATATAAAACGGGTATCGACGGCGCTAAATACGGCAGTTCATCGCCGGAATAGTCCAGAGTTGTATAAAGAGTGGTAACATATTGATATCTTTCTTAACACAGAATTTTATCGTTAAAAGCCAGGGCTGCCGCTCTCGCGGTGGCCTCCCATCAATCCCCTTTAAAAAGTATGCCTTTTCCTCATTATATTTCTGCGGCTGGTCTTCTGCCGTCAGGTTTTTTATCATGTTCTTTTCTGGCCACTGACGCGGCGCACCCATGCACGAAATTTTTACGATGATGCTGGCGGTCTATGATCGTGCGGCCCTGATGCTTATTTGCCTGTTTTTCCTCATTCGCCTGCGCCTGTTCCGCGAACTGTTGCATAAGTCGGCCCATACGCCGAAAGAGCTGCTGGCCGTGACCGCCATTTTCTCGCTGTTTGCCCTGTTCAGCACCTGGTCCGGCGTCCCGGTGGAAGGTTCGCTGGTGAATGTGCGCATTATCGCCGTCATGTCCGGCGGGATCCTGTTTGGTCCGTGGGTAGGGGCAATTGTCGGGGTGATTGCCGGCGTACACCGCTACCTGATTGATATCGATGGCGTCACCGCTGTACCCTGCTTTATCACCAGCATTGTCGCAGGCCTGCTGTCGGGGTTGATTAACCGTAAAGTGGCCCGCGATCAACGGTGGAAAATCGGCATTCTGGCCGGCATGGTGTGTGAGACCCTGACCATGATCCTGGTGGTGGTCTGGGCGCCTTCCCTGAGCCTCGGCCTGGATATCGTCTCTAAAATTGGTATCCCGATGATCCTCGGCAGCGTCTGCATCGGTTTTATCGTGCTGCTGGTGCAGAGCGTGGAAGGGGAAAAGGAGGCCAGCGCGGCGCGGCAGGCAAAACTGGCGCTCGATATCGCTAACAAAACCCTGCCGCTGTTTCGTCACGTTAACAGCGATTCTCTGCGCCAGGTATGCGAGATTATCCGCCGCGACATTACCGCTGACGCGGTGGCGATCACTAATACCGAACATGTACTGGCCTACGTGGGCGTGGGGGAGGCCAACTATCAACACCACGACGATGTCATCAGCCCTACCACCCGACAAGCGATTCGTTATGGGAAAATCATTATAAAAAACAATGATGAAGCCCACCGCACGCCGGAGATCCACTCCTTGATGGTGATCCCGCTGTGGGAAAAAGGGGTGGTGACCGGCACGCTAAAAATTTATTACTGCCACGCCCATCGCATCACTTCGACGCTGCAGGAGATGGCGATTGGCCTGTCGCAAATAATCTCCACCCAGCTGGAAGTCTCCCGCGCCGAACAGCTGCGCGAGATGGCCAATAAAGCGGAGCTGCGCGCCCTGCAAAGCAAAATTAACCCGCATTTTTTATTTAATGCGCTGAACGCGATCTCCTCCTCGATTCGCCTTAATCCAGACACCGCGCGCCAGCTCATTTTTAATCTGTCGCGCTACCTGCGCTATAACATCGAATTAAAAGACGATGAGCAGATTGATATCAAACGAGAGCTGTATCAGATCAAAGATTATATCGCCATTGAACAGGCGCGATTCGGCGACAAGCTGACGGTCATCTATGATATTGACGACGACGTCAGCTGCGTGATCCCGAGCCTGCTTATCCAGCCGCTGGTGGAAAATGCCATCGTTCATGGTATCCAGCCCTGTAAAGGCAAGGGGGTGGTGACGATCGGCATTAACGAGTGCGGCAATCGGGTTCGCATCAGCGTTCGCGACACTGGCAACGGCATCGATCCCGCCGTGGTCGCTCGCGTGGAAGCCGACGAAATGCCGGGAAATAAAATCGGCCTGCTTAACGTTCATCACCGGGTGAAGCTCCTCTACGGCGAGGGGTTGCATATCCGCACCCTGACGCCAGGAACAGAAATCGCCTTTTATGTCCCCAATCACCACACGCCGCAGGCGCTGACGGAGTCTCTGTTGTCATGAGCGGAGAAAAGATGAAAGTTATTATTGTGGAAGATGAGTTTCTGGCTCAGCAGGAGCTCTCCTGGCTTATCAATACCCACAGCCAGATGGAGATCGTCGGCAGCTTTGACGATGGCCTGGACGTGCTGAAATTTCTCCAGCACAACAAGGTCGATGCCATTTTTCTCGATATCAATATTCCGTCGCTGGACGGGGTTTTGCTGGCGCAAAACATCAGCCAGTTTGCCCATAAGCCTTTTATCGTCTTTATCACCGCGTGGAAAGAGCACGCCGTGGAAGCCTTTGAGCTGGAGGCGTTTGACTACATCCTGAAGCCCTACCAGGAGTCACGCATCATCAATATGCTACAAAAGCTAACCGCCGCCTGGCAGCAGCAAAATAACGTCGCTGCGGGAGCGACCAACGCGGCGCCACGAGAAAACGACACCATCAATCTGATAAAAGATGAACGAATAATCGTCACCAGCATCCATGATATTTATTATGCCGAGGCGCATGAAAAGATGACGTTCGTCTATACCCGCCGGGAGTCATTCGTCATGCCGATGAACATCACCGAATTCTGCAGCAAACTGCCCACCGCACATTTCTTTCGCTGCCACCGCTCGTACTGCGTGAATCTCAGCAAGATCCGCGAAATTGAGCCGTGGTTTAACAATACCTATGTGCTGCGCCTGCGCGACCTTGAATTTCAGGTGCCGGTGAGCCGCAGTAAAGTGAAAGAGTTTCGCCAGCTGATGAATCTGTAGAGGCGGGAAGTCCCGCCATCCGGGCTACGACGGTAGCCCGGGAGGGATGCGCTTATAACACCTGGCCCAGCGTCTGACGCAGATGCGCGCCGGAGCCCAGCAGGCCCGGGTTTTCATGCACGATCAGGTAAACCGGAATATCCTGAACATAAGCTTTGAAACGGCCTTTGTCTTCAAAACCGCCGCGGAAGCCGGAGGCTTTAAAGAACTCCAGGAAGCGCGGCACGATGCCCCCGGCGATATACACGCCGCCAAAGGTCCCGAGAGTCAGCGCCAGGTTTCCGCCGAAGCGGCCCATAATGACGCAGAACAGCGATAGCGCCCGGCGACAGTCGGTACAACTGTCCGCCAGCGCTCGCTCGGTGACCTCGCGTGGCTGCAGGTTTTCCGGCAGGCGGCCATCAGACTTCACAATCGCGCGGTACAAATTGACCAGTCCGGGACCCGAGAGCACGCGTTCTGCGGAAACATGCCCCAGCTCGGCGCGCAGCTCTTCCAGAATAATCCCCTCTTCTTCGCTGTTCGGCGCAAAATCGACGTGACCGCCTTCGCCCGGCAGGCTGACCCAGCGCTTGTCAACGTGCACCAGATGCGCCACGCCAAGCCCGGTTCCGGCGCCATAAACGGCGATCGGTTTGCCCGCTACCGGAGCGCTGCCGCCAAACTGAATGAGGTGCTCGGCTTTCAGCATCGGGATGGCCATGGAAACGGCGGTAAAATCGTTAATTATCTCCAGATGGGCAAAGCCAAGGTTGCGCTTCATTTCAGCGATGGAGAAGGCCCAGGTATGGTTGGTCATCGCTACCCAGTCGCCGGTGATCGGGCAGGCAATGGCGATACAGCCTTCGTTGACGGTCACCTGGTGCTCCTCCAGATAGACGCGCACCACCGCCTCCAGACTGGGATAATCGAGCCCGGAATAGGTCTTAGCACGAGAGATCTCTCCGCTCGCCAGATCACATAGCGCCAGGCGGGCGTTGGTCCCCCCGACATCTCCTACTAAAGCAAATTTTGTCATTCCGTTACGGCTCCGCTAAAGTCAAAATAATTCTTTTGGCACACTGTAAATTCATGGCGGCTTAACAACAACGTCCAACGCGCAGACGCCCCTTGTTTAGCGACATAGGTCACATTTAGTTTGTAATCTATGCAAGGTAGTCTGTAAACGACGCCGCGGGAATCAGACGCCGCCTTAACTTTATCGTTTCAGCACCATTTGCATCGACGGCCCCAGCCGACGAAGGCAAAGTAGTGCTTCAGAACTTTAACAAGGACATTTTCATGCTCCATCCTCGCGCCAGAACAATGCTGATCCTGTCGGTGCCGGCCATCCTGATAGGTATCGCCTGCAGTCTGATCCTGATCGGCGCGATGAAGGTTGCCGCGCTGCTACAGCGCGTGCTGTGGAGCAACCTGCCCACCCAGTTGGGGATCAGCGCTGACAGCCCGCTATGGATTATCGCCATGCTCACGGCGACAGGGATCGCCGTGGGCCTGATAGTCCGCTACAGCCCGGGACACGCCGGGCCGGATCCGGCCACCGAAACGCTCATTGGCGCCCCCATTGCTACCGGCGCGCTGCCCGGACTCCTGGCCGCGCTGATCCTCGGCCTTGCCGGCGGCGTCAGTCTCGGCCCGGAGCATCCGATTATGGTGGTGAATATTGCGCTGGCCGTCGCCGTCGGTTCACGGCTGTTTCCGCGCGTCAGCTCGCTGGACTGGACCATCCTCGCGGCCTCAGGCACCATCGGCGCCCTCTTCGGCACCCCGGTGGCCGCCGCGCTGATTTTTTCGCAAACCCTCAACAGCAGCAACGAGTCGCCGCTGTGGGATCGTCTTTTTGCGCCGCTGCTTGCCGCCGCCGCGGGCGCGCTGACGACCGGGCTGTTTTTCCATCCCCATTTCACGCTGCCGATCCCCCATTATGGCCAGATGCACTTCGTCGATATCATCAGCGGCATGATCGTCGCCCTGATTGCTATCGCCGTCGGCATGGTGGCCGTCTGGTGTCTGCCGCGCCTGCACGCCCTGATGCATCGTCTGAGAAATCCCATCCTGACGCTGGGCATCGGTGGGTTGCTGCTGGGGATCCTCGGGACCATTGGCGGCCCCTTAACGCTGTTTAAGGGGCTGGATGAGATGCAGCAGCTGGCTTTCAGTCAGACGCTAACCGCCGCGGATTTTCTGCTCATCGCGCTGGTCAAGCTGGCTGCGCTGGTGCTCGCCTCCGCCAGCGGCTTTCGCGGCGGGAGAATTTTCCCGGCGGTCTTCGTTGGGGTGGCGCTGGGGCTGATGCTGCATGCCCACGTGGATGCCGTGCCAGCGGCGATCACCGTCTCCTGCGCCATTCTCGGCATGGTGCTGGTCGTCACCCGCGACGGCTGGCTGAGCCTGTTTATGGCCGCCGTAGTGGTCCCGGATACGACGCTGCTGCCGCTGCTGTGCATTGTGATGCTCCCGGCCTGGCTGCTGCTGGCCGGGAGGCCGTTGATGATTGCTAAACGAACTGGCGACTAAACGCGGCTGTTTCGTTCCTCCAGCGCCTGCGTCACCGCACGCAGGAAATCGGGGATATCCATTTTCGGTAGCATCACTTCGACCAGGGTAAGGGTATCGGAGGTGATGCTTTCCGCCATCCCTTCCCGTAACTCAGCCGTGTGCGTGACCCGCCAGCAGCGAGAAACAACGTCCGGGGCGAAAGCTTCCGGCAGCCGCTGCCAGTCCCACAGGGCGATGTCATTGTAGCGCTGCTCAGGGCCATGAATCGCCCGCTCCACGGTATACCCTTCGTTATTCAGCAACAGAATAAGCGGTTTTTGCTTATCGCGAAGCATAGAGCCCATCTCCTGAATCGTCAGTTGGGCGGCGCCATCGCCGACGATCAGCACCACCCGCCGCTCTGCCGCCGCGGTTTGCGCGCCATAGGCGGCCGGGAGGGTAAAACCAATCGACCCCCACAGCGGCTGAACGATCAGCGATGCCTCAGAGGGAAGCTTAAGCGCCGCGATGCCAAATGCCGCCGTCCCCTGATCGGCGAGGATAATATCGCCGGGGCGCAGCGCATCCTGCACTGTCGACCAGAAATTCTTCTGGGTTAACTCGCCTTCGCCCTCCTCTTCCACTTCCGGCGCCACGACCTGAGGCGCCGCCCACTCCGCCGCCAGCGGGGCGGAAAGCGTCATTAATGCAGCCAGAGCTTGATCCATCGGCACGCCGCTGAACCAGTGGTCGCCCACCCTGACGGCGAAGGGCTGGATCTCAATGGTCTTCTCCCGCGCCAGATGCTGGGTGAATCCCGCGGTGATAGTGTCGGTGAAGCGCGTACCAATGCAGATGATGGTGTCGGCGTTTTCAATCGCCTCCCGGGTCTGCGGGGCGCTGGCGATCCCGCTATAGGTCCCGACAAACCCGTTCAGCTGCTCATCGAACAACCCCTTGCCCATTAGCATGGTGGCGTGAGCGATGGGGGTTTTCGCCACCCACTCCCGGAGCGTGTTCTGCAGGCCATAGCGTTGCGCCAGGAAATCCGCCAGCAGAGAAATGCGTCGGCTGCCCCGCAGCAGGCGGCTGGCATGTTCGCGGAACCCGGCGAGCTGGTTTTCATCCGCCGGAGCAGGCTCCACCAGCAAGCCCTGGGCCGGGGCAATCGCTGCCGCTCTGGCGACATCGGCCGGCAGCATCAGATAGCCGGGCCGATGATGCGTCAGCATATCGCGCAGGACACGGTCGATCTCATGGCAGGCGTTGCCGGCGGTCAGCAGCGCCTGGCTGCAGGTGATCTGCTCGCTCATGCGGGCGAAATGGCGAAAATCGCCATCGCCGAGGGTATGGTGCAGCAGTTCGCCACGCTGCTGAGCGCCGGTAGAGGGCGCGCCGACGATATGCAATACCGGAATATGTTCCGCATAGCTACCCGCAATGCCGTTCAGCGCGCTCAGTTCGCCGACGCCGTAGGTGGTCAGCAGCGCACCGGCCCCTTTGATGCGCGCATATCCGTCAGCGGCATAGGCCGCATTCAGCTCGTTGGCGCAGCCGACCCAGCCTAATGCGCTGTGCGCGATGACGCGATCGAGAAACTGTAAGTTGTAATCTCCTGGTACGCCGAACAAGCGGTCAATACCGCTGTCAACGAGGCGATCCAGCAGATAATCCCCAATAGTGTAGGTCGGTTGCATGTCCATTATCCTCATTTTGGTGCAGGTGTAATTTGAGTATTGAATAAGCGATCCGCCTGTCCAGAAGGGGGGCGATAAAGCCGGTGTAAAGCAATAGTTACGCCCAAAAAGCGGTGTACTCCACGCAAAACATTGATTAGTGTAAACGCATACACACCCTGTTTTATCTGCGGAGGAAGAATGGTTTACCAGGCAAGCACAACGCGATATCAAACGATGGAGTATCGTCGCTGCGGGCGCAGCGGCCTTCAGCTCCCGGCGATTTCTCTCGGCCTGTGGCACAACTTTGGCGACGAAACGCGCGTGGAGATCAGCCGGCAGATGCTCCTGCACGCGTTTGACCTTGGCATAACTCATTTCGACCTCGCCAACAACTATGGGCCGCCGCCGGGTTCAGCAGAGAGCAATTTTGGCCGCATTCTGAAAGAGGCGCTCCAGCCCTATCGCGATGAGTTGATCATCTCCACCAAAGCGGGCTACACCATGTGGGACGGCCCGTACGGCGACTGGGGTTCACGCAAATATCTGGTGGCCAGTCTTAACCAGAGCCTGCAGCGCATGGGGCTGGAGTATGTCGATATTTTTTATCATCACCGCCCGGACCCGCAGACCCCACTGACGGAAACAATGCGTGCGCTCGATCATCTTGTCCGTCAGGGTAAAGCGCTGTACGTCGGGATCTCCAACTATCCGCTGGCCCAGGCGCAGGAGGCGGTGAAGATCCTTAACGACCTCGGTACGCCCTGCGTCATTCACCAGCCCCGCTATTCGATGTTCGAACGCAGTGCGGAAGATGGGCTGCTGGATTTTCTGCAGACGGAAGGGGTGGGAAGTATAGCGTTTTCACCGCTGGCGGGCGGACAGCTTACCGATCGCTATCTGAACGGTATCCCGGCCGACTCTCGCGCCGCCAGCAGCAGTCGTTTTCTGCAGCCGGAGCAACTGACCGCCGCGCGATTAGAAAAAATTCGTCAGCTAAATACGATAGCGGAAGAGCGCGGGCAGAAGCTGTCGCAGATGGCGCTGGCCTGGGTTCTGCGCGAGGAGAAAGTGACCTCCGTGCTGATCGGCGCCAGCAAAACCGCGCAGCTGGATGATGCCGTCGGCATGCTGCAGAATCGCCATTTCAGCACCGAAGAGTGCGCGGCCATCGACGCCATCCTTGCGCTGTAAAGCAAATGTTACTTTAGCAAAAAGTGCTCTTTTCTGCGCTTTCGGAGTTCGTCCGATGCGGCGGGTCTTTACCGGCCCGTAATATCAGGTTAACAGGCCGCTTACGGCCCCGATCGTGAAGGAGAAGAGTATGTTCAGGTCACTGATTCTGGCAGCAGTACTGCTGGCCGCAGCGCCACTAGTCGCTAACGCTGGTGAAATCACCCTGCTGCCATCGGTAAAATTACAAATAGGCGATCGTGACAATTACGGTAACTACTGGGACGGTGGCGGCTGGCGCGACCGTGATTACTGGCGTCGTCACTATGAATGGCGTGATAACCGTTGGCATCGACATGACAACGGCTGGCACCGCGGCTGGGACAAGGGTAAAAATAAAGCCTGGGAGCGCGGCTATCGTGCTGGCTGGAGCGACCGCGACGACCACCGCGGCGGCTGGGGACGAGGCCCGGGCGGACGTGGCCATGGCCATGGTCATCACTAACAGACGAAAAGGGGAGCCCATTGGCTCCCCTTTGCTTTAACCAGCGCGGGTCAAGAACTACGCCACGCCGAGCAGCGATCCCACAATTAACCAGCCGTTCAGACTCACCACAATGGCGACAATCACCCAGCCAGTGACTCTCACCCAGCGGGTATTCACCAGGTCGCCCATCAGTTGCGCATTGCTGGTAAATATCAGCAGCGGCACCAGAGCAAGCGCAATACCAAAGCTCAGCAGCACCTGACTCATCACCAGGATACGCGTAGGATCCAGCCCCAGCAGGATCACCACAAACGACGGCAGCATGGTGACCGCCCGGCGAAACCACAGCGGAATATGAAAGCGGATAAACCCCTGCATGACGACCTGCCCTGCCAGGGTACCCACTACCGTCGATGATAAACCTGCAGCGACCAGGCTCAGACCAAAGATGGTCGCCGCCGCGTGGCTCAGCAGTGGCTCCAGCGTTCTGTAAGCCTGATCGAGATCGGCGACGCCGGTATGGCCGTTGAAATGGAATGCCGCCGCGGCGGTCGCCATCATCGCCAGGTTGACAAACCCGGCAATGGTCATGGCGATCGCCACATCCCAGCGGGTCGCGTTATAGCGTTCTTTCCGCGTACCGCCGTGCAGATGCTGGGTAAGCGAGGAATGTAAGTAGATAACGTGCGGCATAATGGTCGCCCCCAGTACCCCGGCGGCTAAGAATACCGCCTCGCCGTTGGGCAGCGTAGGGATCACCAGCCCTTTTGTCAGGGGGGCCAGCGCGGGCTGAGAAAAGATCAACTCCACGACATAGGCCACAGCGACAAACAACAGCAGCCCGCCGATCACCTTCTCCAGCGGCTTTTGCCCGCGCCGCTGCAGCATCAGGATCAGGAAGGTCGCCACCCCGGTCAGCACCGCCCCCTGCAGAAGCGACACGCCCAGTACCAGCTTAAAGCCAATCGCAGCGCCGATAAATTCAGCCAGGTCGGTGGCCATCGCAATGATTTCCGCCTGCACCCAATAGAACCACACCACCGGGCGCGGGTAATGGTCACGGATCTGCTCGGCCAGATTTTTGCCGGTGGCAATGCCCAGTTTGGCAGAGAGCACCTGGATCAGCATCGCCATCAGGTTGGCCCATACCACCACCCACAGGAGCTGATAGCCAAAGCTGGCGCCAGCCTGAATGTTAGTGGCGAAATTACCGGGGTCGATATAGCCAATGGCAGCGACGAAAGCGGGCCCCATGAGGGCGAGCTTCACCTTGCGCGCGGCGCGACTACTGCTATTCTCAACGCGACTGCTAGTCATCTTCTGCCTCTGGAAATATAGCCTTTGCTATGTTTCATGCTATCAAAATGCGAATGATTATCAAGTTCATTTAAAATGGAGATAATGATTGCTGTGATAGGCGGGAACAATAGCTGGCCGGAAATGAGAAACGGGCGTTAGAACACGAGAGCGTGCCCAGTACTAAGAGTAGTACAAGAATGCAACTTTTAAAACCTTTACGTAACATAACAAAAGTGGATGTTTGATCACTATTTTTGCCATTGGTCACAGTTCCTTGCAATAGTGTGCAATTGATCTCGTTTTCTTTAAAGCCGTTGCATAGAATGTGCACGGAAATTTAACCTGCCTCATATTTGGAGCAACTATGGACCGCGTCTTGCATTTTGTCCTCGCGATCGTTGTGGTGGCTATACTGGCCCTGTTGGTCAGTCACGACCGTAAAAAGATCCGTATTCGTTATGTTGTTCAACTGCTTGTCATCGAAGTCCTGCTGGCCTGGTTCTTCCTGAACTCCGATATTGGTCTGGGTTTTGTGAAAGGCTTCTCTGAGATGTTTGAAAAGCTTCTCGGGTTTGCCAACGAAGGGACAAACTTCGTGTTCGGCAGCATGAACGATAAAGGTCTGGCCTTCTTCTTCCTTAAGGTTCTGTGCCCTATCGTCTTCATTTCCGCGTTGATCGGTATTTTGCAGCATATTCGTATCCTGCCGATTGTCATCCGCGCCATCGGTACCGTTCTGTCGAAAATCAACGGCATGGGCAAGCTGGAATCCTTCAACGCCGTGAGCTCGCTGATCCTCGGTCAGTCGGAAAACTTTATCGCCTATAAAGATATTCTCGGCAAAATGTCGCGCAACCGCATGTACACCATGGCGGCGACGGCGATGTCCACCGTGTCGATGTCGATCGTAGGCGCGTACATGACCATGCTGCAGCCGAAGTATGTCGTCGCGGCGCTGGTGCTCAACATGTTCAGCACCTTTATCGTTCTGTCATTGATTAACCCGTACCGCGTGGAAGAGAGCGAAGAAAATCTGCAGATGTCGAATCTGCACGAAGGCCAGAGCTTCTTCGAAATGCTGGGCGAGTACATTCTGGCGGGCTTTAAAGTCGCGATTATCGTGGCGGCGATGCTGATCGGCTTCATCGCACTGATCTCGGCCCTGAACGCCCTGTTCGCCACCGTGACCGGCTGGTTCGGCTACAGCATCTCCTTCCAGGGGATCCTCGGCTATATCTTCTACCCGGTTGCCTGGGTGATGGGTGTGCCGGCAAGCGAAGCGCTGCAGGTGGGCAGTATTATGGCCACCAAGCTGGTCTCCAACGAATTCGTCGCCATGATGGATCTGCAGAAAATCGCCTCGACGCTCTCTCCGCGTGCGGAAGGCATTATCTCTATCTTCCTGGTCTCCTTCGCCAACTTCTCATCTATCGGCATCATCGCCGGGGCGATCAAAGGCTTGAACGAAGAACAGGGTAACGTGGTTTCTCGCTTCGGTCTGAAGCTGGTCTACGGCTCCACGCTGGTTAGCGTGCTGTCCGCTTCGATTGCGGCACTGGTTCTGTAACAGGCGCCTGTCATCTGAGCCGGGCAACGCCCGGCTTTTTTTTACCCGTCATTCGCCCAACGGCTGAGGCTTACCGACCAGGTAACCCTGCAGATAATTCACGCCCAGTTCCAGCAGGCGCGCTTTTTGCGGTTCGCTTTCGACATATTCCGCCACCACGCTCATCTGTTTCGCCCGCGCCATTTCGACAATCGATTTCACCATAATGGCGTCCAGCGGGTCCGTCAGAATATCGCGGACGAAGCAGCCGTCAATCTTAATGATATCGGCCTGCAGATGCTTCAGTCGTTCATAGTTCGCATAACCGGTGCCAAAGTCATCAATGGCGATAGCGCAGCCAAACGCGCGCAGCGCGTCGAGATTTTGCTGGCTGGTGTCGGCATTGGAGAAAGCCTGCTCTTCGGTCACCTCAATGGTGATAAGATCTGGCGAAATGCGATAGCGTTGAAAGAGCGCGATAATCTGCGCCGCGCTATCCTTTTGCATCAGGGTTGAAGGCAGCAGGTTGACCGAGAACCGCTGGCCGGGATGCTGATGGAGCGAACTGAACAGGGTCTCCAGCACCAGCATGTCAAAACGCTGGCTGAGGTTAAACTGCACAATCAGCGGAATAAACTGATCCGGCATAATGACGCTATCGCCACAGCGCATGCGCGTGAGGATCTCATGATAGCCCTCCCCCTCCGCGTTTTGAATCGGTTGCGCATAGAGCACCAGCGCCCGCTCTTTGAGAACCTGCTTGACGCGCATCAGGAGGCGTACCTGCTCGGTGGTTTGATCCACCACCAGCTCCTGCTCCTCATCCAACGCCAGTACCCGGCGTTCACTGCCCGCCTGTTCGGAAAGCCAGCTGAGCTGGCCCAGCATCTGGTGCAGCGTCTCACCCTGACCGTCATCACGGCTCCATGCCGCGCCAAACTCAAGATCCAGCGGCTGATTATGCCAGCTGAACTTTTTGTGGTTGAGGATGGCGACCATATGGTTTAGCCGCGCCGCAGGGTCCGGCCCGTCAAGCACGAGGATCAATTCGCTGCCGGGAACCTGGAAGACTTTATCCGTTGCCCCCAACAGCGGCTGAAGCGCCCGGATGATTTGCCGTTTACAGTCCACCCCCATCATTAGCCCATAATGTCGGCTAAGAAAATCGAGATTATCGATACGCAAGCTGCAGATAGCCTGCAGAGGACTACTCTGTAAATGGCTCACCAGCGCGCGCAGATTAGGTAAGCCCGTCAGCGGATCCTCTTCCGCCTGGCTACGCCAGCGGCGTTTATTGCGATCGCTGCGGGCATAGGTGTCTGCCATATAAAACAAACAGATAGTGAAGGAGATCAGGACCGACAGCACAAAGGATAATGAATACTCGCTTTGGACGCCCTGGAGAAAGTTTTTATTATACACCACCAGCAAAAAGGCTGAGACAGACCATGAAATACGCAGCAGCGCATGACCAATCCGGCTAATCCCGATAAAGTAGACAATAAATATCACCGGAACTAAATAACCGGCAATAAATTCAGACTGATACGGCGCACACAGTAAAGTTAATAAAAGCGCCAGCGAGATAAACCAATATAGGGTAAAAGAACGATGTTTGGGTGCCAGCCATGGTAAACATTCCTGACGCCAGAAACGTCGGGCATAGTGCGGACTGATAATCATCCGCATTGGATAATAAAGAAACGTCGTAAAAATTAATGCCGCGCTGATTAAACTTTGGATATCTATTACGGTATAAATCAACGGCATACTACCAAAGTAACTGGTAATAGATAATGGAAACGCAAAATATTGCCCGGCAAGGTACATGGTGATTTTCAACAGTACCGGCGCGAAGAAGCCGCCCCAGAAGATCCGCGCCCCCATATGTTTCGCCGTGGGGCCACACCGCCAGCGCTTGCCCACCATCAGGCGTAAAACAGCGCAGGAGACAAACACAGCAAACAGCTGACAAAAGAGCAGAATAAGCGCCTGTGACAGCGTTAATTCAATGAGAAAGCTATTGGTAATGGCAAACGCGAGAATTAATGGTGCGATCGCATAGCGGCCAAAGATAAAAATAACAGAAAACATCACGCTGATTGGCAGCCAGGCAATATAAATAAGATTGCCATCAATAACCGTTTGCGGTGAAATAAAACGAGCCAGCGGAATAGCGACTAAACTGACGAGAAAGGCCAACAGAGTTTTTTTGATATTAATGTTAATTTTATCAAGCATTATTGTTAATTAAAACTCCGGCAACCTCATTACGTTTAATGGGGAAATGTTATGTTGCTTATTTAGGGCAGGCAAGGTGAATTATCAGGAAAAAGTCTGAAATTACTTTCGATTTTAATAGCTGGAGATTAACTGACTTAACCAGAAAGTGCTTTACATGAAAACAGCTAAAAACAAAAACCCCCGCCGAGGCGAGGGTTCTGAATTTTGGTGGAGCTAAGCGGGATCGAACCGCTGACCTCTTGCATGCCATGCAAGCGCTCTCCCAGCTGAGCTATAGCCCCACAGGACCTCTTTACGAACCAAATCTGCTGGGTGCAGAATTTGGTGGAGCTAAGCGGGATCGAACCGCTGACCTCTTGCATGCCATGCAAGCGCTCTCCCAGCTGAGCTATAGCCCCGTAACGTAAAGCGTGTCGTGTTGACGGGCGGCATAATATGAATTCCTCGCTCAGGTGTCAACGGCAAAATTATCCTTCGCAATTCAATCGCTGAAAAAGCAGGCAACTTGCTGACATTGCGAGCCTTATCGCAGCCAGAAGTTAAACAGGTCACTTTTTCACGTAAAAGGATGCTATAACATGGGCAGCTAATTCCCATACATTTACTCAGGAAATAGTATGCTCAAGGAACGAATGACACCTGAAGAAATCGCCCACCTGACCGGCTACAGCCGGCAAACTATCAATAAGTGGGTGCGGAAAGAAGGCTGGCAAACCTCTCCGCGGCCTGGCGTCCAGGGTGGCAAAGCGCGGCTGGTCCATGTCAATGAGCAAGTCAGGGAGTTTATCCGCAGCGCTCAGCGCGTGGCAGAGACACCAGGCGCCTATTCTACCCACGACAGCGATCTGGAATCGCTGCTGCTGACCCTTAGCAAAGAGCTCACTCCCAGCGAGCAGAAGCAGCTGATGTCGCTGTTGCTGCGCGAAGGGATCACCGGGTTACTGCTTCGGTTAGGGATCCGCGATCGGTAAAGCATGATGAAACTGAAAGATAAAATGACACCCGCAGAGCTCGCCGACTGCCTGGGACTGGCCAGACAAACGATCAATCGCTGGGTTCGCCAGCAAAAATGGCGCACGGAAGCGATACCCGGCGTCAAAGGAGGACGCGCGCGACTGGTGGTCATCGACAAACCGGTGCTCGAATTTCTGACCAATGCGCCTGCCAGGCGCCATCTGTTTACCGACAATCATTTGGCGGAATCGCCCGGCGCTTATCTGGTCAATGAGGCTGACGTGGTCTGGCGGCAAATCACGGAAACCCTGCAACTGATGACTCCGGCCGAACAGCTACAGCTTCGCGATCTGCTGGCCCGGGAAGGGATTAGCGGCTTTCTTGCCCGCCTCGGCATCGCCAGCCCGGTGTAACAGACAAAAAAAACGGCAGGGGTAACCCTGCCGTTGTTTCATCCACGTCCCAATCAGGACGCCTGACCTTCACGTTCAGCGATAAAAGCCAGCGCTTTGTTGATACGCTCAACGCTACGGGATTTACCGATAGCGTGGACGGTGACGTCAAGCGCAGGAGACTGCCCTGCCCCGGTAACCGCCACGCGCAGCGGCATGCCGACTTTACCCATGCCGACTTCCAGCTCATCAGCGGTTGCCTGAATTGCATGGTGGACGTTTTCCGCTGTCCAGTCGCCGATCGCCGCCAGCTTGTCGCGAACCACTTCCAGCGGCTGACGCGCCACCGGACGCAGATGTTTCTTCGCCGCATCGGCGTCGAACTCAGCGAACTCTTCATAGAAGTAGCGGCAGCTCTGAGCAATCTCTTTCAGCGTTTTGCAACGCTCGCCCAGCAGTTTCACCAGCTCGGCCAGCTGTGGGCCATTACGGGTATCGATATTTTCCTGCTCGATGTGCCACTGCAGATGCGTCGCCACGTATTCCGCCGGCAGCGTATTGATGTAGTGATGGTTCAGCCACAGCAGTTTGTCGGTGTTGAACGCACTCGCGGATTTGCTGACCGCCCCCAGCGAAAAGAACTCGATCATCTCTTCGCGGGTGAAGATCTCCTGATCGCCATGGGACCACCCCAGACGTACCAGATAGTTAAGCAGCGCTTCCGGCAGGTAGCCATCGTCACGATACTGCATCACGCTCACCGCACCGTGGCGTTTGGACAGTTTTTTACCGTCATCGCCGTTGATCATCGACACGTGGGCGTAAACCGGCACCGGCGCATTCAGCGCTTTGAGGATGTTGATCTGGCGCGGTGTGTTGTTGATATGATCTTCACCACGGATCACATGGGTGATCGCCATATCCCAGTCATCTACCACCACGCAGAAGTTATAGGTCGGGGAACCATCGGTACGACGAATGATCAGATCGTCCAGCTCCTGGTTGCTGAACTCGATAGGTCCGCGGATCTGATCGTCAAAGATCACCGACCCTTCCTGCGGGTTGGCGAAACGCACCACGCACGGCTCATCGTCGGCATGATGCTCGTGGCTATGGCGGCAGCGGCCATCGTAACGCGGCTTCTCACCGTTCGCCATTTGCTCTTCGCGCAGCGCTTCCAGACGCTCTTTCGAGCAATAACATTTATAAGCGGTGCCAGCTTCCAGCATCTCATCGATCACGTTGTTATAACGGTCGAAACGTTTGGTCTGGTAATAAGGGCCCTCATCCCATTGCAGATTCAGCCAGTTCATGCCATCCATGATGGCTTCAATTGCTTCCGGGGTGGAGCGTTCGAGATCGGTGTCTTCAATACGCAGCACAAACTCACCGCCGTGGTTACGAGCAAAAAGCCAGGAATAGAGAGCAGTACGCGCACCGCCAACGTGCAGATAGCCTGTTGGGCTTGGCGCGAAGCGAGTTTTGATTTTCATGAATTGGCCTTACGTTTAATAAAGATGCCGATAGCCGGCAATGTCCGGTGGAAATTATGGGTCAATATTCTAACACCGTGGGCTGATTCCTCAATGTTGATCCCGTCGGAACGTCACGGTTTGCCATTTTTGTTTATAAATCATGCTACGCCGCCGGTTTTACGATCGCTTTGTTTAATTTTACGACGAACGAACGAATTCTTTAGAAAAGGCGTTGACTCATTTTCAACTCTCCCTATAATGCGACTCCACACAGCGGGGGTGATTAGCTCAGCTGGGAGAGCACCTCCCTTACAAGGAGGGGGTCGGCGGTTCGATCCCGTCATCACCCACCACTACTTAACGTAGTCTCCGCCGTGTAGAACAGAAAATTGAGAAGTGGGTGATTAGCTCAGCTGGGAGAGCACCTCCCTTACAAGGAGGGGGTCGGCGGTTCGATCCCGTCATCACCCACCACTTTCTCGCCAGCTGGATTTTCTGTCAAAATGTGAAGTACCNAGAGCACCTCCCTTACAAGGAGGGGGTCGGCGGTTCGATCCCGTCATCACCCACCACTTCGGGTCGTTAGCTCAGTTGGTAGAGCAGTTGACTTTTAATCAATTGGTCGCAGGTTCGAATCCTGCACGACCCACCAATGTAAAAAGGCGCCCTAAAGGCGCCTTTTTGCTATGCGCAGTTTGCGGTCTTGCCGCGAGTTCCCCCGCAGCACTCCCCCTGTCAGCGCTGATACAGCGGATCTTCCACCCTCGCAGCGGTTAAATTTGCCCCTTCTTCACGCACAATTTCCCATAACGCCTGAGCGGCGGTCGACAGCGAGCGATTTTTCCGGCATGCCAGCATCAGTTGCCGCTCCATCACCGGGGTCAGCCGCTTCACCGTCAGATGGCTCCCCTGCGGTAACGGCAGCGCCAGTGCCGGCAGAACGCTGATGCCAATTCCCGATTCTACCATCGGAAACAGCGTTGCCGGGTGACCAATCTCCTGCACAATGTTCGCCCGGATAGCCAGCCGGCTAAGGGCCGCATCAATCAGCGGACGGCTGCCGGAGGCATAGTCCTGCAGGATCAGTCTCTCATCCTGCAGCGCTTGCCACGGCACCTCCGTCAGGCCGGCAAAAGGATGATCCTCCCGGCAAAGCAGCAAAAAAGGTTCCGCCAGGACCACTTCACACTGCAGATCTGCCGCCGGGCCGGGGTCGATCACAATGCCGAAATCCACTTCCCCATGGCGAATACTCTCCAGCACCCACTGCTGGGGCCGATCGTGCAACACAAAATCGATATCAGGATAACGACGGTTGCTGTGAGCAATACACTGCGGAATCAGGTGGGCGGAAATCGTCTGACTGGCGGCGACCTTGACGGTACCGCTCATCTGCTGGCCGACGCGCCCGGCGTCGCGCAGGGTAATCGTCAACTCATCGAGCAAACGCTCCAGCCGCCCCGCCAGCTGCTGACCCGCTTCGGTGAGCACGACTTCGCGAGTGGTACGGTCGAGTAACCGAACGCCGGTCTGATGCTCCAGCTCTTTGACGCTATGGCTGACGGCCGACTGACTTAAGCCAATCATCTCCCCTGCCCGGCTGAAGCTTCTGGCCCGGGCGACGGTGACGAATACTTTTAACTGACGCAGAGAGTAATTCATCTTTTTTATTCATGAATAGATGCAATAAATCAATTTTATTTCTCAAATGAAAAAAAGCACAATAGCGCATCTCTTTTCAGGAGCGTTTATGAAACTTTTCCGCATTCTCGATCCGTTTACGGCAACCCTGGTCACCGTTGTCCTGCTGGCCTCATTCTTCCCCGCCCGTGGCGCTTTCGTTCCCTTCTTTGAACATCTGACCACCGCCGCCATTGCCCTGCTGTTTTTTATGCACGGCGCTAAACTCTCCCGGGAAGCGATTATCGCCGGCGGCAGCCACTGGCGTTTGCATCTGTGGGTGATGTGCAGCACCTTTATACTCTTCCCGGTACTCGGGGTTCTGTTTGCCTGGTGGGCGCCGGTGAATGTCGATCCGATGCTCTACAGCGGCTTTATCTATCTGTGCATTCTGCCGGCCACCGTGCAATCCGCTATCGCCTTTACTTCGCTGGCCGGAGGCAACGTCGCGGCGGCGGTGTGCTCAGCCTCGGCCTCCAGCCTGCTGGGGATCTTTGTTTCACCGCTGCTGGTGGGCGTCCTGATGAACCTTCATGGCGCAGGCGGCAGCCTCGAGCAGGTCGGTAAAATCATGCTGCAGCTGCTGCTGCCTTTCGTACTCGGTCACTTATCACGGCCGTGGATCGGCAACTGGGTGGCGAAGCATAAGAAGTGGATTGGTAAGACCGACCAGACCTCGATTCTGCTGGTGGTTTACTCCGCCTTTAGCGAGGCAGTGGTGAATGGCATCTGGCATAAAGTCGGTCTGGGATCGCTGCTGTTTATCGTGGTGGTCAGCCTGGTGCTGCTGGCCATTGTCATCGCCGTTAACGTGTTCGTCGCCCGCCGCTGCGGCTTTAACAAAGCCGATGAGATTACCATCGTCTTTTGCGGTTCGAAAAAGAGTCTGGCCAACGGCATCCCGATGGCCAATATTCTCTTCCCAACCTCCATCCTCGGTATCATGGTGCTGCCGCTGATGATCTTCCACCAAATCCAGCTGATGGTCTGCGCGGTGCTGGCGCGGCGCTACAAGCAGCAAACCGATGCGCGTCTCGCTGAGGAAAAGGCCAACGCCGCCAAAGCTTAACGCGCTTTCTTCAGGGGCTGAACCAGATCGCTCAGCCCCTCGGTTTTAATCAGCAGGGTCAACGCCATCAGCTCGCCGAGATGGCCGGCAGGAAACTGATCCTTACGCGCAAACCACAGTAAATACTCTTCCGGGACATCGATTAAACGACGTCCCTTGTATTTACCGAACGGCATCTCAGTATTGGCTATTTCGACCAGCTGCGCTTTATCCACGTTATTCTCCCAGCAGACGCATCATTTCGGCTTCGTCAATCACCTCAATGCCCAGCTCCTGCGCTTTCGCCAGCTTAGAACCCGCCGCTTCGCCGGCAATCACCAGGTCAGTTTTCTTCGACACACTGCCTGCCACCTTCGCCCCCAGCGCGACGAGACGCGCTTTGGCGTCATCCCGCGATAGCTGACTCAGGCTGCCGGTCAGGACCACGGTTTTACCCGCAAAAGGGCTATCAATCTCTTCCGCCTTCACCACGACTAGCGCCGGCCAGTGAACGCCTTCGGCCAGCAGCTGCGCGATGACATCGCGGTTACTCTCTTCGGCAAAGAAGTTGAAGGTATGGGTGGCAACCACGATGCCAACATCAGGGACCTTTTGCAGCTCCTCAATGGAAGCCTGCTCCAGGGCTTCAAGAGTGCCGAAATGCGCCGCCAGGGCCGCCGCTGTCGCTTCGCCTACCTCGCGAATACCCAGAGCGTAGAGGAAGCGTGCGAAGGTCGTCTCTTTGGCTTTTTCCAAAGCATTGACCACATTTTGCGCGGACTTCGGCCCCATCCGATCCAGCCCGGTGAGTTTCCCGGCGCTCAGGCGGAACAGATCCGCCGGCGTATGGACATACTCTTTCTCCACCAGTTGGTCGATGATCTTGTCACCCATGCCGTCAACGTCGAGCGCGCGACGGGAGACGAAGTGCTTAAGCGACTCTTTACGCTGCGCGCCGCAGATAAGGCCGCCCGTACAGCGGGCTACCGCCTCGCCCTCCACTCGCTCAACGTCGGACTGACATACCGGGCAGTGGGTCGGGAAGACAACATCCCGGGCATCCGCCGGACGCTCGGAAAGCACCACATTGACCACCTGCGGGATCACATCGCCTGCCCGACGAATCACTACCTTGTCGCCGATTTTCAGACCTAAGCGTTCGATTTCATCGGCGTTATGTAGGGTGGCATTGCTCACCAGCACGCCGGCGACATGGACCGGCTCCAGGCGCGCCACTGGCGTGATCGCCCCGGTGCGCCCTACCTGGAACTCCACATCCCGGACGAAAGTCATCTGCTCCTGTGCCGGGAACTTAAAGGCCACGGCCCAGCGCGGCGCGCGGGCCACAAAACCCAACTGCTCCTGCAGCGCCAGCGAATCGACTTTGATCACCACGCCATCAATGTCAAAGCCCAGATGAGGACGATCTTCCTCGACTTTACGATAGTAAGTGAGCACTTCCTCGGGAGTATGACACAGGGTGACGCGATCGCTCACCGGCAGTCCCCATGCTTTGAACTGCTGCAAACGGGCCGAGTGGCTGGCCGGCAGCTCACCGCCCTCCAGCACGCCAACGCCGTAGCAGAAGAAAGTAAGCGGTCGCTTCGCCGTGATGCGCGGATCGAGCTGGCGCAGCGAACCCGCCGCCGCATTACGCGGGTTAGCAAACACTTTTCCGCCGGTGCGGCGCGCTTCTTCATTGATTTTTTCAAACCCGGCCTGCGGAAGGAAAACCTCACCACGCACCTCAAGACGTGCCGGGATATTCTCGCCATGCAGCTTGAGGGGGATAGTGCGAATGGTTCGCACATTGGAGGTAATATCCTCGCCGGTGGTACCGTCGCCGCGGGTCGCGGCCTGCATCAGTACGCCGTTTTCGTAGAGAATACTCACCGCGAGGCCGTCGAGCTTAAGCTCGCAGCAGTAGGTGAGATCGTCAGTGCTTTTCAGGCGATCCTGTACCCGCTTGTTGAAGGCGAGAAAGCTCTCTTCATCAAACACGTTATCCAGCGACAGCATCGGCACTTCATGGCGGATCTGGCTGAAGGCAGTTAGTGGCGCCGCCCCCACCCGCTGAGTCGGCGAGTCCGGGGTAATCAGCTCCGGATGTTGACTCTCCAGCTCGCGCAGCTCGCGCATCAGGCGGTCATATTCCGCATCGGGCACTTCCGGTGCGTCCATAACGTGGTACAGATATTCATGATGGCGAAGCGTGGTTCGCAGTTCAGTCAGTTGTTGTTCGATCGGTTCCATATCACACCATCAATGATAAAAAACCCCCGACAGGCGGGGGTTGAGAAGGAGTTGAGATAACGCGGGACGTCAGGCGTTCGCGTCTTTCACTTCGCGAATACGATCCTGGTATTCACGCAGTTTTTGCGGCGTCATCATGCGACGCTGATCGTCAAGCACCACACCGCCCACTTCATCGGCGATATACTGCGCAGACTGCAGCATCAGCTTGAAGTTCTGCAGTTCATCACCGTAGGAAGGGACCTGCATAAAAATAGTCACCCCAGGGGTCATCATATCCGCCATGCTGTCCGGATTGAAGGTCCCCGGCTTCACCATGTTGGCCAGACTGAACAGTACCGGGCCGCTGCCATCCGGACTCAGATGGCGGTGGAAAATATTCATTTCACCAAACTTGAAGCCGGCCTGCTGGATGCTGTTGATCAGCACCTCGCCGTTAAGCTGTGCGCCGTGATGGGCGGCGACGTTCATCACAATGACCGTCTCTTTACGCTCTTTCGGCTGCGGCGCGGCAGGCTGCTGCGGCTCTACCGGCTGCGGCTCGACCACGGCGGGCTGCGGCGCGGCAACAGGCTGTGGCACAGGCTGCTGCGGGGCGGCTGGCTGCGGCTGGGCAACGGTCGGCGTCACCGGCTGCGGTGCGACGGGCTGCTGCACAACGGGCTGCGGCTGATGTTGGGGTTGCACGGACGGCTGCGCGGGCTGCGGCTGTTGCCAGCCAGGCTGCGGAGCCGCATGCGGCACAGGCTGCTGTCCCTGCGGTTGAACCGGGGCCTGGCGCGGCGATTGCTGCGGCTGGCGAACCGGTTCATCAGGACGCACAGGCTGCTGCATCTGGCGCTCGTAAGGCGGCTGGTACTGGTGCTGCGGCGCCTGACGAGGGGCTTCATGCTCCCCATGCGCGCCGTGCGGGGCGTGAGTGACCGGATGAACGCGGACTTCACCTACGCCTTCAACATTATCATCAAAGTCTTCGTTTTCCGACTCATCGTCGCGCGACTTCATACGTTTCAGTGGGCGATCGCGAAACATCGAAGAACGTTCTTTACGGCTGGTCCAAAAACCATGTACCAGTAAAGCGATTATGGCGATCGCGCCAACAATGATTAATATCAGACGCAAATCCTGCATCATTATATTCTCTGTTGTTCTAACACCTTGCCACCACGGCAAACATTTACTCACTAAGAGTATTTGCCGATTACCTCAAGTGCAAGTGCGTCGGTCGCTTTCACCACATAAAGATGAACTAAATCGTGCTTTTTGCTGTTTTTTCGAACATTTCCTAACTGGTTATTGTCTGGCGACCCGATAAAATAAGCGAGCATTCACACTGGATGTTAAAAAAGGAGCATTGCCTGGCTATGGTTTCATCATCCGCACCGACCCCGCGTAGCGGCGTTTATTATTTTTCGCAGGGCTGGAAACTCATCGGGCTGCCTGGCATACGGCGTTATGTCTTTTTGCCTTTGCTGGTTAACGTGCTGCTGATGGGCGGAGCCTTCTGGTGGCTATTTACCCGTCTCGACAGCTGGATCCCCTCGCTGATGAGCCATGTGCCGGACTGGCTGCAGTGGCTAAATTACCTGCTGTGGCCGGTGGTGGTGCTCTCGATTCTGCTGGTGTTTGGTTACTTCTTTTCGACTATCGCCAACTGGATAGCTGCGCCGTTCAGCGGCCTGCTGGCGGAACAACTTGAAGCGCGTCTGACTGGCGCCACCCCGCCGGACGTCGGCGTCTTTGGCATCATGAAGGATATTCCGCGCATCATGAAACGTGAGTGGCAGAAGCTGGCCTGGTACCTGCCCCGCGCCATCGTGCTGTTGCTGCTCTACTTTATACCCGGCGTTGGCCAGACGGTGGCCCCGGTACTCTGGTTCCTGTTCAGCGCATGGATGCTGGCGATTCAATACTGCGATTACCCCTTTGATAATCACAAGGTCCCCTTCAGGACCATGCGCGAAGCGCTGCGCAGCCGCAAAGTGATGAATATGCAGTTTGGGGCGCTCACCAGTCTGTTTACCATGATCCCGGTGTTAAACCTGGTGATCCTGCCAGTGGCCATCTGCGGCGCCACCGCAATGTGGGTCGATTGTTATCGCGATAAACACGCGGTCTGGAAATAGCCCCAACATGTTCACCCCGGGAGCGGCTGAGGCCGCTCCTTATATCTCGCTTATTCCTTCTCGCTTATCATTATTTCCCTTCCGCATATAGATATGCTAAATCCTTACTTCCGCATATTCTTTAAGCGGGTATGCTGATGCCGTACCCCCAAATTTCATACAGTTAAGGACGGGCCATGAGTAAGATTTTTGAAGACAACTCCCTGACTATCGGTCACACGCCGCTGGTACGACTGAACCGCATTGGTAACGGCCGTATCCTGGCAAAGGTAGAATCTCGTAACCCGAGCTTTAGCGTAAAATGCCGTATCGGCGCCAATATGATCTGGGATGCTGAAAAGCGCGGCGTTCTGAAACCTGGCGTGGAACTGGTCGAACCGACCAGCGGCAACACCGGTATCGCCCTCGCCTACGTGGCGGCGGCCCGCGGCTACAAGCTAACGCTAACCATGCCGGAAACCATGAGCATTGAGCGCCGCAAACTGCTGAAAGCGCTGGGCGCCAACCTGGTACTGACCGAAGGCGCAAAAGGCATGAAAGGCGCTATTCAGAAAGCGGAAGAGATCGTCGCCAGCAACCCGGAAAAATTCCTGCTGCTGCAGCAGTTCAGCAACCCGGCTAACCCGGAAATCCACGAAAAGACCACCGGCCCGGAAATCTGGGAAGACACCGATGGTCAGGTGGACGTCTTTATCTCTGGCGTAGGCACCGGCGGTACGCTGACCGGCGTCAGCCGCTACATTAAAAACACCAAGGGCAAAAAAGATCTGATCACCGTCGCGGTCGAACCGACCGATTCGCCGGTCATCTCCCAGGCGCTGGCGGGTGAAGAGCTCAAGCCGGGCCCGCACAAAATTCAGGGCATCGGCGCCGGCTTCATTCCTGGCAACCTGGATCTGAAGCTGGTGGACAAAGTGATCGGCATTACCAACGAGGAAGCTATCTCCACGGCGCGCCGTCTGATGGAAGAAGAAGGCATCCTGGCGGGTATCTCTTCCGGGGCCGCTGTTGCCGCCGCGCTGAAGCTGCAGGAAGATGAGGCCTTTACCAATAAGAATATTGTGGTTATCCTGCCTTCCTCAGGTGAGCGTTATTTAAGCACCGCGCTGTTCGCCGATCTCTTCACTGAGAAAGAACTGCAACAGTAGTGCCAGCTTGTAAATAATGTGTAAAAAAGCACCTTTTCAGGTGCTTTTTTGTGGCATACGTCAAAGTTTTACCCCTCCTGGCATTGATTCACCTCGTAGGGTCTGGTATTTAACCAGCACATTTATTTTGATGCGCGAAATTATTCAGAAGAGGATTTCCGCCAGCTGAATCGATTTTATGATTTGGTTCAAGTCTTCCTTTCGCGGCATAATGTTTAATGACGTGCTAGACGTCAATGGCCCGCAGGTCTTCGCAGCGCCAGGCGCTGCCGACGCCAAGGCCGGAAACGTAACGCCGGCGCTAACAATACAGGCTAAAGTCGAGTCGTTAGACTAGACTTTAGGTCCACAACACTAAACCTATAAGTTGGGGAAATATAATGTTCCAGCAAGAAGTTACCATTACCGCTCCGAACGGTCTGCACACCCGCCCTGCTGCTCAGTTTGTTAAAGAAGCTAAAGGCTTCACTTCTGAGATCACTGTAACCTCCAACGGCAAAAGCGCCAGCGCCAAAAGCCTGTTCAAACTGCAGACTCTGGGCCTGACCCAGGGCACCGTAGTGACCCTCTCCGCTGAAGGCGAAGATGAGCAGAAAGCTGTTGAGCATCTGGTTAAACTGATGGCTGAACTCGAGTAAGTTCACGGGTTCTTTTTCATATCAGTCACAAGTAAGGTAGGGTTATGATTTCAGGCATTTTAGCATCCCCGGGTATCGCCTTCGGCAAAGCACTGCTGCTGAAGGAAGATGAAATTGTCATCGACCGGAAGAAAATTTCTGCCGATAAGGTTGATCAGGAAGTCGAACGTTTCCTGAGCGGCCGCGCCAAGGCCTCCGCCCAGCTGGAGGTCATCAAAACCAAAGCTGGTGAAACTTTCGGTGAAGAAAAAGAAGCCATCTTCGAAGGGCATATCATGCTGCTGGAAGATGAGGAGCTTGAGCAGGAAATCATAGCCCTGATTAAAGATAAGCACATGACTGCCGACGCGGCAGCCAATGAAGTTATCGAAGGTCAGGCCACTGCCCTGGAAGAGCTGGACGATGAATACCTGAAAGAACGTGCGGCTGACGTACGCGACATCGGTAAGCGCCTGCTGCGCAACATCCTTGGTCTGTCGATTATCGATCTGAGCGCGATTCAGGATGAAGTCATCCTCGTCGCCGCCGATCTGACCCCGTCTGAAACCGCACAGCTGAACCTGAAAAAAGTGCTGGGCTTCATCACCGACGCGGGCGGCCGTACCTCTCACACCTCCATCATGGCGCGTTCCCTGGAACTGCCGGCCATCGTGGGCACAGGCAGCATCACGGCGCAGGTGAAAAACGGCGATTATCTGATTCTCGACGCGGTGAACAACCAGGTTCTGGTCAACCCGTCTAACGAGCAAATTGAAGCGCTGCGTAATCTGCAGGCTCAGGTTGCGGAAGAAAAAGCCGAACTGGCGAAACTGAAAGATCTGCCGGCGATTACCCTCGACGGCCATCAGGTTGAAGTCTGCGCCAACATTGGTACCGTTCGCGATGTCGAAGGTGCTGAGCGCAACGGCGCCGAAGGCGTTGGCCTGTATCGTACCGAATTCCTGTTCATGGACCGTGACGCGCTGCCAACTGAAGAAGAGCAGTTTGCGGCCTATAAAGCGGTGGCTGAAGCCTGTGGCTCTCAGGCCGTTATCGTGCGTACCATGGACATTGGCGGCGACAAAGAGCTGCCGTACATGAACTTCCCGAAAGAAGAGAACCCGTTCCTCGGCTGGCGTGCCGTGCGTATCGCGATGGATCGTAAAGAAATCCTGCGCGATCAGGTGCGCGCCATCCTGCGTGCCTCCGCTTTCGGTAAACTGCGCATTATGTTCCCGATGATCATCTCTGTTGAAGAAGTGCGTGCGCTGAAGAAAGAGATCGAAATCTACAAACAGGAACTGCGTGACGAAGGTAAAGCATTTGACGAATCCATTGAGATCGGCGTGATGGTGGAAACACCGGCTGCGGCGACCATTGCTCGTCATCTGGCCAAAGAAGTTGATTTCTTTAGTATCGGCACCAATGATTTAACGCAATATACTCTGGCAGTTGACCGTGGTAATGATATGATTTCACATCTTTACCAGCCGATGTCACCGTCTGTACTGAATCTGATTAAGCAAGTTATTGATGCTTCTCACGCTGAAGGTAAATGGACTGGCATGTGCGGTGAGCTTGCGGGCGATGAACGTGCTACACTTCTGTTGCTGGGTATGGGGCTGGACGAATTCTCTATGAGCGCCATTTCCATCCCGCGCATCAAGAAGATTATTCGTAATACGAACTTCGAAGATGCGAAAGTATTAGCAGAGCAGGCTCTTGCTCAACCGACAACGGACGAGTTAATGACGCTGGTTAACAAGTTCATTGAAGAAAAAACAATCTGCTAATCCAAGAGATGCGCGGCCCAAATTACTGCTTAGGAGAAGATCATGGGTTTGTTTGATAAATTGAAATCTCTGGTTTCTGATGACAAGAAAGACACCGGAACTATTGAGATTATTGCTCCCCTCTCCGGTGAGATCGTCAACATCGAAGACGTGCCGGATGTGGTTTTTGCGGAAAAAATTGTGGGCGATGGGATTGCCATCAAACCGACCGGCAACAAAATGGTCGCGCCGGTAGACGGTACCATTGGTAAAATTTTCGAAACCAACCATGCGTTCTCTATTGAATCTGATAGCGGCATCGAGCTGTTCGTTCACTTCGGTATTGATACCGTTGAACTGAAAGGCGAAGGCTTCAAGCGTATCGCTGAAGAAGGCCAGCGCGTGAAAGTCGGTGACCCGGTTATCGAATTCGATCTGCCGCTGCTGGAAGAGAAAGCCAAGTCTACCCTGACGCCGGTGGTTATCTCCAACATGGACGAGATCAAAGAGCTGATCAAACTGTCCGGTAGCGTGACTGTGGGTGAAACCCCGGTTATCCGCATCAAGAAGTAATGCTTGCTGCATAAAAATGGCGCCGAAAGGCGCCATTTTTTTATATCGCGCTGGTCACCGGCTGATAGCACTTCTCCCGGGACAAGATGCGCAATCCCTCCGGCGTGCTCTCCAGAATACGACGCTCACTGTCAGAGACCAGCAGATCGCACTGGTACCCTCCGGCCAGGCCGAACAGCGACCGCGCTACGCAGGCATCCTCCAGCGCCGCCTCCCCTGTGGTATCAAAATGACCGACAATACGCCCCTGTTGGCGGATCACTAACCGATAGCTTTTCATCAGTTTTTCTCCCGTGGCGGCAGGATCAGTTCGTCACACCCCTGCGCGGCAGTCCAGTTCATGACCTCCAGCACGCGCCGGGCGGCAGCCTGCGTCGCCGCCCCCAGCGCCAGGCCGGTGAGCAGACCGCTCACCAGCTCTGCACAGAACAGATCGCCCGTTCCCTTCAGGTCCGTTTCCACCCGCGGGTGGGCCACCACCTCCACCGCATCGGCCGTCACCACCAGCACATTTATCGTCGAACGCGCCTCTCCCGGCGCGCTGGTGATCACCACCCATTTGAGGGTATCTGACAGCAGGCTTCGCGCCGCGGCGACCGCCTCCTGCTGATTGCGACAGCGCTGGCCGCTCAGCGTTTCCAGCTCAAACAGATTGGGGGTGATCCCTTGCGCCAGTGGCAGAAGATGCTGACGATAGGCGTCCGGGATCTCAGCCTTAACGTAGATGCCGCTGTCGACATCGCCGATGACCGGATCCACCAGAATGCACAGCCCGGGATGGCGGGCCCGCACCCGCGTCAGCCACTGTGCCAGACGTTCGATTTGCACGGCGTTGCCCATATAGCCGGTGGTCACTGCACGCAGTTCGCGCAACGCATCGCGTTCCTCCAGCGCCTGCAGATACCCAACAAACCACTCCTCCGGAATAATGCCGCCATAGAACGTCTCATAATGGGGCGTATTGCTGAACAGTACCGTCGGCACCGCCAGCACGCGCAAACCGTGCTGTTTAATGGCCGGAACCGCGATGCTGTTGCCAACGCTGCCATAGACTACCTGGGACTGCACAGCGACGATATCGACTTCCGACGCCCGGCTTGTGTCGTGAAAGAGCACTGATTGTATGTCATCTTGCTGGCCCATCTTTTCTCCCCCCGCTGGACAGCGGGTCACGCACTGATTATGATTCGTCCTATGCTAAATTTCATTTTGTCATAGGTCAATAATGTTTACCGGAAAAACCGCCAGCGATATCTTCGATCATATCCGCCATCTGGTGCAGAGCGGTGGGTTGCGGCCCGGAGAGGTTCTGCCACCGGTACGCGAGCTCGCCAGCCAGCTGGAGGTGAATCGCAATACCGTCGCCGCCGCCTATAAACGGCTGGTCACCTCCGGGCTGGCCGTCAGCCAGGGACGAAACGGCACGGCCATTAAAGCACGGGATCCGCTGCCGGCGCTGGAGGGCGGTGACCCAACGACGCCGCTGAACGATATCTCCAGCGGCAATCCGGACCCCGCCAGACTGCCTGAATTAACCCGTTATCTGGGCCAGCTTGCCCGCACACCACGCCTGTATGGCGATGCTCCCATCGAGCCGCGGCTTGGTCAATGGGCCGAGGCGTGGTTTGCCAAAGAGATAGCGGTTCCCTTTGCGGTGAATCTCGCCAGCGGAGCGATTGACGCCCTGGAGCGTCTGCTGTGCGCTCTGCTGCTGCCCGGCGACGGCGTGGTGGTCGAAGATCCCTGTTTTCTCAGCAGCATCAATATGGTGCGTTACGCCGGCTTTACCCCCTGCCCGGTGGCGGTGGATGCTGAGGGGATGGATCCTGACGGCCTGGAGGAGGCGTTACGCAACGGCGCACGGGCGGTGATCTTAACCCCGCGCGCGCATAATCCTACCGGCTGTAGCCTGACGGAAACCCGGGCGCATGCCCTGCGGGAGGTGCTGGCCCGCTATCCGCAGGTACTGGCGATTGTTGATGACCATTTTGCCCTGCTGTCGGCCACGCCATGGCACTCCCCTCTTCCTGCAAGTACGCAACGCTGGGCGCTGGTGCGCTCAATGTCAAAAACCCTCGGGCCAGACCTGCGGCTGGCCTTTATCGCCAGCGATGCCGATACCTCAGCGGCGCTGCGCCTGCGGCTTAACGCCGGCAGCCAGTGGGTCAGCCATCTGCTGCAGGACCTGACGCTGGCCTGTCTGACCGATGAGGCGTTTATCGCCTCGATGACGGAGACCCGTCGTCATTATCGCCAGCAGAATGAGAAACTGGCGGCGGCGCTGGCCCGGCACGGCCACAGCCATGCTACGCCTGGCGATGGACTCAATTTCTGGCTGCCGCTGCCAGCGGCGAGCCAGCCCTACGCCTTACGCCTGGCCCGCGCCGGCTGGCTGGTCCGGGAGGGGGAAATATTTGGTGTCCGAACGCCTGCGCACGGGCTGCGCCTGTCGCTGGGCCGTCTGAGTGATGCTGAGATTTCCCGCCTGGCGGCTGATATTGCGCTGGTCTTAAACCAACCCTGATGCAGGCCGTATCATTCGGCATGTTGAAGCATCTGCCGCACAGGTGAGTGATGGCAGCTGCCGATAAACTAATGAAAAAGTAAACGAAAGCAGGCACAGTCTTACCTGCATACCCTGCTCGCCCGGACGAATAAAACAGTCCCGGCGGCGGACAAATCGCTCACAAGAAGGAGCACCAGAGATGCATCACACTGACCTGGCACTGAAGGCGGTCATTGAAGCCTGCGACCGCGCTATCTCACAGGAAGATTACGATACCCTGATGGCCTATTACGCAGAAGACGCCGCGCTGGTCGTCAAACCGGGCATGGTGGTCAGAGGGAAAGAGAATATCCGCAAAGCCTTTATCGCCATTGCCGACTATTTCCAGCACCGACTGGTGGTGACTCAGGGGAAAATGGAGGTTATTGAAGGCGGCGGCAATGCGCTGGTGATTATGGAGACCCGGCTGGATATCCCGACGGCGGACGGGATATCCCAGGTCACACGGCGCGCCACCTATGTCTTTCAGAAGCAGGGCGAGCGCTGGCTGTGTACGGTCGATAACTCCTACGGCACCGACCTGCTTGATGATTAAATGCCAGCCCCCTGGCTAAAATGTTCTTCGCCGAACACGCCGGTGGAAAGGTAACGATCGCCGCGATCGCAGACGATCGCCACCACCACCGCGCCAGGATTTTCACGGGCAATGCGTAACGCGCCCGCCACCGCGCCGCCGGAACTGACCCCGCAGAAAATGCCTTCCCGCACCGCCAGCTGACGCATGGTATTCTCGGCATCCTGCTGATGAATATCCAGCACCGCATCCACCAGCGAAGCGTTAAAGATCCCCGGCATATACTCTGCCGGCCAGCGACGGATCCCGGGAATACTGCTGCCCTCTTCCGGCTGCAGGCCGACAATGGCCACCGGTTTACTCTGTTCGCGCAAAAAGCGCGATACGCCGGTAATGGTGCCGGTGGTCCCCATGCTGGAGACAAAGTGGGTGATACGTCCCGCGGTCTGCTGCCAGATTTCCGGCCCGGTGGTAGTGTAGTGGGCGTAGGGGTTATCCGGGTTGTTAAACTGATCGAGCAGTTTGCCCTCTCCGCGCTGCGCCATCTCAAGGGCCAGGTCGCGGGCCCCCTCCATTCCCTGCTCTTTAGTGACCAGAATCAGCTCGGCGCCGTAGGCACGCATCGCCGCCCGGCGCTCCTGGCTCATGTTGTCAGGCATCAGCAGCTTCATGTGATAGCCTTTCAGCGCGGCGATCATCGCCAGCGCAATACCGGTGTTACCGCTGGTCGCTTCGATCAGCACGTCGCCGGGCTGAATTTCGCCGCGCTTTTCCGCTTCGACGATCATTGACAGCGCGGCGCGGTCTTTCACCGAGCCGGCCGGATTATTGCCTTCGAGTTTGACCCAAACTTCACTGCCGTTGTCCGGACCCAGACGCTGAAGCTTGACCAGAGGGGTATTGCCGATGGTGTGTTCGAGTGTATTCACGATTTTTACTCAATAAAAAAGCCGGGTTGCGCTTCGCTTACCCGGCCTACAAGACGCGTAAAAACTCCAGGCCCGGAAAGCGTAGCCTTACCGGGCGATAGACCTGCTCAATAAGCTATCAGGCCGACTCCGCCAGAGCAAGCTCGCCGCGCGGCTCGATACGCTCGGTACCGTTATACAGGCGCGCGTTTTGCAGGCCAACGAACAGCCGTTCGCCGCGGGACGGCGCCTCATCGCCCGCCAGCACCACGCTCAGCGGTTCGTCATACCACCCCAGAGGCTGAACGACTAATTGGGTGTAGTGCCCTTTCGGGCTGGCTTCCAGGACCTGCACCGGCAGCGGGGAATCCAGGCTGGTCCGGCGGCTGATGTCCACTTCCCACGGACGCAGGAACAGATCCACCGGCCCCTGGTATGTTGGGGTATAGCCTAACGGCCAGCGGTGCGCGCCAACGTGGAACTGTCCACCGCGGATAATGCCCTGCAGGCGGTTTACTTCTCCCATAAACTCCAGTACGAAACGGGTCGACGGTTCACGCCACACGCGCTCCGGGGCATCGGCTTGTTCGATGTTGCCCTGACTCATCACCACCACCCGGTCAGCAACTTCCAGCGCCTCTTCCTGATCGTGGGTGACGAACACGCTGGTAAATTTTAACTCTTCATGCAGCTGACGCAGCCAGCGGCGCAGCTCTTTACGCACCTGCGCATCCAGCGCGCCGAAGGGTTCATCCAGCAACAGAATTTGCGGCTCCACCGCCAGGGCGCGCGCCAGCGCCACACGCTGTTTCTGGCCGCCGGACAACTGCGCCGGATAGCGATCAGCCAGATGGGCTAGCTGCACCATCTCCAGCAGTTTGGTCACTTTGGCTTTAATCGCCGCCGCATTGGGTCGTTCACGGCGCGGCAGCACGGTCAGGCCAAAGGCGATGTTATCGAACACCGTCATATGACGGAACAGCGCATAGTGCTGGAAGACGAAACCCACTTTACGGTCGCGGGCGTGCATCCGGCTGACGTCGGTGCCGTGGAAGCGGATATGACCGCTGGTCTGATGCTCCAGCCCGGCGATAATTCGCAGCAAGGTGGTTTTTCCGGAGCCCGAGGGCCCCAGCAGCGCAACCATTTGTCCGGAAGGGATATCCAGCGAGATATCATTCAGCACCTGGGTGCGACCAAACGATTTCTTAATATTGGCAATCTCAATGCTCATGATTTCCCTCCTGTTGCGCGCGTTCTTTCTGATTGGCCAGACGCCATTGCAACATACTCTTTAAAAACAGGGTCAGAATAGCCATTAACGTCAGCAGGGCCGCAGCGGTAAACGAGCCGACGGTATTGTAATCCTGCTCCAGTAGTTCAATTTGCAGCGGCAGCGACAGCGTTTCTCCACGAATCGAACCGGAGACTACCGACACTGCGCCAAATTCGCCGATGGCGCGGGCGTTGGTCAATACCACGCCATACAGCAGCGCCCAGCGAATATTCGGCAACGTCACCCGACGGAACATCTGCCAGCCGGAAGCGCCCAGCAGCACCGCAGCTTCATCTTCATGACTGCCCTGGCTCATCATCACCGGCACCAGCTCGCGCACCACAAACGGACAGGTGACAAAGATGGTCGCCAGCACCATGCCCGGCCAGGCGAACATGATCTGCAGGTTATGCGCATCAAGCCAGCCGCCCAGCGGGCCGTTAGAGCCATAAAACAGCAGATACACCAGACCGGCCACCACCGGCGAGACGGCGAACGGGATATCCAGTAACGTCAGCAGCAGCTGGCGGCCGGGAAAAGTAAAACGTGTCACCAGCCAGGCCAGCAGCGTACCGAACACCAGGTTCACCGGTACGGTAATCAACGCAATCATCACCGTCAGCCAGATGGCATGCAGCATGTCCGGGTTGGCCAGGTTTTCCAGCACCGGCATCAGCCCTTTGCTGAAGGCCTGGATAAAGATATAGAGCATCGGCACGACGAGGATGAAGGCGGAGACCACCATCCCGACGCCAATCAGAAACCATTTCCCCCAGTTGATGCGGGGCGCGTCGTAGCGTTTCAATTGAGTAACTTCCGCCATTAGTGACCTACCACGCGTCGACCAAAGCGACTCTGCAGGGTATTGATGGAAAAGAGCAGCAGCAGTGAGGCGGCCAGGATCACCGAGGCGATCGCGCTCGCCGCCGGATAGTCAAACTCCTGCAGACGAATAAAGATCATCAGCGAGGTCACCTCTGTCTTCCACGCGATGTTGCCAGCGATAAAAATCACCGCGCCAAACTCGCCGAGGCTGCGGGTAAACGACAGGGCAATGCCCGCCAGCAGCGCCGGCGACAGCTCCGGCAGCACCACTTTGCGGAAACTCTGCCAGCGCGTGGCGCCCAGCGTTTCCGCCGCTTCCTCATACTCGGGTCCCAGCTCCTCCAGCACCGGCTGCACGGTACGTACCACGAACGGGATGCTGGTGAAGGCCATCGCCACGGCGATGCCGAGCCAGGTATAGGTCACTTTAATATCGAACTTCGCCAGCCATTCCCCGTAAATACCGTTCACCGAAAACAGCGAGGCCAGGGTCAGACCGGCTACCGCCGTCGGCAGCGCAAACGGCAGGTCCATTAAGGCATCCAGCAGCGTGCGGCCCGGAAAACGATAGCGAGTGAGGATCCAGGCCATCAGCAGACCAAAGACGCCGTTAAAAATAGAGGCTACAAACGCCGACAGCAGCGTCACCTTATAGGCCGCCACCACCTGCGGGTTGGTGATCACATCCCAGTATTGCGCCCAGCTCATCTGCGCCAGCTGCATCACCAGCGCGCTGAGCGGTAATAACAAAATCAGACAGACAAACAGCAGGCTGGTGCCGAGGCTCAGGGTAAAGCCCGGCAGCACGCGCTTGGACGACACAGCAAACATTACTTACGCCCCGCCGCCAGCAGTTTGTCCAGTTCGCCGCCGCTGGCGAAGTGGGTTTTCATCACCTCAGGCCAGGAGCCAAACTTGTCCTCTACGCGGAACAGCTCGGTCTGCGGGAATTTATCCTTCAGGGCGTCCATCACTTTCGGGTTGTTTACCCGGTAGTAGTAGTCGGTAATGATGGTTTGCGCCTGCGGGCTGTAGAGCCAGTTCAGGTAGGCTTTCGCCGCCTTTTCCGTGCCATTGGCTTTGACGTTTTTATCCACCCATGCCACCGGGAACTCCGCCAGAATGTTGGTTTTCGGGATCACCACTTCAAATCCCTGCGCCTCATACTGCTTACGAATATTGTTCACTTCCGATTCGAAGCTAATCAGCACATCGCCCAGGCCGCGTTCAGCAAAAGTGGTGGTCGCCCCGCGTCCGCCGGTATCAAAGACTTCGACGTTCTTCAGAAACTGGGTCATAAACTGTTCGGTTTTGGCTTTATCGCCGCCGTCGGCTTTATCCGCCGCGCCCCATGCCGCCAGGTAGGTGTATCGGGCGTTACCCGAGGTTTTCGGGTTCGGGAAAATCAGCTTGACGTCAGAGCGAACCAGATCGTTCCAGTCATGAATGTTTTTCGGGTTGCCTTTACGCACCAGGAAACCCATCGTCGAATAGAACGGTGAGCTGTTGTTCGGCAGGCGGCTTTGCCAGTCGGCCGGGATCAGGTTGCCTTTGTCATGCAGGATCTGCACGTCCGTCACCTGGTTGTAGGTGACCACGTCCGCCTTCAGGCCCTGCAAAATAGCCAGCGCCTGCTTGGATGAACCGGCATGCGACTGCTTAATCGTCAGCGTGTCCCCGCCATTGTCCTTCGCCCACTGCTGCTCAAAAGGCGGGTTAAGGGCGGCAAACAGCTCGCGGGAGACATCATAGGAGCTGTTCAGCAGCTCCGTCGCCTGCGCCTGCGCGGCCAGCAGCATGGAAGCCGCCAGCGCCAGATATCCTTTTTTCAGTGATTTAACGGCCATTGCGCACCCTTATCAACGTTGAACATTTTCTGATGATCATCATATTTATAACGGGTACGAAAGGAGTAACGGTTTTATATACCGTTTGGCGATTTGGAAGTCGAAAAGAGAATAAGCAACTGGCAAAGCTTTGCTGAAAGCGGCTCGCAGATTAGACGTGTCATTGTGACAAACGGCAGCCAGGCGTGCACTGTGTTTATATGAAAAACACACAGATATTTGCTCGTCAGCTCAGACGTAGCTTAACGCCAACAGAACGTCGACCAGGGTACTGACTGCGCAACCGCCATTTTGCTTGCTATAAGTTTCGCCGCCAGCATCCCGTTGGTCCCTATATTCTCGATTTTGCCTGCTGCGCAACACGGCTGGCGATTGAACTGGACGGCGGCCAACACGATGAGAGGCGTGCCTACGATGTTCGCCGCAGCCGCTGGCTACAGAGCCAGGGATGGCGGGTTTTACGCTTCTGGAATAATGAGTTTGAAGAGTATGAAGATGCGGTGATGCAGAGAATACTTGAAGCGCTTGAGTCGCCGATGCCCTCACCCCGCCCCTCTCCCTGAGGGAGAGGGAGAAAGAGAGTCCGCACGCAGATTCCATAACCGCACCGAACGGTTCCCTCTCCCCCCTGGGGAGAGGGTTAGGGTGAGGGGGGAAATTACAGCGCCTGGATACGCTCCAGCGACGGCGCGAAGTAATAACCGCCGGTCACCGGTTTGGTGAAGCGCAGCATCGCGTCGCGTTTGCCGTCGGTATCGCCGAACATGCTCAGCAGCTGCTGCTCGATGTTATACAGGCGCGCGCAGTAGGCGCAGAAATAGAGACCATGGGTGCCGCTGGCGGTGCCGTACGGCAGGCTCTGACGGACGATTTTCAGCCCTTTGCCATCTTCTTTTAAGTCCACGCGGCTCAGGTGCGACGTGACCGGACGCTCGTCGCCATCTATCTCTTCGTTGGCTTCTTTGGTACGGCCGATCATCATCTCCTGATCCGGTACGCTCATGCGGTTCAGCTGTTTGAGATTATGCTCCCAGCGCTGGACGAACACGTAGCTGCCGCCCGCGTCCACACCGTCTTTAATGACTGCCACTTCGCGGCGGGTTTCTTCCCCCGCCGGGTTTTCGGTGCCGTCGACAAAGCCGCTGAGGTCACGCTCTTCCACCCAACGGAAACCGTGGATCTCTTCTTTCACGTCGATAGCGTCGCCAAAGGCGGCCATCGCGGCCTGCGCCACCGAGAAGTTAACTTCATGGCGGGCGGATAAAATATGAATCAGCAGGTCATACTGGGTGGACGGCGCCAGCCCTTTGCCATAGACCGGAAAATCTTTTAACTCTTCCGCCCCTTCGCCGTCGCTCAGCTGACGCCAGACGTTATTGCCGAACGCCACCACCGCCCCGAGTTTGGCGTCGGGGAATTTAGCCTGGAAGGTGGCCACGTTATCGACAAAATTTTTGCTCGCTTCGCGCAGGGCGTTAACGTCCCCTTTGACATTGGCTTCAATCCAAATCGCCGCGCGGCAATGTTCCGGCAAAATGCCGCTCTGAACCTGAGACATCGCTCCTCCTGAAATGATGCAACTACAACGCTGTCGCGTTGCTAACGCGCCATTGTAACTGTTTTTCAGGGCCATCGTGTCTCTTCAGATCAATTTAGCGACGCCAGATAATTTTGCTGACCTTCCAGTTTTTCAGCGTATCGTCGGAGGGCATCAGCTCGTCCGGGCCGCTCCAGTGGCCGGTAAAGGCATAGCTGATATGCTGGCTCCCCTCGGCCTGACACTCGACGACCGCGCCATTGTCATTGCTGCCTTTCTGGCAGTTGCCGAAGGCTTTGCTGTACAGGTCGCTAAACGGTGTGCCGATTTTCACGCCGCTGGCGGTTTTGATTTCGGCATCACGCACGTCAATCCGGCTGATGGTACCGTTGTCGCCATTGATGGTCAGCGCCACGCTGTTGTCTTTCAGCGCTTCAAAATAGTGGACGATATTGCCCTTATCGGTCTTCATCCCGCTGCGTAAACGGTAGTCGCTCCCCAGCGCATCGCTAATAGCCTGTTCATTGAGCGGCGTGGAAGCCGTCAGTTTACCCACCCCCTGCTCGGTCACCTCGGTAGAAGCGCCAAACCAGTTCCACGGATAGGCCGCCGACCAGTTGACTGCGCTCATCGTGGAGCAGCCGGTCAGCGCCAGCGGAAGCGCACAGAGCATTAAACGTAGCGATTTCATATCACAATCCTTTCTGAGTCATTCAACGCATGTTGGAGTTCACGATCGGCAAAAAGTGCCCTTAAAAGGTGGTCTGGCGAAAACAGGCGCCCAGGCGACGGCTGGTTAACAGCCACCACAGGGCATAACCATCCGCCACCAGCAGCCCGATGGTCAGCGAGGAGGGAGATTCGCCGCTCAGCCATAGCATCGGCTGCCACAGCAACAGCAGCAATTGCGATAGCACCAGCAGCCAGCGCATCGCCCGCCACGCGCGCGGCAGGCGCTGACGGTAGCCGCTAAGCAGAAAGGCCAGCACCGCCGGCACGCCGGGGAGTAAACCGAGCCAGAAGCGGTCGTGATCGGGATAGAACAGATTAAGAATCGCGTCGCCCTGCTGGCGCGATGCGCCGGCCATCAAAAACAGCACCCACGTGCGGGCCTGCAACAACAGCACGCACCAGAAGAGCAAAGGCAGGCGCAGACGGCCATGGGCATCAAAATCGGCGGGGATAAACTCAGTATTCTTCATCTTCGATCAGACGCTTGCCCAGGGTCAGGACATCGGCGTATTCATAGCCCAGCCGCTCATACATTCCCTGCACCACGTCGTTGTCTTCACGAACCATAATGTTGATTTTCGGGCAGCCGCGGGCAATCAGCTTTTTCTCGAGCCGGTTGAGCAGCGCGTTCGCGATACCCCGGCCACGATATTCCGGATGGACGCCGAGATAATAGGCCGATCCGCGATGACCGTCATATCCGCCCATCACCGTGCCGACCACTTCGCCATTCACTTCCGCCACCAGAAACAGGCTGACGTCATGATTCAGCTTGCGCTCAATATCCATCTCCGGATCGTTCCACGGGCGCAGCAGATCGCAGCGCTCCCACAGCGTCACAACCTCTTCGAAATCCTGCTGGCGAAAAACGCGAATCTCCATGGTATTCCCCACCATTGACGGTTAAAAACAGTGATTATGGCGCGAATATAACTGATAGCCAATATCAGGCGAAATCAGCGACAAAAAATGGCATAATATGACTTTGTCATGTATTGAAATGAAAAGTAAAACAATTCTTATTTTGAATGGTCGTAACGGCAAACGCGATACGATATAACATTGGACATCACTTGTTTACAATTCAGGCCGAATGAGCACTTTTAAACCCTTAAAAATACTTGCTTCGCGCCGTCAGGTGCTGAAAGCCGGGCTGGCTGCGATGACGCTGAGTGGCGTCGCCGCACAGGTCAGCGCAAAAGAGCAGCCACTGAAAACATCAAATGGACACAGCAAACCCGCCGCTAAAAAAGCCGGCGCCCGCCGCGTTGTGATGCTCGACCCGGGCCACGGCGGTATCGACACCGGGGCTATCGGCCATAACGGTTCGAAAGAGAAGCATGTGGTGCTGGCGATCGCTAAGAACGTGCGCAGCATTTTGCGCAGCAACGGCATCGACGCCCGCCTGACCCGCACCGGCGATACCTTTATCCCGCTGTACGACCGCGTGGAGATTGCCCATCAGCACGGCGCCGATCTGTTTATGTCGATCCATGCCGACGGCTTCACCAACCCGAGCGCCGCCGGCGCCTCGGTGTTTGCGCTGTCAAACCGCGGCGCCAGTAGCGCCATGGCAAAATACCTCTCCGACCGCGAAAACCGCGCCGATGAAGTTGCCGGTAAGAAAGCGACCGATAAAGATCATCTGCTGCAGCAGGTGCTGTTCGATCTGGTGCAGACCGACACCATTAAAAACAGCCTGACGCTGGGCTCGCATATCCTGAAAAAGATCAAACCGGTGCATAAGCTGCACAGCCGCAATACCGAGCAGGCGGCGTTCGTGGTGCTGAAGTCGCCGTCCATTCCGTCCGTGCTGGTGGAAACCTCGTTTATCACCAACCCGAACGAGGAGAAACTGCTCGGCACCACCGCTTTCCGGCAGAAAATCGCCACCGCGATTGCCAACGGCATTATCAGCTATTTCCACTGGTTCGATAACCAGAAAGCCCATTCGAAGAGACGTTAATGAAACCCGATGCCGCGCAGGTTAAAACTTTTCTGCTCCAGCTCCAGGACAACCTTTGCCAGCAGCTGAGCGCTGTCGATGGCGCACCGTTTATTGAAGACGCCTGGCAGCGGGAAGGCGGTGGCGGCGGGCGCAGCCGGGTGTTGCGCGACGGCAACGTGTTCGAACAGGCCGGGGTTAACTTCTCTCACGTCCATGGCGATGCGATGCCCGCCTCGGCAACGGCCCATCGCCCGGAGCTGGCCGGACGCAGCTTTGAAGCCATGGGCGTCTCGCTGGTGGTTCATCCGCTGAACCCCTATGTGCCCACCAGCCATGCCAACGTGCGGTTCTTTATTGCCGAAAAGCCTGGCGCCGACCCGGTGTGGTGGTTCGGCGGCGGCTTCGATTTAACCCCTTACTACGGCTTTGAAGAGGATGCCGTCCACTGGCATCGTACCGCCCGCGATCTGTGTCTGCCGTTCGGCGAAGCCGTCTATCCGCGCTATAAAAAATGGTGCGATGATTACTTCTATCTCAAGCACCGCCAGGAGCAGCGCGGTATCGGCGGTCTGTTCTTTGACGACCTGAATACCCCGGATTTTGACCACTGCTTCGCCTTTATGCAGGCGGTCGGGAACGGCTATGCTGACGCCTATTTACCCATCGTCGAACGCCGAAAAGCCACGCCGTACGGCGAGCGCGAGCGCCACTTTCAGCTCTATCGCCGCGGCCGCTACGTCGAGTTCAATCTGGTCTGGGACCGCGGCACCCTGTTCGGCCTGCAGACCGGCGGGCGTACGGAGTCGATTCTGATGTCGATGCCGCCGCTGGTGCGCTGGGAATATGATTATCAGCCCGAGCCCGGCAGCCCCGAGGCGGCGCTGAGCGAGTTTATTCAGGTGCGCGACTGGCTGTAACGGCCGGATGGCGGCTGGCCACCCGGCAGCGGCGTCGCTTCGCTCACACCCACTGGCGCAGGCGATGATGCAGCGTCATCGACGGTTTCTCAGCAAACAGCTGCTGATAGTCGGTGGCGAACTGCCCCAGATGCCAGAATCCCCACTGCATGGCCGCCTCCTTGACCGTCTCCCGCTCTGACCAGGGACTTATCAGCTCCCGGCGTACGGCGTTCAGACGGATCCGTTTGAGCCAGGCGTTGGGGCCAATCCCCAGAATCGCATGGAAGGCGTTTTGCAGGGTGCGACGGCTGACGTACAGCTGCTGGCACAGGTCGAGAACGGTTAGCGGCTCCGCGCTGTTTTCCAGCACATATTCGCGGGCCTGCGCCAGCAGGCGGCGGTAGCTCTGGTGGCTGATACTCTCCGCGCTCACCATCGGCTGCGCCTCTTCCAGCATCGTCCCCATCGCCAGCAACAGATTATCCCGCAGCACCTTGCGCACCGCAGGCTGATGAAGGGTATCCGGATGCTCGCTGAAGGTGGCCAGCGCCTGCTGCACAAACCCCCACAGCGCGGCCTTATGCGGCTCCCGAACTGCCAGCGCTGACTGGTTGCGTAGCATATGCAGCACTCGCTCCGGGTGGTGCAGGAAACTGGCATGGCGAGAAATCACCTCCTCTGAAATCACCACACCGAGGATGGTGTAATCATCCGGTGTGCTGAGCTCGAACTCCGTACCGCCGGGACGGGTGGCGATTTCTGCCCGGCCCAGGCACTGCGAACCGATAAACCCCTGCTCTCCCCGCGCCGCCGGAATACCAAACCAAAAGGAGTTCGGCCAGACCACGCAGGACTGGCGCAGCGCCAGCCCGGTATATTCGCGAAAGACCTGGATCTCATCGAGCAGAATTTCGGTAAACTCGCCGCGAAACTGCCCCGGATGCAGCTGATCGTAAATCTGTTGCCAGGCGGTAATGGTCAGGGCGTGCTCATACACATCGGTTGTGTGTCGTTGATGAATATTGTCAATTTCAACCTGGGGCGTCAGCCGGGTATTTTCAGGTAACGCCTCGCAACAGAGATGGTGCAAATTTGCAGAACGACGCTTTTTCATAATCGTTAAAGCCGGGGGCAAGCCGCTCCCGGCACCTCCGACAGGTTATGGATTTTTGAGACGATAGCGGCTACTGCGTTTGCGTAGCGTCCCTGCGGAAAAGAGCTGATCCAGCGCCTGGCGGGCCTTATCCAGCGGCCAGGCAAAATGCGCGGCGACCTCGCCGGCCGTCATGCCCTGACGAACTGATGCCAGCAGCGTCAGTAACGCTTCCGATGATGCCGGGTCAGCAGGCGGCAGGGGCGCTGGCGGCGGTGGCTGAAAACCGCCGATCAGCCACTGGGTATCCTCTTCCGGACGGCCGATTTCCCGACGGCTGATCACACATCCGGTTCGCTCCGCCGCTACGCTTCCGGCATCCAGCGCGGCACGACAGGCCGCCAGATCCCCCTCCACCACCAGCGTCAATCTGCCGGGGTCGAGCACTTCATGACTGAGCAGGCGCACATTGGCCGCCTTGAGCATGGCATCCGCGGCGTCTACAGCGGCGACCATGCCCTCCACTTCCAGCAATCCCAGCGCATTGATCATCGCTCCCTCCGTTACGCACGCTGAACAGGATGACGGGCAATATCGAGAACGGCATCGGTAAAGGCGTTGCAGGCGGCTTTACAGGCGGCCTGACTTCCCGTCAAAAAGGCGGCCGAATAGTTGGTTTCCGACGGCGGCGGGACGTAGGTCACCAGCTGAACGTCGGCAGACTTCATCGCCGCATCGATGCCGTACGTCGCCTCCAGCGGCGGCGCCACCAGATAAGCGATCGGATCGCCCAACGCGATGCCAGCGGTCGATGAAAGATAAGAGCCGGTACGCGACACCACGTGCGCCAGAAACGCGGTATCTTGCGCGTCGTTAGCCCACTGGAACGCCGCCCCGCTTTCAATATGCGCCATCATGGCATCCAGCCCGGCGCGAACTTCCGCCGGGTTCGGGCCGCCGAGCATAATCAGCACTTCACCGGCGGTAGGCGACGGGCCGTGAGCCGCTCCGGCATACAGGGAGCGGCCATAGACCACCTCCACCATCGCCTGCTTTGTCGCTTCATCGGCGGCAATATACGTCACGTCATCAGAATCTGCCGTGATGAGTCCGAGGCTACGTATATGTGGCGGTAATTTAAGCTCCCGGGCAAAACCGTCATTCACCGAGGCAATGACGCGCATGGCAGTGACCGAGGGTCGAATCAAATCTAATGCGGGCATGATGCCTCCTTAACGGCTCATGTTGATACCGGAGGCTTTCTGCTCCAGCATGCGTTTGGCTAAATCCACGATCACCGCGGCGGCTTCTACCGGCGGGGTGCCGCCCTGGTGAATATTGGAGATACAGGTCCGGTCGGCCTCGACGGTGGTCGCCACCCGCGGGGAGTACACCGCGTAGCAGGAGAGGCTCTCTGACTGGCCAAGTCCCGGGCGCTCGCCAACCAGCAGGATCACCACCTTCGCGCCGAGGATCTCGCCGATCTGATCTTCAATCTTGACGCGGCCATAGCGCACGAAGAACGGCGTCCCGACCTTCAGACCCGCCTGTTTCAGGCCGGCAAGCAGCGGCGGCAGGATCTCTTCGTAGTTGGCGGTGATGGCATCCGTCGACAGGCCATCGGACACCACCACCTGCACATCCGGTTCCATCACGCACTGCGCCTTCAGCGCATCGATGGCCTCCGGACTGAGACGGCGTCCCAGATCGGGGCGCGTCAGGTAGCGATTTTTGTCGCTGATTTCCGAACGCACTTCCAGCAGCCCCTGCGCTTTCACCCACGCCTCCGGCACCTCTTTGAGCACCGTATCTTTCGAGCGCGAGTGATCCGCCAGGAAGCGCAGCAACGCGAGGGTGCGCGGACGCGGACCGGCGCGACCGGTGCAAACGCGCGCTGCGGTGCTGCGTTTCAGTTCGGTCAGCACTTCGGCGCGGTGCGGATGTTGTACGCCAATCCAGGCTTTCGCTTCCGCAGAGCCCAGATCCAGCGCGCAGCTTTCCACTGTTGCGTCGGTGGCGCACGCGGCAGCGTGGCAGGCCGGCGTCGTCGCTACGGGGGCCTCTGGCTGTGTCTGTGGCTGTCCCATTGACGCCATTACGCTGCGTACAATGTCTTCAATCTGTTTTTGATCCATGATGTGTCATCCCCGCGTCATCAGAAGAACAGTGACGGATCGCCCGCCCGTTTGGTCAGACGACCATTTGCCATAATGCCCATCCGTTCCAGCCAGCCTTCGAACTCCGGTGACGGACGCAGACCCAGCAGCTGGCGCACGGTCGCGGTATCGTGGAAGGCGGTAGTCTGGTAGTTGAGCATGATGTCGTCGCCGAGCGGCATGCCCATGATGTAGTTGCAGCCAGCGGTCGCCAGCAGGATCATCAGGTTTTCGTTGAGGTTCTGATCGGCATCGGCATGGTTGGTGTAGCAGCAGTCGCAGCCCATCGAGATGCCGCTCAGCTTGCCCATAAAGTGGTCTTCCAGCCCGGCGCGAATAATTTGTCGGTCGTTATAGAGGTACTCCGGCCCGATAAAGCCCACCACGGTGTTGACGAGGAACGGATCGTAGTGCCGCGCCAGGCCATAGTTACGCGCTTCCATCGTCACCTGGTCGGCGCCGAAGTTAGCGCCCGCGGAGAGCGCCGAGCCCTGCCCGGTTTCAAAGTAAAGACAGTTCTCCCCGGCGATGCGGTTAAACTCCGCTCCCACCGCCCGCGCTTCATCGAGCATCGCCAGTTCGACGCCGAACTCTTTTAGCCCTTTTTCGCTGCCGCAGATGCTCTGGAAGATAAGCCCCCCCGGCGCGCCGCGGCGGATAGCTTCGATCTGGGTGGTGACGTGCGCCAGCACGCAGCCCTGGGTCGGGATGGAAAACTTGTCGATCACCCCGTACACCGTATCCAGCACGCGACTCAGGTTCTCCACGTCGTCAGTGACCGGGTTGACGCCAATCACCGCGTCGCCCGCGCCGAAGGAGAGCCCTTCGTAGATTTGCGCGGCAATACTCTGCACGTCGTCGCGGGTATCGTTCGGCTGCAGGCGGCAGCTAAAGGTCCCCGGCAGACCGATGGTGGTATTGGCTTTTTTGATCACCGGCATTTTTTTGCCGCCGTAGATCAGATCGGCGTTGGAGCAGATCTTGGCCACCGCCGCCACCACCTCGGAGGTCAGCCCTTTGCGGACAAACGCGATATCGTCGCTGGTGACCTCGTCGTTGAGCACGTATTCGCGCAGGTCGCTGATGGTCCAGTGTTTGATCCGCTGATAGGCGGTTTCGTTCACGTCATCCTGGATCAGGCGCGTCACGCAATCCTCCTCATAGGGGATCACCGGGTTATTGCGGATATCGGCCACCGTCATATCGGAGAGCACCTGCTTGGCGGCCACGCGCTGCTGCGAACTCTCCGCTGCCACGCCCGCCAGCACATCTCCCGAACGCAGTTCGTTGGCTTTCGCCAGCACCTCTTTAACATCCTTAAACTGATAAACATTGCCGAACAATGTGGTCTTTAGTTTCATAAGTCGTTCCCTCAGGAAGGAAATGCGAGTGATTTCACCGTCACCGGCACAACCGATCCGCCAAAAAGAGGCGTACCAATGTCGATATAGTCCCCCGCCCGGACGCTCACCTCATCGATGACCGCCAGCGGAAGGTGTGGAAGCTGCGGCCGCAGCAGCATGCCCAGCGCTTTGCCAAAATCCTGCTCGGCCACCAGCAGCAGCGGACGCGGATTGGGAAAGCGGGCGACAAACGCCAGCAGGGCGTCAATTACGGTCAGTAAGGTGGCGTAGCGCACCGGTAGCGCAGCGGGAAGCGCCAGCACGTAAGTGTCCGCCTCGGGGGCCAGATCGAGCTGCGTCAGCGCCTGCCGCCAGGCGTTCGGCAGATCGGCGGCATCCTGCGGGATAGCCACCGGCAGATTACGCAGCGGCAGTTGAACCCTCTCCAGCCAGATGGTGCTTCCGGACAGGGACAGCGTATGCGCCCCGGCGCCAATCACCGTGGCGCGCACGGTTTGCGTCGGAAACTGCACGTTCATTTCACGCAGGCGCGGATGCTCGTGCAGGGCCGTGGCCAGCAGCGGCCCGATATCGGAAAAACAGAAAGGATCGGCGGGTTGATGGCGGTAGCACTCCCCCACTCCGCCGGAAAGAGTAATCACCTCCGGCTGAACACCCGCAGGCAGTACTTCGGTTTGCATCAGCCCCTGCGCCAGCGGTGAGAGCCTGCCGTCGATCACCTCAACGATCAGCCCCGCCATCCGGCGCGCCACCTGCGCCAGCTGACCCGCAGTCAACGATAAAGCATCGGTTCCCGGGCCGAATACCGCATCGACAATCCGCTGTCCTGGCGAGTGCGCGTGGACCACGCGCCCCTGAGCGTCGGTTTCCAGCAGGCGGCCGCCGACGTTGAGGCAGGCGGTGGCGCTGAGGTTACCGGCGTCAAACAGGGCATAGTTCGAGGTACCGCCGCCAATATCGATATTAAGCACCCGGCACATCCGCTGCCGGGACAAGGTCTGCGCCCCGGCGCCGTGTCCGGCAATGACCGACTCCAGGTGCGGCCCGGCGCTGGCGACGACAAAATCGCCCAGCGACTGCGAGAGCGCCATCACCGCCGGGCGGGCATTGCGGGTTTTCGCGCTTTCACCAGTGATGATGATCGCCCCGGAGTCCACCGCTTGCGGGGCAATCCCGGCGGCCCGGTACTGAGCCAGAATCAGCGCCTCAAGCTCGGCCTCTTTCAGTTCTCCCTGCTTATCAACCGGCGTAAAAAAGACCGGGCTTTGCCAGCTAATGTCGCGTTTGATGAATTCGTAGCGCGGCACCTGGGAGACCGCCGCGCGGTTCACCAGCTCGAGGCGCGAGAAGATCACCTGCGTGGTGGTGGTGCCGATATCAATACCGACGCTCAACAGCTGGCGCGTGTTCACGAGTGCGCCTCCGCTTCGGTGTTGGCAGGCGCCGGTACGTTTTCATCTTTTGGCACCAGCAGCATCGCCACGCCAATCGCGGTAACGCCGCCGACCAGCTTGCCGACGATCATCGGGAAGATCATGGCGTTCATGTTGGCCGCCGCAAAACCGAGATGGTCGCCGAGGGCGAACGCCGCTGACACTGAGAAGGCGCAGTTGATCACTTTTCCGCGGGTATCCATCTGCTTCATCATGCCGAACATCGGGATATTGTTCGCGAGGGTAGCGACCATGCCGCCGGCAGCCATATTGTTGATTTTGAGGAGATTACCGACACGCATCAGCGGCTTTTCAAACCAGCGGGTCAGCAGGAGCACCATCGGGTAAGCGCCGAGCAGCACGCAGGAGATAGAGCCAATGACTTCGATGGCGCGCATCACCTCGCCGGGCTGGTCACCAGGCGCCATAAAGATCGGGTCGAGTCCTGGGATCAGCTCCCAGCCGAGCAGGAACTTGATCACCGCCGCCGCCAGGCCGATGGTGATCAGCGCCACGAGGAATTTGGCGAAGATCTGGAAGCCGTTGATCATTTTTTCCGGAATGAACTTCAGCCCCAGCGCCACCAGCACGGCGACGATGATCACCGGGATCATATTCATCAGGATCAGCGCGAAGGTAAACGCTACCGGCTGGCCGTTGATCTCCACCCCGGAATACATCGCCACCAGACCGCCGGCGATACAGCCGATAGGAATAGTGACAATGCCCGCCAGCACGCCGAGCGCCAGCCAGCGGCGATCGGCAGGTTCGATAATGCCGAGCGCCACCGGAATGGAGAACACAATGGTCGGCCCCATCATGGAGCCGAGGATCAGGCCCGAGTACATCCAGGCCGCCACGTCGCCGCCCGCCAGCTCTTTGGCGAGGAAGAAACCGCCCATGTCGCACGCCAGCAGCGTGCCGGCAAACATCGACGGGTTGGCGCCGAGCATCTCATACAGCGGGATAATCACCGGACCGAGCAGATGGGCCAGCACCGGCGCCAGGGCGGTCATCCCGACCATCGCCAGGCCCAGCGCGCCCATCGCCATAAACCCTTCTTCAAACTGACCGCCGGATCCCTCAATGCTTTTCCCCAGTTTGCCGAGAAAGCGCGCCGAGCCGCCGAACTGCGACAGGATCCTGTCCACGGCGGCAATCAGCATAAAGAACATCATGATGTACATGATGATTTCGTTAATTCCCATAGCCCTTACTCCCTGTCATTTATGATTGGTAGATACTGTGAATACGGGGACATTAGCCGCACTCGGGGAACTTTCCCGGGTCGCGGCGTGAACGCCTTACCCGGGCTACGGCATAGCAGACGGCTGTGATCCTGTAGCCCGGCTAAGCGCAGCGCGAGCCGGGAAAGCCACAGCCACACGCCTCCGGGAAAATCCGCATTTATTGCGCCGCCGCGTACAGCTCGATAATCTGCTCCCGGGTGGCGGTGCGTGGATTGGTGCGCAGACAGATGTCGTCCTGCGCCGCCTGTGCCCAGGTGGCGTAGTGCGCGGGCGTCGCGCCGGCATCCGACAGCCGCATCGTCAGACCGACTTCCGCAATCAGTTCGCGCACGGCGGCGATTGCCTCAAGGTCATCGGTTTTCCTGCCGGTCAGCGCCCGGCCGATCTGGCTGAAGCGCCCCCGGCATACCATACGGTTGAAGCCCATCACCGTTGGCAGCAGCATGGCGTTGGCCAGACCGTGCGGAATATGCAGCGCCGCCCCCGGCTGATGCGCCATGGCATGGCATAGCCCCAGCCCGGCGCTGGAAAACGCCATCCCCGCCATACAGGAGGCCAGCAGCATGTTCTCCCGCGCCGCCAGATCCTGGCCGCAGCCCACCGCTTTCGGCAGCGCTTCGCCGATCATGGCTATCGCCCCCATCGCCAGACTGTCGGTAAACGGCGTGGCGTGACGGGCGCTGTAGGCCTCGACGGCGTGGGTCAGCGCATCAATCCCGGTCATCGCCGTGACAGACGGGGGAACGCCCTCAGTTAGGGCGGCGTCGAGGATCGCCACATCCGGCATCAGCGAGGCATGCGCCAGCACCTGTTTGCGTCCACTTACCGCATCAATAATCACCGTCACGTTGGTAGTTTCTGACCCGGTGCCGGCGGTGGTCGGCACTGCGATCAGCGGCAGACGTGGCTGTAATTCGCTGTGCTCCGTCATCTCCCCCAGCGTCTGCTCAGGGTTGGCGACCAGCAGCGCCACCGCTTTCGCCGCATCCAGCGCCGAGCCGCCGCCGAAGGCCACCACGCCGTCGCAGCGCGCGTCCCGCAGCTGGGCGACCGCAGCGCAGACATCGGTGACGCAGGGTTCGCCGGCGGGACAGGGCCAGAGGGTCATGGCAACCCCTTTCATCGCCAGGCTACGCTCCAGCCCGGCGGTCATTCCCGCCTGATGGAGAAAACGGTCAACCATGACAAACAGATGCTTCAGGCCCCGGGCCTGCGCTTGCGGGCCGCAGGCCGCCAGCGCGCCGACGCCGTGCAGCGTCACCGGCGGAACGTTGAAGCTTTTCACTTGCTGAAGATTCAGCGTATCGAAGGCGTGGAACAGCGCCGTCTGCAGTTCAGCTTGCATAGATCCCCTCCGCTTTTTCCCTCCCGCTGTTGGCGATTGCCAGCGGGGTCATAAACAGGCTGTGCCGGGGTAAATGCACCTTCAGCGTCGGGAAACATTGGCAAAAAAGCGCCCTGACGCCCGGCTGCATGCAGGCGCCGCCTGCCAGCCACAAATCACCAATCCCTTGTCCGGTAATATGTCGGGCGACAATCTCAGCCATCTTCTCGTACACCGGTTTCACTACCGGCCAGATCTCTCCGGCATGGCGGCGCTTGTACTGCTCAGCCTCTTCCAGCCCGATGCCGCGATTCCCGGCCAGAGTCAGGGAGATATGGTGTCCGCCGGTGGCTTCATCCGCCGAATACGTCACCCTGCCCTGTTTAACGATGGCGATCCCGGTGGTGCCGCCGCCGATGTCCACCACCCCGGCATTATCGAGCTGCAGCAGATCCGCCACCGCGGTGGGCTCATCCAGCACATGACTGATCTCCAGCCCGGCGGACTCCAGGACGTTGATCGAAATGCGCGGATCGGTGCCGGGCGGAAACGAGGTCGCCGCATGCGTAAAGCGGCAGCCCAGCTGCTTTGCGAGGGTCGCGAGATGACGGCGCACGAGGGTGACGGCGCCGAAGAAGTCCCAGACGATGCCGTCGCGCACCACATCGGCCCAGTCAAGACATACCGCAACCGGCTGGCCATCACGGTCGACCACCATCGACACCACGTCGCAGGTACCTAAATCGATACCCAGCCACAGCGGCGACTCGCTGGCGGCGGGCGCCTGGTTACACAGGGCAGCGGCTTTTTGCAGTCTCGGCGAAAGCCAGCGTTGTTCGTCGTGCGCCATGTTCATCCCTTATACGATTCGAAACGCATCCACCAGCACGCAGCGGCGCAGACGAACGAAGGTCCGCGCGCTGGTTACCCCTTCCCCGGTTGGGGTGGTGATGGTCATGGTGGTCCAGCCCTCACCGCCCAGCCCAAGCCCGGCGATGCACGGCCCGTTTTTGACGAAGATGCTGGTGTCGATGGCATTCGCCATCTGGTTCATGTTGTCGATATTGCGCGAGTGCATCGCCGCCGTATGGTGGCAGCCGCCTTCCAGTTGCACCGCCAGGGCGATGGCCTCCTCGACGTTCGCCACCCGCACCACCGGCAGCACCGGCATCATCAGTTCAGTCACCGCAAACGGATGGCTGGCAGGGGTTTCCACGAACAGCAGGCGGGTTTGCGCCGGCACCTGCAGGCCAATCGCCGCGGCGATTTTGCCCGCATCGCGGCCGACCCAGTCGCGGCTGACCGTGCCTTTGCCGCGCTCGTCGATATTTTTCAGCAGCAGCGGCTGGAGCTGTTCGGCCTGCGCCGCCGTGAGTTTCACCGCCTGCTGGCCTTCCATCAGGCGCATCAGTTCGTCGGCGACGCTATCGACCACGATCAGCACCTTCTCGTCGGCGCAGATGATGTTGTTATCAAACGAGGCGCCTTTGACGATCGCTTGCGCGGCGCGCGGCAGATCGGCGGTCTCATCCACCACCACCGGCGGGTTGCCGGCCCCGGCGGCAATCAGGCGTTTGTTGGTATGTTTGCGCGCCGCCTCGACCACTGCTTCGCCGCCGGTCACCACCAGCAGGCCGATGCCAGGGTACTTAAACAGCCGCTGGGCGGTGTCGATATCCGGGTTCGCCACGGTCACCAGCAGGTTGGCCGGGCCGCCGGCGGCCACTACCGCCTGGTTAAGCAAGGTGATCGCCCGCTGCGAGACCTGTTTCGCCGCCGGATGGGGGGCAAAGACTACGCTGTTGCCGGCGGCAATCAGACTGATGGCGTTGTTAATCACCGTCGCCGCCGGATTGGTCGAGGGCGTGACCGAGGCCACCACCCCCCAGGGCGCGTTTTCAATCAGCGTCAGGCCGTTATCGCCGGTCAGCACCTGCGGAGTCAGACACTCCACGCCTGGTGTACCCCGAGCCTGCGCCACGTTTTTGGCAAACTTATCTTCAACGCGTCCCATGCCGGTCTCCGTCACCGCAAGCTCCGCCAGTTCACGGGCATGCTTTTCACCCGCCTCACGAATGGCCTGAATCACCTGCTGACGCATCGCCACCCGCTTTAATCCCTGCTGGGCCGCCGTTGCCGCCGCGACAGCGTCATCCAGTGAGGCAAAAACGCCCCTATCATGAACGGCGTCAGCAGGCTGACTGCTGTCTTTCATTTTCAGCAGTACCGCTTTCACTACCTGTTCAATGTCCTGTTGATTCATGATTTTTCACCCTACTTATGGAAGAGCACCTGACCATCGGCCGCAGCCTCATCCACGATGCCAATCACGCACAGATCGACCGGAGAGGCGCCCTGTGCGTGCGCCTGTCGCGCCGAGCTACCGCTGACCAGCAGCACCCACTCCCCGCATCCCGCGCCGATGTTGTCGATGGCGACCGCGCATTGCCCGTCGGGTTCGCCGCGGGCATTGAGCATCTCCACCATCAGCAGTTTGTCGTGGGCCAGCCCTTCATGGCGTACGGTGCAGACCACATATCCGGTAACAACAGCCAGCTTCATGTCCGTCTCCGCGTGTGATGTGCAGGCCGGAAAAGCGCAGCGCCATCCGGCATTCATGCCTTTTCATGGCCGGATAGCGACGCCCTGACGTCTCATCCGGCCCGAACTTTCCGGCACCCCCTCCCCCGTTAGATGTTGCTGTCGCCCTTGAAGCTGATCGGGAAGACCTCTTCCAGATCGCCATGCGGGCGCGGGATGACATGTACAGAGACCAGCTCACCGATACGCTGAGCCGCCGCCGCCCCGGCATCCGTGGCGGCTTTGCACGCCGCGACATCGCCGCGCACCATGGCGGTCACCAGGCCGCCACCGATCTGTTTCACGCCTACCAGCTTGACGCGGGCCGCTTTGACCATGGCGTCGGAGGCCTCAATCAGTGCAACCAGGCCCCGGGTTTCAATCATTCCTAATGCTTCCATTGTGTTTTCCTCTCATAAGGGGTCCTGAAGGGGACCATTCATTCAACCAGCGTGGACGAGTCGGGGATCCGGCTTGCGTCCGTCTGGCGCGGTACCGACGCCACCAGCGCCAGTTCGATAATTTCCTCTACGCTACAGCCTCGCGAGAGGTCGTGAAGCGGGGCGGCGAGGCCCTGGATCAGCGGCCCGATGGCGCGATATCCACCCAATCGCTGGGCGATTTTGTAGCCGATGTTGCCCGCCTCCAGCGATGGGAAGACCAGCACATTGGCCCGCCCCCGCAGCGGGCTGCCGGGCGCTTTGTGCGCAGCGACGTCGGGTACAAAGGCGGCGTCAAACTGCAGTTCGCCATCGACCATCAGCTGTGGCGCCCGCTGACGCACGATCTCCGTGGCCTGCTGGACGTTAGCCACACAGGGATGCCGGGCGCTGCCGTGCGTGGAGAAGGACAGCATTGCCACCCGCGGCGCTTCGCCAGCGATCGCTTGCCAGGTCTCGGCGCTGGCAATCGCGATATCCGCCAGCTGCGCCGCCGTCGGCTGCGGCACCACGCTGCAGTCGGCAAACCCCAGCGGCTGGCCGGCATACTGCGGCAGCATCAGAAACAGCGAAGAGAGCGTTTTACACCCCGGCTGCAGGCCGATAAGGCGCAGACCGGCGCGCAGCACGCTGGCGGTTGACGAGAGATTCCCGGCGATACACACCTCGGCCTCACCGCCGCTGACCATCGCCGCGGCGAACATCAGCGGGTCGGCCAGCTTGTCGACGGCGTCAGCGGGCGCTTTATCGCCGGCGCGCGCCTGCCAGGCGGCGGCAAACGCCTCGCGCATCGCCAGGTTGCTGTGCGGATCAATGATCTGCACTCCGGTCAGCGGCAGACGTTCGCCAAGGGCAAACTGCCGCAGTGCGAAGGGGCTGGCCACGAGGATCGGACGCGCCAGGCCCTGCTGCTGCAGATAATGCGCCGCCTTCAGCACGCGGACGTCCAGCGCATCCGGGAACACCACTCGGGCGGGGGCGCGCAGCGCCAGTTTGCGGCATTGGTCAATGATCATCTTCACCTCCCAGCTGCTGCTGCAGCTGGCTGAGGGTTGGCGGCGAATCCGTCACGCCCAGGATCATCATCACGTAGACCGCGCTGGAGAGACGGTTGAGCGCTTGCATAATATCGGCGCGCCGGACCGCAAATTGCGGCGTGATAAACACCTGCGCCGCGGTCACCTCCGCCTCGCGGACTTTGCCGCGCAGCAGATTAAGCAGCGCGACCTCGCGCCCATGGCGGGCCTCCGGCACCAGGTGATCGTGGCCCAGGAAGCGCAGCGGCTGATGGGACAGACGGTGTAACTGTCCCTCGCTGAATCCGGCTATCGACTGCGCCGCCAGCGGCTCCTCCAGCGCGTCGGCGCGCATGATGTTGCCCAGCCGCGAACGGATATCCATCAGCCACGGCTGCCAGGACTCCGCCAGTTCAATTTGCAGCCACACCGTCAGAGCGATGGTGCTGTCCAGCACCGCACGGAAGGCCAGCCGCGGATCGTTTTTCGCCACCAGGGTATCGGCCGTCAGGTGGGTCAGGGTGTCCGGCTTTTTATCCACCGGCTGGTGACAGAGCTCGCAGCAGGCCTGGGGCGGATGGTCGCGGCTGGTCAGGACATGCACCGGCTGCGGCGTCTGTTCGTCATCCTCGACAAACAGGCGCCCCTGGCGGTCGAGAAATTTGACCCGCAGATGCCGACTTTCCAGCAGCTCCCTCGCCGAGGGCGTCAGGCGAGCGTCGGCAGGAAGATGGATTTCACCGCCTTCGCTGAGCGTATGATTCGCTCTGAGCCACGCTTCGGTAATGAAATCGTTCATAGCGATTGCCAGTTTGCCGGCCAGGCGACGTACAGGAAGCGCACCGTCGACGGGGTACCGAATTCGATGCTGGCGCCTTTCGGGATAAACATGACGTCCCCTGCTTTGGCAATCAGCGTTTCCCCCTGATGGCGCACATGCAGCTCGCCCTCCAGCACCATATCGATTTCGTCGTAGTTCAGCGTCCACGGGAAGAAGGCGTTCTCCCACTGCATAAATCCGGCGGCCATGCTGCTGCCATCCTGGTCGGTCACCAGGTCCGTTAAGCCAACGCAGTGCGGCTGGGCGCCGTCGAAGCGGCCAAACTTCACGCTGCTGCCGTCGATCACTTTGATGCCGCCTTTGCCGGTCACGGAGTCAAATCCTGGCTGCATCGCCTCCTGCTCCAGGGACTGCTTCTCCTTCATCACCTTTTCCATCAGCTGCGCCACCAGGCTTTCGGTAAACTGGCCTTCCGGCAACTGCGCCAGGATGGTTTCGCGGATCCGCTGGCTTTCCGTTTTGTCGCTGTCCGCCGCTGTCGCCGCCGGCGCGGCGCCATCATCCTCGGTGATAGTGAATCCCAGCAGCTCGGCGACTTCGCGCGCTTCCGGGGTGATAATGCTGGCGCGCAGAACAACTGACATCGCCTGTTCGCCGCGCGCGTGGGCGGCACGAATATCGTTAGCGGTAATGAGTTTCTTCACCTGGCCCTTCCTCCTTTTGGCTGAGCTCACTCAAATAATTTTCCAGCGACGCGACGCTTTGCGGATCGCAACCGTTGAGGGCGAAAACCGGCGCCTGAAACCCCATCCCGTCCAGCAGCTGCCGCACCGCGGCGAGGTTGGCATCCGGCAGATCCGTTTTACTGATCGCCACGATAAGGTGCTTTCGGCTGCCAATATCCAGTAACCCGGGAGGCAGGCGACTTTCGGTATCATTGGCCGCGTGGACATAAATCAGGGTGTCCACATCCTGCAGGGTGGTAATTAAGGCGTGATACCAGCGCGGATGGCTGAAATATTCCCCGGGTGTATCGATGTCGCCACGATCGTTAAATTCCAGCGCCTGCGTTTTTCTGGCGAGGGAATAATTTCCCTGCAGGGCATTAAATAACGTGGTTTTTCCTGCACCGACGGCGCCGACAATGGCAATACGCTTCATGGTCGCTCTCAATTAACTTTTCGTTAATTCGCACAAGGTATAATTTAATAAGCGGCCTAACCCGCCGATGGTCTGCAGGAGCGCCTCCTCCACCGCGCCGACCGAACCGTAGATCACCAGCGCGCCGCTAAACCGGTCGAGAAAACCGATGTGCACATCGGCGGCCTTCATCGCCAGATCGCCGGCGATCATCGCTGTTTCCCCCGGTGTCAGCGTCATAATGCCGATCGCGCCGGATTCGGGTACGCCGATCTTTTTCGCCAGCTCCGCTCCCGGGTGGGCAATCAGATGCGCCAGTGTGACCTGTTTGCCTGGTACGAATTCCTGAATAATGCGTTCTTTATCCATGACTGATTGCCCCCCTGAAATCTGTCCTCATGGTGACGGTATTTCAGCGCGGCAAATAACAAATTTCGGCAAGTGGGGTTAAAAGGTGAAGTGGATCACTCAGGAGAGAAAATAATAATGCGGCGGAATTAAAAAGGCAGGCTCAGCGTTTTTACTCGCCGGCCTGCCTGATATTGTGCGCGGAAAACTCTCCGCGCGTTAATGGGAAAAAAACGAGATTACAGCGGTTCGGTTTGCGCTTCGACAACCGCCAGCGCCACCATATTCACAATGCGGCGTACGGAGGCGATCGGCGTCAGAATATGCACCGGCTTCGCCACCCCCATCAGCACTGGCCCGACGGTCACCCCTTCCGAACTGGAGACACGCAGCAGGTTATAGCTGATCCGGGCGGCTTCCATATTCGGCATCACCAGAATATTGGCCGATCCCTTCAGCGGGCTGTCCGGCATGCGGTCGTTGCGGATGCTTTCCACCAGCGCGGCGTCGCCATGCATTTCGCCATCGATCATCAGCTCCGGGGCGCTCGCCTTCACCAGTTCAAGGGTTTTGCGCATCTTGCTGGCTGACGGGCAGTCGGCGGAACCAAAGTTGGAGTGCGACAGCAATGCCACCCGCGGCTCAATACCGAAGCGACGCACGCTTTCCGCCGCCATCAGGGTGATCTCCGCCAGCTCTTCCGGGGAGGGATCGTGATTGACATAGGTGTCGGCGATAAAGGTGTTGCCGCTCGGCAGCAGCAGCGCATTCATCGCCCCGGCGGTGCTGACGCCGTCGCGATAGCCAAACAGCGGCTGCACCACGCGGTAGTGGTCGTGGTACTCGCCGATAGTCCCGCAGATCATCGCATCCGCTTCACCGCGATGAACCATGATGGCGCCAATCACCGTGGTGTTGCTAATCACCGCCCGCTGCGCCTGCTCCTGGGTAATGCCGCGGCGCTTCATCAGCTGGTAGTACTCGCTCCAGTACTCTTTAAACCGCGGGTCGGATTCATTATTGACGATCTCAAAGTCAACGCCGGCCTTGATCTGCAGACCCAGCTTCTGGATGCGCATTTCAATCACGCTAGGGCGCCCCACCAGAATCGGTTTGGCCAGCCCCAGCGACACCAGCTCCTGAGTGGCGTGCAGCACCCGGGTCTCCTCCCCTTCCGCCAACACCACGCGCTTCGGCTCTTTGCGCGCCTGAGAGAAGATAGGCTTCATAAACAGGTTGGTTTTATAGACGAACTCGCTCAGCTTCTCGATATAGGCGTCAAAATCAGCGATGGGGCGCGTTGCCACGCCGGAATCCATTGCCGCCTTCGCCACCGCAGGGGCAATCTTGACGATCAGCCGCGGGTCGAACGGTTTCGGAATGATGTAGTCCGGACCAAAGCTTAAATCCTGATCGCCATAGGCGGAGGCCACCACTTCGCTCTGCTCAGCATGGGCCAGCTCGGCAATGGCGTGCACCGCCGCCAGCTTCATCTCTTCGTTGATCGCCGTCGCGCCGACGTCCAGCGCGCCGCGGAAGATGAACGGGAAGCAGAGCACATTGTTGACCTGGTTAGGGTAGTCGGAGCGACCGGTACAGATGATGGCGTCATCGCGGACCTGCTTCGCCAGCGGCGGCAGAATTTCCGGCTCCGGGTTGGCCAGGGCAAGGATCAGCGGCGCGCGCGCCATCTTCTTCACCATCTCCGGAGTCAGCACTTTCGGGCCAGAGCAGCCGAGGAAAATGTCGGCGCCGTCGATCACATCATCAAGCGTACGTTTGCCGTCGTCTTCCACTGCGTAGGCGGCTTTGGTTTCCGCCATGTTCGGTTCACGGTCTTTATAGATGACGCCTTTCGAATCGCAGACCACGATGTTGTGCTTTTGCATCCCCAGCGCCACCAGCAGGTTCATGCAGGCGATCGCCGCCGCGCCCGCGCCGGAGACCACCATCCGCACGTCGGACAGATTCTTCTCGACGACGCGCAGACCGTTGAGGATCGCCGCGGTGCTGATGATCGCCGTGCCATGCTGATCGTCATGGAAAACCGGAATATTCATCCGCTCGCGCAGCTGCTGCTCGATGTAGAAACACTCCGGCGCTTTAATATCTTCCAGGTTGATACCGCCGAAGGTCGGCTCGAGGGCGGCGACGACGTTAATGAATTTGTCCGGATCCAGCTCATCGACTTCGATATCAAACACATCGATGCCGGCGAATTTCTTAAACAGGACGCCTTTGCCCTCCATCACCGGCTTGCCGGCCAGCGCGCCGATATTCCCCAGCCCCAGCACCGCGGTGCCGTTGGAGACGACCGCCACCAGGTTGCCGCGGGCAGTGTATTTGTAGGCGGCCAGCGGATCTTTTTCGATTTCCAGACAGGGGGCCGCGACGCCCGGCGAGTAGGCCAGCGCCAAATCGCGCTGGGTGGCGAGAGGTTTGGTCGGCGAGACCTGGATTTTTCCGGGAACCGGAAATTCGTGGAAGTCGAGGGCGCTCTGTTTTAACTGCTCATCCATTTTCTATTCCTTTCTTTCACGTATCGTTCGTAGGGGAAAAGCGTGATGACCATCCTGTCGTTCACCTTTCAGTGGCAGACAGTATCCCTCCTGGCGGGGCGATAAACTTTGAACACCGCCAAACTCTGGCCATCGCTATGATCTGGTTGTTATCAATTTATAGCGGTTATGTTACCCGGATTCGCCGCCAATAATAGCCCCGTCTGCTATGCTTTTTGGTTATGTACCTCATCACTATTTATACCGCATACCGGCAAGCACTCATGTAACACCTTGTTCCAGGAGGACTTATCTATGAATCAGCTAGACAGCATCAAGCAGTTCACCACCGTGGTCGCCGACAGCGGCGACATCGAATCCATTCGCCACTATCATCCGGAAGATGCCACCACTAACCCCTCCCTGCTGCTGAAGGCCGCCGGCCTGGCGTCCTATAGCGGACTCATTGACGACGCCATCGCCTGGGCGAAAAAGCAAGGAGGCGGCCGTGAAGCGCAGGTGACTCACGCCTGCGATAAGCTGGCGGTCAATTTTGGCGCGGAGATCCTCAAAAGCATTCCGGGCCGGGTCTCCACCGAGGTGGACGCCCGGCTCTCCTTCAACCGGGAGAAGAGCATCGAGAAGGCGCGCCATCTGGTGGCGCTGTATCAGGAGATGGGCATTGATAAGTCGCGGATCCTGATCAAACTGGCATCCACCTGGGAGGGGATCCGCGCCGCCGAGACGCTGGAAAAAGAAGGCATCCACTGCAACCTGACGCTGCTGTTTTCCTTCGCCCAGGCCCGGGCCTGCGCCGAAGCCGGGGTCTATCTGATCTCCCCTTTCGTCGGGCGTATTTATGACTGGTATCAGGCGCGTAAGCCGCTGAATCCTTACGTGGTGGAGGAAGATCCGGGGGTGAAATCGGTGCGCAATATCTATGACTACTTCAAACAGCATAAATACACCACCATCGTGATGGGCGCCAGCTTCCGCCGCACCGAACAGATCCTCGCCCTGGTCGGCTGCGACCGGCTGACCATCGCCCCGCCCTTGTTAAAAGAGCTGCAGGCCAGCGACGCCCCGGTGGTGCGCAAACTGATCCCTGCCAGCCAGATCCTGCCGCGCCCGGTGCCGCTCAGCGAGGCGGAGTTCCGCTGGGAACATAATCAGGACCCGATGGCGGTCGAAAAGCTGGCGGAGGGGATCCGCCTGTTCGCCGTCGATCAGCGCAAACTGGAAGATCTGCTTGCCGCCAAACTGTCACTTTAGTCTCACGGAGAAAACTATGTCCCGAAGAGAGCTTGCCAACGCCATCCGCGCCCTGAGTATGGACGCGGTGCAGAAAGCCAATTCCGGCCACCCCGGTGCGCCAATGGGGATGGCAGACATTGCCGAAGTGCTGTGGAACGATTTTCTCAAGCACAATCCGCAGAACCCTGGCTGGGTGGACCGCGACCGCTTTATTCTGTCCAACGGCCACGCGTCGATGCTGCTCTACAGCCTGTTGCACCTGACCGGCTACGATCTGCCGCTGTCAGAACTCAAGCAGTTCCGTCAGTTGCACTCAAAAACGCCGGGCCACCCGGAGCATGGCTATACCCCCGGGGTGGAGACCACCACCGGCCCGCTGGGCCAGGGGCTGGCGAACGCCGTCGGCATGGCCATCGCCGAACGCACCCTGGCGGCACAGTTTAACCGCCCCGGTCATGAGATTATCGACCATCACACCTGGGTTTTCATGGGCGATGGCTGCCTGATGGAGGGGATCTCCCATGAGGCCTGTTCGCTGGCCGGTACGCTCGGACTGGGTAAGCTGATCGGTTTTTACGATCACAACGGCATCTCCATCGACGGCAAAACTGAAGGCTGGTTTTCCGATGATACGGCCGAACGCTTCCGCGCCTATCACTGGCATGTGATCGGTGACATTGATGGTCACGATCCGCAGGCCATTAAACAGGCCATTGCGGAAGCGCAGGCGGTGAAAGATAAGCCGTCGCTGATTATCTGTCGGACCATCATCGGCTTCGGTTCGCCCAACAAAGCGGGGTCGGAAGAGTCTCACGGCGCGGCGCTGGGCGAAAAAGAGGTGGCCCTGGCCCGCCAGCAGCTGGGCTGGAAATATCCGCCCTTCGAGATCCCGAAAGAGATCTATCAGGGCTGGGATGCGCGTCCGCGCGGCGAAAAAGCCGAGCACGCCTGGAACGAGAAATTCGCCGCCTACCAGCAGCAGTTTCCGGAGCTGGCCGCTGAGCTGACTCGCCGCATGGATGGCACCCTGCCGGAAGACTTTGCCGCGACCGCCCGCGACTACGTGGCGAAACTGCAGGCCGAGCCGGCGAAAATCGCCAGCCGCAAGGCCTCGCAAAACGCGCTGAACGCCTACGGCCCGCATCTCCCGGAACTGCTGGGCGGTTCGGCGGATCTTGCGCCGAGTAACCTGACCATCTGGTCTGGCTCGACATCGATTAAAGACGATCCTGCGGGCAACTATATCCACTACGGCGTGCGCGAATTTGGCATGACCGCGGTGGCCAACGGCATCGCCCTGCACGGGGGCTTCATTCCGTATACCTCGACCTTCCTGATGTTTGTGGAATACGCCCGCAACGCCGCGCGCATGGCGGCCCTGATGAAGGCCCGGCAGATCATGGTCTATACCCATGACTCCATCGGTCTCGGGGAAGATGGCCCGACGCACCAGGCGGTGGAACAGCTGGCCAGTCTGCGACTGACGCCCAACTTCAGCACCTGGCGCCCCTGCGACCAGGTGGAGACCGCCGTCGCCTGGCAGGCGGCCATTGCGCGCCAGAACGGACCAACGGCGCTGATCCTGTCGCGGCAAAACCTGGCGCAGATGCCGCGCACCCCGGAACAGGTGCAGGCTATTGCCCGGGGAGGCTACGTGCTGAAAGATGCCGGCGGGAAGCCCGACCTGATCCTCATCGCCACCGGCTCGGAAGTGGAGATCACTGTGCTGGCCGCAGAAAAACTGTTGGCGAACGGGGTGAATGTGCGGGTGGTCTCGCTCCCTTCCACCGATGTGTTTGATGCCCAGGATGAGGCCTGGCGCGAGTCGGTGCTGCCGTCGGACGTCAGCGCGCGGGTGGCGGTCGAGGCCGGGATAGCGGACTACTGGTATAAATATGTCGGCTTAAAAGGCAAGATCGTCGGCATGACCGGCTATGGCGAATCCGCCCCGGCAGAGCAGCTGTTTCCGTTCTTTGGCTTTACGGTCGACCATATCGTCGCCACCGCGGAGCAGGTGCTTAACGGGTGATCCACAGCGTGGGCCAGGCGTCTGGCCCCTGCCAGTTATCACACGTCGGCTGCTGCGCGTAGCGGGAGAGACTGAACCGCTGGCCGTCAAAACGCCAGCGGGTCTGGATCCCGCAATCGCCGGCCTCGCGGCCTTTATCCAGGGTCACCAGCTCATGGCGGCGATCATCGTAGCTGGCGTTGATAAGCTCGATCTCCCGCGGTGCCTCGCCCGGCGGCTGAAACGGCAGCGTCAGCCGCACCTGACGGGCGACATAGGGCCGCTGGCGGGAGACCAGCCAGGCCAGCCAGACGGTGTTGTACGCGCCGGATTCGCAGCTGGTCATCAGCAGCACTTTGTCATCCGTCAGCGCAGTAACGCGAATTTCACGGCGGAAGGGATCGAGGGAGCAGTTGCTGTTGGTCATCCGCTCATTACCGTAGTCCATCAGATCGTTGAGCTCCTCACGCCCCAGCGGCGACTGCGCTGTTTCCGCGGTCGCCACTGCGCGCAGCGCCGGGGCCGGCGGTACGCTGAGCGGCGGCTCTTCCCCTTTGCCGACCCAGGCCGTTTCACTGCCTACCCGCTTTTGCCGATCGTCGATAAAAAACAGAGCCGCTTTCAACCCCTGCAGGGAGATGCTCTGCAGGCCATTGGCCAGCGAGAGAGCTTTCCCCTCCTGAACCTGCTGGAGAAATGCATCGATCGTCACGCTGTCGGCGGTTTTAATGAGCTTATCTTCAATGTGCCAGCGCTTGTCGGTCAGGGACACCGGTTTGCCATCCAGCAGCAGGCGCGGCGCTATCGGCGCGAGCGTCGCCACCGGATTACCGGTGCCCCCCAGTTCGATACGCAGGCTGGCGTCAGTCACTGCTCCGGCGCTGCGGCTGAGGGTCATCACCAGCCCATAATGCAGCCCCACGTTACGGGTGACGCAGAAATTTTGGTTGTTACAGGTGACCTGCCAGTCGTTGAAGCGCTGCTGCGTCGGTGCCGACCATGCCTGCGAGCAAGGCAGCACCGCCAGAAAGAGGAAATAAATGATGCGAAAAAGCATGAACCGCCCGACCCCAGATAAACCCGACCACGGCGCCTATCCTGGACAACGGCAGCCGCTTACTCAATCGGATTTGTCAGAGTTCCCCGACATCAGGCCGGAGGTTTGCAGATACTGCAGCAGGATGACCGCCTTACCGTCGCGGATCTCACCGTCAGCGACCATCTGCAGCGCCTGGCTAAAAGGCAGCTCCAGCACCTCGATGGCTTCATCATCCACCCCGCCGCCGCTGGTGGTTCGCTGCGCGTCGCTGTACTCGGCGATAAAGAAATGCACCACTTCGGTAACGCCACCTGGCGACATAAACAACTCAAACAGCTTACGCACCTCGCCCACTTCGTAGCCGGTCTCTTCCACCGCCTCTTTACGAATGCAGGCTTCCGGCTCGTCGTTGTCCAGCAGCCCGGCGCAGGTTTCAATCAGCATGCCGTCATGATTGCCATTGACCCAGGTGGCGACCCGGAACTGCCGCACCAGGACCACCGTCTGCTTATGGCGGTTATACAGCAGTACGGTGGCGCCATTGCCGCGATCGTAGACTTCGCGCTTATGGCGCACGACGCTGCCGTCCGCCCGCGTTAGCTCATAAGTCATGTTGCGTAGTACGAACCAGTTCTCAGAGAGGATTTTATCTTTAATGACGTGAATATTGAGTGACATACCGACCCCACAGCGTAAAAGGACGCCCTCATACTACGCTGCGGGGCCGGGTTTGTCGTCAGTGAAGCGGCGTCGTTTTCAGCGCCAGATAATCCAGGATCCCCTGCGCCGCGTGACGGCCTTCCGCCATCGCCGTCACTACAAGGTCTGCGCCGCGCACGGCATCGCCGCCGGCAAAGATCTTCTCCTGACTGGTCTGGTAACGGTAACGGCTCTCGACGCCGGCTTTGATGCGCCCCTGACTGTCCAGCGCCACGCCCGCCGCTTCCAGCCAGGGCATGCGGTGCGGGTGGAAGCCAAAGGCCATGATCACCGCATCCGCCGGCATAACAAACTCACTGCCGGGGATCGGCGTCGGGCGGCGTCTTCCTCCCGCGTCCGGGGCGCCCAGTTCGGTGCGCAGAAAACGTACCCCATTCACCCGCCCGCTTTCGTCCAGCTCCAGGGTCACCGGCTGGACGTTAAACTCAAAGACCGCCCCCTCTTCGCGGGCGTTTTTGACCTCTTTTTTCGAGCCCGGCATGTTGGCTTCATCCCGCCGATAGGCGCAGGTCACCTGGCGGGCGCCGTGACGCAGCGCGGTGCGCACGCAGTCCATCGCTGTATCGCCGCCGCCCAGCACGACGACGTTCAGCCCGGCGGTGTTGATATAAGGCTCCTGAGCCGATGCCGCCAGCCCCATTACCTGTTTGGTGTTGGCGATAAGAAACGGCAGCGCATCGTAGACGCCGGGGGCCTCTTCGTTCGGCAGCCCCGCCTTCATGGAGCGATAAGTTCCGGCGCCGACGAACACCGCGTCATAGTCGGCCAGCAGCGTCGCCATGGGGATATCTTTCCCCACCTCGCAATTGAGCTCAAAGCGGATACCCATCTCGCTGAAAATGGCCCGCCGCCGGGCCAGCAGCGATTTATCCAGCTTGAACGCCGGGATGCCGAAGGTCAGCAGACCGCCAATCTCCGGATGACGGTCAAAAACCACCGGCTGGACGCCGTGACGCACCAGCACATCGGCGCAGGCCAGCCCGGCCGGCCCGGCGCCGATAATCGCCACCCGCTTACCGCTCGGCTTAACCTGCGAGAGGTCCGGACGCCAGCCGCTGGCCAGCGCCTGGTCGGAAATATAGCGCTCAATGTTGCCGATGGTGACTGCGCCGCTTTCATCGCGCAGGGTGCAGGCACCTTCACACAGCCGGTCCTGGGGGCAGACGCGACCGGTGATCTCCGGCAGGCAGTTGGTCTGATGGGAAAGCGCGACCGCGGCGGCGATATCCCCCGCCTTAACCAGCTCGACCCACTGCGGGATATGGTTATGCAGCGGGCAGGTCCATTCGCAAATACTGTGTTCCCCACACGTGAGGCAGCGGGCGGCCTGCTGCTGCGCCTGCGCCGGGGTGAACGGCTGATAGATCTCCTCAAAGTGGCTCTTACGCGCCTCCGCCGCCAGCTTATCCGGCTCCCCGCGCGGCGGCGTCATCGCCATTTGCCTGACCTTCGCGCCAACATTGGGCTGGCTGCAGGTCGGCGTACCGCGCTGCCACGGCTGCACCTCCTGGCATGCCGAGCGCAGTCGCCGCTGCTTCGCCAGCGCGGTCAACGTCTCATCGTCGGCGAGGGTCAGTGCCTGCGCGGGACAGTTTTCCACACAGGCCGGTCCCGCCTCGCGGCCCTGGCACAGATCGCATTTCTGCGCGCTGGCCTTTACCAGGCCCGCAGCCTGCGGCGTCACCACCACCTGCATCACCCCGAACGGGCAGGCCACCATGCAGGATTTACAGCCAATGCATTTCTCCTGACTGACCTGAACGCTGTCGCCGGACTGGGCAATGGCGTCGTTGGGGCAACTGCGGACGCAGGGGGCGTCTTCACAGTGGCGGCAGGTGATAGCGTTACGCTGGCCCGCCGCTTTGATGACGGTGATACGAGGTAAAAAGCGCTGCGGGGTCAGCACGTGTTGCTCCTCGTTATGCGCCATTACGCAGGCCACTTCGCAGGCCTGGCAGCCGATACATTTTCGACTATCGCTCAAAATAAAGTGGTTCATGGCTTCCTTTTGTCTTTTTGGTGAATAACCCCTCAATGCGCATGACTATTTATTACCCGACAAGACGGCGCCGGAACAATGTCCAAATGCCCAGGATAAACTTTTTCTGGAGAGAATCCGTTTTGGATCAATTTTTTTGACTTAAATGAAATGAGGTTTCACACCGGCAAGAGATAATGCGCCTCTCTGAGGCTGCAAAGCAGGCTCACTGCCTGCTGGCAGGAAAGTTCGAGGTTTCTTTACGATACGGCAAAAGCAACATGATAAATTACACTATCTCCTTAATTTCTCCACGATTGCCGGAGGCGCTGGCGCTAAAGTGGCACAGGCTGTGCAATAACAAAAAAATGTGCATATGAGGTCTTCATTCTGATGGCGAATTTCTTTATCGATCGCCCCATTTTTGCGTGGGTGCTGGCAATCCTGTTATGTCTGACGGGCACCCTTGCCATTTTGTCGCTTCCCGTTGAACAGTATCCCGACCTCGCCCCGCCGAACGTGCGGATCACCGCCAACTATCCCGGCGCCTCCGCGCAAACCCTGGAGAATACCGTCACCCAGGTTATCGAACAGAATATGACCGGCCTCGATAACCTGATGTATATGTCCTCCCAGAGCAGCGCCACTGGCCAGGCGACGATCACCCTCAGCTTCACCGCCGGTACCGACCCGGACGAAGCCGTGCAGCAGGTTCAGAACCAGCTGCAGTCGGCGATGCGTAAACTGCCGCAGGCAGTGCAAAACCAGGGGGTGACGGTGCGCAAAACCGGCGACACCAATATCCTGACCCTCGCCTTCGTCTCCACCGACGGCAGCATGGATAAACAAGATATTGCCGACTACGTCGCCAGTAACATTCAGGACCCGCTCAGCCGCGTCAACGGCGTGGGGGATATCGACGCCTACGGCTCGCAATACTCAATGCGCATCTGGCTCGACCCGGCGAAGCTCAATAGCTACCAGCTGACCACCAAGGATGTGACCGACGCCATCAGTTCGCAGAACGCCCAGATTGCCGTCGGCCAGCTTGGCGGGACGCCTTCGGTCGATAAGCAGGCGCTGAACGCCACCATCAACTCGCAATCTCTGCTACAAACCCCGGAGCAGTTCCGCAATATCACCCTGCGCGTCAATCAGGATGGTTCAGAGGTGACGCTGGGCGATGTCGCCACCGTCGAGATGGGGGCGGAGAAGTACGACTACCTCAGCCGCTACAACCGGCAGGCCGCTTCGGGCCTGGGAATTAAGCTTGCTTCCGGCGCCAACGAAATGGCCACGGCGGAGCGCGTGATCAATCGCCTCAATGAGCTGTCGCAGTATTTTCCTCACGGTCTGGAATATAAAGTCGCCTACGAGACGACCTCCTTCGTAAAGGCCTCCATCACTGATGTGGTCAAAACGCTGCTGGAGGCGATCCTGCTGGTCTTCCTCGTGATGTATCTGTTCCTGCAGAACTTCCGCGCCACCCTGATCCCGACCATCGCCGTGCCGGTGGTGCTGATGGGCACCTTTGCGGTGCTGTATGCCTGTGGCTACAGCATCAACACCCTGACGATGTTCGCGATGGTGCTGGCGATCGGCCTGCTGGTGGATGACGCCATCGTGGTGGTGGAGAACGTCGAGCGCATCATGAGCGAGGAGGGCCTGTCGCCACGCGAGGCGACCCGCAAATCGATGGGACAAATTCAGGGCGCGCTGGTGGGGATCGCCATGGTGCTGTCGGCGGTGTTTGTGCCAATGGCCTTCTTCGGCGGCACCACCGGGGCCATCTATCGCCAGTTCTCAATCACTATCGTCGCGGCGATGGTCCTCTCGGTGCTGGTGGCCATGATCCTCACTCCGGCCCTTTGCGCCACGCTGCTCAAGCCGGTTAAGCCAGGTGAATCCCATGAAAGAAAAGGCTTCTTCGGCTGGTTCAACCGCACCTTCAACCGCAGCGCCAGCCGCTACGAAACCTTTGTCGGCAAAATTCTTCACCGCTCGCTGCGCTGGATGCTGATCTACGTCGTCCTGCTCGGCGGGATGGTGTTCCTGTTCCTGCATCTGCCCACCTCGTTCCTGCCGCTGGAAGATCGCGGGATGTTCACCACCTCGGTCCAGTTGCCGAGCGGCAGCACCCAGCAGCAGACGCTGAAGGTGGTGCAGAAGGCGGAAGATTACTTCCTCAATAACGAGAAGCAGAACGTCGAGTCGGTGTTCGCTACCGTTGGCTCCGGCCCCGGCGGCAACGGGCAGAACGTGGCCCGCATGTTTGTGCGTCTCAAAGACTGGGACCAGCGCGACCCGGAAACCGGCTCCTCCTTTGCCATTATTGAACGCGCCACCAAAGCGTTTAATCAGATCAACGAAGCGCGGGTCATCGCCAGCAGCCCGCCGGCCATCAGCGGCCTCGGCAGTTCGGCAGGCTTCGATATGGAGCTTGAGGATCACGCCGGTAAGGGGCACGATGCGCTGATGGCGGCACGCGATACGCTGCTTGAGCTGGCCGGCAAAAACCCGCTGTTGACCCGGGTCCGCCATAACGGGCTCGACGACAGTCCGCAGCTGCAGGTCGATATCGATCAGCGTAAAGCGCAGGCGCTGGGCGTCTCCATTGACGACATCAACGATACGCTGCAAACCGCGTGGGGGTCGAGCTACGTCAACGACTTTATGGATCGCGGCCGGGTGAAGAAAGTCTACGTCCAGGCAGCGGCGAAATACCGGATGCTGCCAGACGATATCAATCTCTGGTATGTCCGCAACAGCAGCGGCACGATGGTGCCGTTCTCGGCCTTCGCCACCTCACGCTGGGAGACCGGCTCGCCGCGGCTGGAACGCTACAATGGCTACTCGGCGGTGGAGATCGTTGGTGAGGCGGCGCCGGGTATCAGTACCGGCACCGCGATGGACATGATGGAGAAGCTGGCCGCGCAGTTGCCAACCGGCTTTGGCCTCGAATGGACCGCCATGTCCTACCAGGAACGCCTCTCTGGCGCTCAGGCGCCGGCACTGTACGCGATTTCGCTGCTGGTGGTGTTCCTGTGCCTGGCGGCGCTGTACGAGAGCTGGTCGGTGCCGTTCTCGGTGATGCTGGTGGTCCCGCTCGGGGTGATTGGCGCCCTGCTGGCGACCTGGATGCGTGGCCTGGAAAATGACGTTTATTTCCAGGTGGGCCTGTTGACGGTGATCGGCCTGTCGGCGAAAAACGCCATTCTGATCGTTGAGTTCGCCAACGAGCTGAACGAGAAAGGCCAGGATCTGCTCAGCGCCACGCTGTCGGCCTGCCGTCAGCGTCTGCGCCCCATCCTGATGACCTCGCTGGCGTTTATCTTCGGCGTGCTGCCGATGGCGACCAGCACCGGTGCCGGCTCCGGCAGCCAGCATGCGGTCGGTACCGGGGTGATGGGCGGGATGATCTCTGCTACCGTACTGGCCATCTTTTTCGTGCCGCTGTTCTTTGTGCTGGTACGCCGTCGCTTTCCGCTGAAGGAGCGTCCGCAATAAGCCGTAGGGCGTTGGCGGCGAGCCTTAATAACAGAAAAGGCGACCCTTAAGGTCGCCTTCTTTATGTGTTCAGAACGATGACGCGCTTATTTACTTCGCGTTATTCCCCTGTTCACATTGCGGAAATTTATTTACGAAGCATGCCTTCAATAAAATCTTTCCAGTTCCCCAGTTCATGTTCAATCATAATAGCCTCTCTTATTATTATGGTCGATTCTATATAACTTCATTGCTGATGGGAAGTTGGGCTCCCCTATTGCTCTGATTGTCTTGTGGACGTCTGACAGAGATAAAACCTCTGGTTGCCGCCACTATGCCGTTTCGTATGTAAAAATTATGTGACGCAGAGCACTCTCAGGCAACATTTTCGCAATATTGTTAATAGCCTCACATCACTTCCGCGAATGAGCAAAATTTCACCACGCCGTCAATTGAATGAGATACCCGGTAAAAAGTTATATTTATTCATCTGAATCACGTATTATTTCAGTAAGACTTATATATTCGGAAATATCTGAGTTAACCGCTTAATTGAATGTGAAAGGTTTATCTATGCTCACCATGTACGGAATTAAAAACTGCGATACCATTAAAAAAGCCCGTCGCTGGCTGGAAGCGCATCAGATTGCGTATCAGTTTCATGACTACCGCGCCGATGGCCTTGACCGCGCGCAACTGGATACCTTTATTGCCGAACTGGGCTGGCAGGCGCTGCTGAACACCCGCGGCACCACCTGGCGCAAACTCGACGAGTCGCTGCGCAACAGCATCGATAATGCCGACGCCGCCGCCGCATTGATGCTGGAAATGCCGGCGATTATCAAACGCCCATTGCTCTGTGCGCCCGGTCGTCCTATGCTGCTGGGTTTTAGTGAAGCAAGTTATCAGCAGTTTAACGAGGTATAGTCTATGTCTTGCCCGGTCATTGAGCTGGCTCAGCAGCTTATTCGCCGCCCTTCCCTTAGCCCCGATGATGCGGGATGCCAGGCGTTAATGATTGAACGCCTGCGTGCGATCGGCTTTACCGTTGAACCGATGGATTTCGGCGATACACAGAATTTCTGGGCCTGGCGCGGCCACGGCGAGACGCTGGCCTTCGCCGGCCACACCGACGTGGTCCCGGCAGGCGACGCCGACCGCTGGATCAACCCCCCGTTCGAACCGACCATCCGCGACGGGATGCTGTTCGGCCGCGGCGCAGCTGATATGAAAGGCTCGCTGGCAGCGATGGTGGTGGCGGCGGAACGTTTTGTCGCGCAGTACCCGAATCATCGCGGCAGACTGGCGTTTTTGATCACCTCCGATGAAGAGGCCAGCGCCAAAAACGGCACCGTCAAAGTAGTGGAAACGCTGATGGCGCGTAACGAACGTCTGGATTACTGTCTGGTCGGCGAACCCTCCAGTACCGAAGTGGTCGGCGATGTGGTGAAAAATGGTCGCCGCGGCTCGCTGACCTGCAACCTGACCATTCACGGCGTGCAGGGCCATGTTGCCTATCCGCACCTTGCCGATAACCCTGTCCATCGCGCGGCGCCGATGCTGGCGGAGCTGGTCAATATCGAGTGGGATAAAGGCAATGAATTTTTCCCGCCAACCAGCATGCAGATCGCCAACGTACAGTCCGGTACCGGTAGCAACAACGTGATCCCCGGCGATATGTTCGTCCAGTTCAACTTCCGCTTCAGTACGGAACTGACGGACGAGATGATCAAAGCCCGCGTGGTCTCCCTGCTGGAAAAATACCAGCTGCGTTACAGCGTGGAGTGGTGGCTCTCCGGCCAGCCGTTCCTCACCGGGCGCGGTAAACTGGTGGATGCGGTGGTGAGCGCAATTGAGCACTATAATGAGATCAAACCGCAGCTGTTGACCAACGGCGGCACCTCTGACGGTCGGTTTATCGCCCGCATGGGGGCGCAGGTGGTTGAGCTGGGCCCCGTGAACGCAACCATTCACAAAATTAATGAATGTGTGAACGCCGCCGACCTGCAGCTGCTGGCACGGATGTATCAACGCGTAATGGAACAGCTGGTCGCCTGACGAATTGACGTAAAGAGGAAGCGCGCATGGAATGGCTTATTAAACACTGGTGGATTCTGGTTCTGGTCTTTTTGGTGGGGGTGATTATCAACGTGATCAAAGATCTGAACCGCGTTGACCACAAAAAATTCCTTAACAACAAACCCGATCTGCCGCCGCACCGCGATTTTAACGATAAATGGGACGATGACGACGACTGGCCGAAGCACGACCAGTCGAAGAAACCGTAAGTTTGCCTTTATCGCGGTACTGCCCGCCTGTAACCCCGTCCGCCGGGGTTACAGCATTTCGATGATATCGTCCCCTTTTGGCGTACTGCCGCTCAGCGCCTCATCAAAATAGTGCTTCGGCACGGTATAACGCAGACGCTCGATGGCAAACTGCATGCTGCGATCGTCAATGGCATGCCCCAGATCGTCAACAATATCTAAGGTCACGTCGCCGCCCGCCTGCTGTAATGCCTCCTGAGCCGACACCGCCCACGCCAGGTCGATAACCCGATCTTCCCCCCCGTGGATCAGGTGAATGGTGGTGGCCGTCGTTGCCGTCATCGGCAGCGTCGCGTAGCGGCCATTAAAGGCGATCACTCTTGAAGCCAGATCTGGCGCCGCTTTGATACTCTCCAGCGACATAATCGCCCCCTGAGAGAAACCGATCAGCGCGGTGGCCAGTGGACTGACGCCGCTTTTCTCCTGCCAGTAGCGCACAATGTCAATGAAGGTCGGCATAATGGCATCGATGCGCTGCTGACGATTCTCTTCCGTCACTCCCTGCACCGAAAACCACTGCCGACCGTTGGGACCGCAAGGTTCGACCCCGCCGATGCTGACAATTAGCGCATCGGGAAACTGCGGCGCGAACCAGCTGCCGATTTGCCCCATAGAGACCGGGTTATCACCCACACCATGAAACAGCAGCAACAGCTGTTGCGCAGGCGTCGCAGGGCTTTGAACAATAAAATGATCGTGTTTCATGGCTGTCTCCTTAGTGTATGCCGGCAGTTTACGCCGCTCGCCAGATATGACCATGCCATTTAACTGAATGAGTTAGTTAAAATAATTGCAGATGCGCCACCTGCTGACGCAGCGCCTCAGCACGCGCTGCATCGAGGAAGCGCAAGGCGTCAGCGGCCTCAACACGCCATCTCGCCAGCAGGGCTTTACGCCCCGTCAGCCGCAGCGCAGCACACAGCGCGGCTTCCTCTTCCCCCTGCAGACGTCCGCGCAGAGCCGGCAACGGCATGTCGGCCTGCATCAGCAGGCGGTTGAGGCAGCCCAGCGCCGCGGCCAGCGGGCGATGGGCGAAAGCAAAGCTCGCCGCTTCCAGCCAGTCCTCATCACTAAGCATAGCGTCTGCGACGGCCGGCAGCGGCGCGGATTCGTCCCGCCACGGGCGAAGCCAATATTCATCCCGCAGCAGCCGCTGCGCCTCCCGCTGCGCGAGCTGGTGCCCCGCCGCAGTCAGCGGGAACAGAGCCATCGCGGTATAGCAGCCGCTGCTGGCCTCGCGATGGGTTCCCAGCCGCACGAGGATAAACCCGCAGCGTTGCCAGAAGCGCCACAGCTCAGGGGTATAGCCGAAGCTGACGGACAGATAGTCATAGCCTGCGGCATCGGCGGCGATACTGGCGATCATCTTCTGCCCGAGACCATCGCGCTGACGGGCAGGATGGACAGCGATCCGACTGACCCGCAGCCCGGACAGCGTCGCCGCCAGGGGACTGCCGCCATGCGCCGCCAGCGACTGGGCGACCAGATTCCCGCGCGGCCGGCGAAACCCTGCCCACACCGCCCGGCTAAGTTCGGGAGAAAGTCCCCCCTCGGCCACCAGCCACAGCGCGCCCGCCACCGCGCCGCTGGCGCGAGCGCAGCGAAAAGCCTGGCCGGGGGCATCCATCATGCGCCGCAGATCGAGCGGGGAAGTCCGGTAGTGCGCCCCGGACAATAGCTGGTACATCGCCTCCGGTAGCGCTGGCTGCGATTGCCAGCAGGACTGATTAACCGCTTCCAGCACCACCTCCCCCGTCGGCGCGTCGCGAAATGCCTCATCGTTAAAGATCAGCAACTGACGGATGGCTGACTCCAGCGGACAGCCCGCCGCCCAGCGGATCGGGGCGCTCAGGCTGAATGACTGCAGACGGGGCAGGCTGGCGCAAAATTTCAGCAGGAATCCGCGACCGGTGCCTTCATAACCCTGCACCGTCGTGGTGAGTAGCGTGCGGGGAAAACGGCTCACCAGCTGCCGGAGAAGCGGAGCCGGGATCGACGCGGCCTCATCGACAATCAGCCAGGCCGCCGTTTCTTGCGACGCCAACAGCGCATCGGGCGCCATAAAGCGGAACGCCTCGCCGGCAAAGCTCGCCAGCACCTCGACGGCGCTACGCGTTGGGGCGGTGACGATGGCCTCGCCCCCAAGCTGGCGCAGCAGCATGCCCGCGAGAGCGGATTTCCCTCGCCCGCGCTCTGCGGTCACCGCCGCGATACCGGGCGGCAGCCGCAACAGTTGCTCAAGGATTAGCGCCTGCTCGGCCTGGGGGTGGCCATCGGCGGGATGCCAGTCAGGGCGGGGGGCGGCCAGCGGGGACCGCGGCCGGTCCGACTGCTGCCAGAGCAGCACCTCCGGATCGGCGATAAACTGCCGGCAGCAGCGGTGAACAAAGTTGGGGGTAACGATAGGGTCGGGAGTATCGCTCCAGCGCAGGGAGTCCTCATCCGCCCGGGTCGGCCAGTCGGCGAAGGGGGGCGTCAGCAGCACCAGCCAGCTTCCCGCCCGCAGCGTACCGCTCAGGGCCGCCAGGGCCGCCACGTCACACCCGCGCCGGGCATCGAAAAAGGCGTGCATCACTTCCCGACCCAGCAGCGTCTTGAGGGCGCCAGGCGCCACGCAGGGCGCAGAAACCGGATCGGAGCCTACCCACAGACCATCGCCGCCGAGCCGCTCCCGTAGCGCCTGCGCCTGCTGCAGCGTCCAGGCCTCATCGCCGCTGAGCACCAGCAGGCGACGGATCCCCTCCCGCGCCATCTGCGCGGTGAGGTCAAGCAGCGCGTCCATCATCGGTGGCGATTACAGCGCGCTGCCGAAGGTGTTGCACTGCGCCGGATCGCCGCTGTCGAAACCGCGTTTGAACCAGGTGTAGCGCTGTTTTGACGTGCCGTGGGTAAAGCTGTCCGGTACCACGCGCCCCTGGCTCTGCTGCTGCAGACGGTCGTCGCCGATGGCTTCGGCAGCGTTCAGCGCCTCCTGCAGATCGCCGGTTTCCAGAATATCCTGCTGCTGCATATTATGGCCCCAGACGCCGGCGAAGCAGTCCGCCTGCAGCTCCATCTTCACCGACAGACGGTTGGCTTCGGCCTCGGTGGCATGCTGCTGTTGCTGGCGAACTTTCGGCTCAATGCCCAGCAGTTTTTGCACGTGGTGGCCCACCTCATGAGCAATGACGTACCCCTGAGCAAAGTCGCCGTCGGCGCCCAGTTTATTTTTCATCTCATCGTAGAAGGACAGGTCGATATAGACCGTGCTGTCGGCAGGACAGTAGAACGGCCCCATCACCGACTGACCGGTGCCGCAGCCGGTACGTGTCGCGCCGCGGTAGAGCACCAGTTTTGGCTGGGGGTACTGGCGGCCCATCTTTTCAAAGATCGGTCCCCAGGTATCTTCGGTGGTGGCCAGAATGACGGAAGTAAACTTCGCCGCTTCATCGTCTTTCGGACTGATGGAGCGCTGCGTGGAGGTCTGCTGCTGCGGCATCGGCTCCCCGGTCAGCATGCCGGTCAAATCCACGCCGTAGTAGCCCGCCACCAGCACAATAATCAGCAGTACAATACCGCCCTTCCCGCTCGGCAGACGGAAGCCGCCGCCCCCGCCGCCGCCAAACGGCGAGCCTGATTGACCACGTCGATCTTCAACATTGTCGCTTTCGCGACGCCCTTGCCAGCGCATAAGCACCTCATTCCCTGTTATGTATCAATAGCAGAGATCGTAGGCGGTTCAGCGCAGGATTACCACAGGAAACAGCAAGAGACGCCAGAAGATGAGGCCATCTTCTGGCGGCGAGCGGGTTAGTCGAGCTTAACGCCCAGGCGGTGAGCCACTTCTTCGTAGGCTTCGATCAGGCCGCCCAGGCTCTGGCGGAAGCGGTCTTTGTCCATTTTATCGAGGGTATTTTTATCCCACAGGCGGCTGCCGTCCGGCGAAAACTCGTCGCCCAGCACCACTTCGTCTTTGAACAGACCAAACTCCAGCTTAAAGTCCACCAGAATCAGACCGGCGTCATCGAACAGCTTTTTCAGCACGTCGTTGGCTTTGTAGGTCAGCTCGCGCATCCGCGCCAGATTCTCTTTGCTCACCCAGCCGAAGGTTTCGCAGTAGGAGTCGTTGACCATCGGATCGTGCATAGCATCGTTTTTCAGGAACAGGTCGAACAGCGGCGGGTTCAGCTCGATACCTTCTTCAATGCCTAAACGTTTTACCAGCGAGCCTGCCGCACGGTTACGCACCACGCACTCTACCGGCACCATATCCAGTTTTTTCACCAGACATTCGGTATCGGAAAGCAGCGCTTCCATCTGGGTAGGGATGCCCGCTTCTGCCAGTTTGCTCATAATGAAATGGTTGAACTTGTTATTCACCATGCCTTTACGATCGAACTGCTCGATGCGCGCGCCATCACCTGCTGACGTATCGTTACGGAATTCCAGTACCAGCAGGTCCGGATTATCGGTGCTGTATACTGTCTTCGCCTTACCACGATACAACTCAGCTTGCTTTTTCATCTTTCACTACTCCAGTGATATTGAGCCTAAAAATACGTTTCCACCTATACACAAAATCATTCAAAGTGCATCGAGGCGGCAACTGAGCGAATCCCCAGGAGCTTACAAAAGTAAGTGACTGGGGTGAACGAAGGCGGCCAACAAAGAGGCAATTTGAAGGATGATGTGTATACGCACACGTTTGCGTCACTATATATTAAAAGGGCCGGATTGCTCCAGCCCTTTTGATTACTTGTTAAATGCGGCCTGGAATACGGCTACCAGGGCGTCATTTTGCGACTGCGTCAGGGTGTGACCTTTCGGGTCGATGAACTGCAGGCTACTGCGGTTATCGAGGTCACCGACCTGCAGTTTGTAGTCACCGGAGGCCAGCTGCGGGTCACGTGCGCCCAGCTCCTGCCAGCTGCTGTCAGACAGCGGCTTGTAGGTCAGCGCCATGCTGCCCTGAGAGCGCGTGCTGTCGGTCACTTTCATTCCCACTTTTTCGAGGGCGCCCGGCAGACGTTGCCACACCATGTTAAACGGCGCGCGAACGACAAGCATCGGCAGGCCGGTGTCATCGGCAGCGCTCTGCACGTCGAAGGTGGCGCCAGCACTACGCTGGGCCGCGTTCTGGGCGCTGGTGGCGCTCGCATCAAGGCCTTCAGAAATGACGTTCAGCATGGCGGTGCTGTAGCGCTGCAGTGACGCCGGATCGGCAACCGGTTTACCCGCCTGCTCCAGATTCACCAGCTTAACGACCACCGCTTGCTGATAGCCCTGCGGTTTGACGGAGATTTGATAACGACCGCGATACTGCTGATCTTCATCAAGGCGGTTCCACTCAACCCAGTCGGTGTTCAGCGTCTGGCTCGCATCATCGCGTTTCGCGATAACGTAGTTCTTCGACTGAAGGATACTGGTGACCTGCGCCCACAGCGAGCCGCTGCGGCCGTTCTCAACCATCAGCGTCGCGGTATCGCCATTAAACTGGGTCCGCGCACCGCTGACCAACGCCAGCGGCTGCGCTGGCGGGCGAATGTCCAGCGCTTTGCCCACCGCGCCGGTGCTGTTGGCCACCGGAATGTTGTAATCGCCCACCTGAATCGGCAGGATCATCCCCGCCGGCGCGTGAAGTTCGCTCAACGGTGACGCCTGTAAATAGGCCTCATCACCGCTCACCTGACGCTTATAGCGCGAGTCGGAACTACAGGCCGCGAGGAGTAGAACCAGCGAAACACCCGCAACCTTCGCCAGGCGCGACTTCTGTACTGAGTAAGCCATCAAATCTCCCTAAACTTTACAGCAAACCGGCATGCTTCAGCGCAGCGGTGACGGCTTCACGACCATGGTCGGTGATGGGCGTCATCGGCAAGCGCAGCGTATCGGTCGCCACAAGACCCAACGCCTTGCATCCCCATTTCACCGGGATAGGATTGGGTTCGACAAATAATTTTGTATGCAGTGGCATCAGACGCTGATTAATCGCACGCGCTTCGGCAAATTGACCCGCCAGCGCCAGACGGCACATGTCGGCCATTTCGCGCGCCGCCACGTTGGCAGTGACGGAAATCACGCCCACGCCGCCGAGCTGCATGAAGTCCATACCGGTCGCATCGTCACCGCTCAGCAGAATAAAGTCGTCTGAAACCAGCTCTTTGATCTGGTGAACGCGACTTAAGTTCCCTGTAGCTTCCTTAATACCGACAATATTTTTAATTTCCGCCAGACGGCCAACGGTTTCCGGCAGCATATCGCAACCGGTACGGGACGGCACATTATACAGAATTTGCGGCAGGTCAGTATGTTCAGCGATAGCTTTAAAGTGCTGGAACAGGCCTTCCTGGGTCGGGCGGTTATAATAAGGAGTGACCGTCAGGCAGCCGACAACACCGCTATCGTTAAAACGTTTGGTCAGGCTAATCGCCTCTGCGGTTGCATTGGCTCCCGTGCCAGCGATAACTGGAATACGCCCGTCGGCCAGTTCCAGCGTCATCATCACGACGTCGCCATGCTCTTCATGGCTCAGCGTTGCGGATTCACCGGTAGTCCCTACCGAAACGATCGCCGAGGTTCCGTTGGCGACATGGTAATCAATCAGTTTTTTCAGGCTTGTCCGGCAGACATTACCGTTTTCATCCATCGGCGTGACAAGCGCTACAATACTTCCCGTGAACATGGGCCATCCTCAGAGCAGAAGTGCGACAAGATTCTCAATGTTACGTTTGGAGCTGCAATAAAAGCAAGAGACCCGACGCCATCAGGGATGTTGTATGGCGGTTTTTTTTATGCTTTCCTAATGTTACCTCACCTTTTTAAAGGAAGAACAGGTTTGACAGCCTCATTACAACACTATCTGGTTATTACCGCCCTGGGGGCTGACCGTCCCGGTATCGTGAATACGATCACTCGCCACGTCAGCAGCTGCGGTTGTAATATCGAAGACAGCCGGCTGGCCATGCTCGGTGATGAGTTTACGTTTATCATGCTGCTTTCCGGGTCGTGGAATGCGATTAACCTGATCGAATCAACCCTGCCGCTGAAAGGTGCGGAGCTGGAATTGTTGATCGTGATGAAACGCACCACTGCGCGCCCGCCGCAGGCCATGCCAAACACCGTTTGGGTCCAGGTTGAGGTGCCGGACTCACCGCATATCATCGAGCGCTTCACTGCCCTGTGCGATACCTGGAATATGAATATTGCGGAACTGGTGTCCCGCACTCAGCCGGGAGACGGCGATTCCGCGCAGCTTTTTATCCAGATAACTGCCCACAGTCCTGCGACGCAAAATGCAGCAAATATCGAACAAGCGTTCAAAGCCCTATGTACAGAACTGAACGCACAAGGCAGTATTAACATCGTTAATTATTCACAGCATGATGAACAGGATGGAGTTTAACCCATGACCCCACTGAAAGCCGGTGATATCGCACCGAAATTTAGCTTACCGGACCAGGACGGCGAGGAAGTAAATTTAACCGACTTCCAGGGACAACGTGTCCTGGTTTATTTTTACCCGAAAGCCATGACCCCGGGCTGCACCGTCCAGGCGTGCGGCTTGCGCGATAATATGGACGACCTGAAGAAAGCCGGTGTAGAAGTGCTGGGCATCAGCACCGATAAACCGGAAAAGCTCTCCCGTTTCGCCGAGAAAGAGCTGCTGAACTTCACGCTGCTGTCTGATGAAAACCATCAGGTTTGCGAGCAGTTTGGCGTCTGGGGCGAAAAATCCTTCATGGGGAAAACCTACGACGGTATTCACCGTATTAGTTTCCTCGTCGATGCCGATGGCAAAATCGAACACGTCTTTGATGACTTCAAGACCAGCAATCACCACGACGTGGTGCTGAACTGGCTGAAAGAAAACGCCTGATGCAGAGCAAGACGCCGGGGGAGGAGATCCTCACCCGGCGTCTTTTTTATCCCGAACACGTCAGTCGTCGTCAACCACCAGGCCATCCGGCCAGGCATGCACTACCGCTTTAATCAGCGTGGCCAGCGGAATGGCGAAGAAGACGCCCCAGAACCCCCACAACCCGCCAAAGATCACCACCGACAGGATAATCACCAGCGGGTGTAAATTGACCGCTTCCGAGAACAGCACCGGGACCAGCAGGTTGCCGTCCAGCCCCTGAATAATCAGATAGACCGCGAACAGGCTCCAGAACTCGGTGCCAGCGCCAAACTGAAACAGCGCCACCCCCACCACCGGAATGGTCACCACAAACGCGCCGATATAGGGGATCAGCACCGAGAAGCCCACCAGCACCGCCAGCAGCAGCGAGTAGTTGAGGCCAAAGAGAATAAAGCCGATCCAGGTGGCGACGCTGACGACAATCATCTCCAGCACCTTGCCGCGAATGTAGTTGGTGATCTGCTGATTCATCTCCTTCCATACCTGTCCGGCAAGGCCACGATTACGCGGCAGTACGCGGCGCACCGCGTTGAGCATCTGCTCTTTATCCTTCAACAGGAAGAAGACCATCAGCGGCACCAGCACCAAATAGACCGCCAGGGTAAGCAGCCCCACCAGCGAGGCCAGAGAGTACTTCACAACCGAGTCGCCCACCGTCAACATCCGATTGCGCATATTTTCCGCCATCGCATCGATAATGCCGGCATCCATTAACGCCGGATAGCGCCGCGGCAGCGTGGCGGCGAAATCAGAGAGCTTATTTAGCATGCCCGGCATATCGCGGATGAGGTAGATCCCCTGCTGCCAGGCCACCGGCAGCACCACAAAGGCCAGCAATAGCAGGATGCCCACAAAGAGGATCAGCACCAGCGAGGTCGCCCAGGTGCGCGACAGGCCAATCCGTTCCAGACGAACCGTCGGCCACTCCAGCAGATAGGCCAGTACGATAGCCACCAGTAACGGCGCTAACAGACCGCTGAAAAAGAACATGATGCCGAAACCGGCAAGCAAAATAACCAGCAGCGCTATCGCCTCAGGGTCGCTGAATCGACGGCGGTACCACTGCATTAACATCTCAAGCATAAAACCTTCCCTGAAGGGCCAAGCGGCGACAATCCGGGGAATTGTATCGAAATGTCACAAAAAAGACTTCGCTTTTTGATGCGCCGCAGACAAACCGTTCTCCGCCGTGAAGATCATATTTTCAAGGCGGCCAACGCCAGCTAAACTCGCTGGGATGCGGCCAGGGAACATTGCGTCGCACAATCGGTCAAACTGGCACACCCACATTACAGGACAGAGGTTATGTTCAGGCAGTTGAAGAAAACGCTGGTGGCGACCGTCATCGCCTCGCTGACGCTGGGTTCGATAGGCCCTGCTTTTGCTGACTCCGCAGATACGCTGCCGGACATGGGGACCTCTGCAGGAAGCACGCTGTCGATTGGTCAGGAAATGCAGATGGGGGATTACTATGTGCGCCAGCTGCGCGGCAGTGCGCCGCTGATTAACGATCCGCTGCTGGTACAATATATCAACGGGCTGGGCATGCGTCTGGTGGCACATGCCAACTCAGTGCGCACCCCGTTCCATTTCTATTTGATTAATAACGACCAAATCAACGCCTTCGCCTTCTTTGGCGGCAACGTGGTCCTCCACTCCGCCCTGTTCCGCTACTCTGATAATGAGAGCGAACTGGCATCTGTCATGGCGCACGAAATTTCCCACGTCACGCAGCGGCATCTCGCCCGCGCGATGGAAGATCAGAAGCGCAATGCGCCGCTGACCTGGGTCGGTGCCCTGGGTTCGATTCTGCTGGCGATGGCCAGCCCGCAGGCCGGGATGGCGGCGCTGACCGGGACGCTGGCCGGTACCCAACAGGGCATGATCAGCTTCACCCGCCAGAACGAAGAAGAGGCCGACCGGATTGGCATTCAGGTTCTGCAACGCTCGGGATTCGACCCACAGGCTATGCCGATGTTTATGGGTAAACTGCTTGACGAGTCGCGCTACTCGACGCGACCGCCGGAAATGCTGCTCACCCACCCCCTGCCGGAAAGCCGACTGGCCGATGCCCGTAACCGCGCCAACCAGATGCGCCCGGTGGTGGTACAGTCCTCAGCGGACTTCTATCTGGCGAAGGCGCGTACCCTCGGGATGTACACCAACGGCGACAACAAGCTGGGCACCGATCTGCTGAACGCCTGGGATAAGGGCAATATTCGCCAACAGCATGCCGCCCAGTATGGTCGCGCTCTGCTGGCGATGGAAAGCAACAACTTTGACCAGGCACGCAAAACGCTGCAGCCGCTGCTCAGCGCCGACCCGCAAAATGCCTGGTATCTCGACCTGGCCACGGATATCGACCTCGGGCAGAAGAAAACCAGCGACGCCATCAATCGCCTTAAAAACGCCCGCGAGCTGCGCACCAATCCGGTACTGCAGCTGAACCTGGCCAACGCCTTGCTGCAGGGCGGACAGCCCGGGGAAGCGGCGACCATTTTGAACCGGTATACCTTTACCAATAAAGAGGATGGCAACGGCTGGGATCTGCTGGCCCAGGCGGAAGGTGCGCTGGGCAATCGCGACCAGGAGCTGGCGGCGCGGGCAGAAAGCATGGCGCTCGTCGGTCAGCTGGAACAGGCGATTTCCCTGCTCAGCAGCGCCAGCTCGCAGGTGAAACTTGGTAGCCTGCAGCAGGCGCGTTACGATGCCCGTATCGACCAGCTACGCGATCTGCAGGCCCGCTTCCGCCCCTATCAAAAAATGTAAGGAGACCCCATGACCGACGCGGTAACAATTTACCATAACCCACGCTGCTCGAAGAGCCGCGAAACGCTGAGCCTGCTGCAGAGCCGCGGCATCGATCCACAGGTGGTGCTTTATCTCGACACACCGCCGGATGCCGATACGCTGCGTGAGCTGCTGCAGCTGCTGGGTATGGAGAGCCCCCGCGAGCTCATGCGCCAGAAGGAGGATCTGTACAAATCGCTCAATCTTGCCGACCAGGCGCTTAGCGACGCGGCGCTGATTCAGGCGATGGTCGACAATCCTAAGCTCATTGAACGCCCTATCGTCGTCAGCCGCGGCCAGGCGCGTATTGGCCGCCCGCCGGAGCAGGTCCTTGAGATCGTAAGCTAACCCACCTGCGCCGCGCTTTCGCGGCGCTTTTTTTTACGTGGCCGATTCCAGATCTTCCACGCCAATCCCTCCCGCCCGCCGGACGATGCTACTGTTCATCTATCGCTCAATCCACTGGACGGATGAACATGAAAAAACCGACCTCCACGCCCCATGACGCGGTGTTTAAAACCTACCTCTCCCATCCCGATACCGCCCGCGATTTCCTGCAACTGTATCTGCCCGAAACGCTGCTTAAAGTATGCGATCTGCGTACGCTGCATCTCGAGTCGGGGCATTTTGTCGAAGACGATCTGCGCCCCTTTTATGCCGACATTTTGTATTCCCTGAAAACCACGGCGGGAGACGGTTATATTTATGCGCTTATCGAACACCAGAGCACGCCCGACCGGCATATGGCCTTTCGTCTGATGCGCTATGCCATCGCCGCCATGCAGCGTCATCTCGATGCCGGTCACGATCAACTACCGCTGGTGATCCCTGTCCTCTTCTACCACGGTCTGGCCAGCCCCTACCCATACTCTCTACGCTGGCTCGATGAATTCGCCGCCCCGGAACTGGCCAACCGTCTTTATCACGAAGCGTTTCCGCTGGCGGACATTACCGTCATTCCGGATGACGACATTGCCACCCACCAGCGCATGGCAACGCTGGAGTTACTGCAAAAACATATTCGACAACGCGATCTGGCGCAGCTCCTCGACAAGCTGAGCGAATTATTATTGACTGGACTGGCGACACAATCGCAGGTACAAGCCCTGATGCACTATCTGGTGCAGGCAGGCAATACGCGCGAGCCGATCAAGTTCATACGCGAACTGGCGTTACGTACGCCGCAGCATAAGGAGACGTTGATGACGATTGCGGAATATCTCGAGCAACAGGGACTGGAGCGGGGACTGGCGCAGGGGCGACAGGAAGGCCGGAAAGAAGAGGCACAGCGTATCGCCGCCGCCATGCTACACAGTGGCCTGGCGCGCGATCTGGTCGCTCATCTGACCGGACTGACGGAGCAGGAGCTGGCCCCACTGGCGGACTAGAGCTTAAGGATCTCTTTCACGAAGGGGATCGTCAGCTTGCGCTGGGCGGTAATCGAGGCGTGATCCAGCTGATCGAGGGTCATAAACAGCGAGCGCATCTCGCGATCCAGCCGCTTCAGCAGGAAGCGGCACACGTCTTCCGGCATCTCGAAGCCGCGCAGTCTGGCGCGTAGCTGCAGCGCCTGCAGTTTGTCTTCATCCGACAGCGGCTGCAGCTTATAGATCTGCCCCCAGTCCAGCCGTGAGGCGAGGTCCGGCAGACCAAGATTCAGCTGCCGCGGCGGCCGATCGCCGGTGATCAGCAGTCGGGTTTTGCCTGATTCCAGGATCCGGTTGTAGAGATTAAAGATGGCCATTTCCCAGGGCTCATCCCCGGCGACGCATTCAATATTATCAATGCAGACCAGCGCCAGCTGTTCCATCCCCTCCAGTACCTCGGGCACAAACCACGTCCGTTTATCCAGCGGCACGTAGCCCACCGCATCCCCGCGCTGGGAAAGCTCGGCGCAGGCGGCGTGTAACAGGTGGCTGCGACCTGCCCCTTCACGTGACCAGATATAAATGTACCCGCTGTGTTCCTGGCGCAGTACGTTCTGGAGGGCAGCAAGTAGGGAAGGATTATCACCCGGCCAGAAACTTGCGAAGGTTTCGTCGTCAGGAAGATACAGTGGCAAAGAGAGCTGTGCCGGTGCGTTCAGATGGACCTCAACATAGGCTTACAGAAAAACGCGGAGAGTTTACCACAGATTTAGGTCAGGAGAGAACCGGGCGGGATCGCCGCCCGGTCAGGAGATCGTTATTTAACCTCTTCGCTATCCGCCGCGTCGAGGACCACCTCTTCCGGACGCAGGACGCTGATAAGCTTGAAAATCAGGCTCAGCGCGATGCCCACGATGGTCGCCAGCGCCATCCCTTTCAGCTCGGCGGCGCCAATGTGTACTTTAGCGCCGCTGACGCCGATGATCAGGATCACGGAGGTGAGGATCAGATTCTGCGCTTTACTGTAATCCACCTTCGATTCAATCAGTACGCGGATCCCCGAGGCGCCGATCACCCCGTACAGCAGCAGCGAAACGCCCCCCATCACCGGTACCGGAATGATCTGGATAGCCGCCGCCAGTTTGCCGACGCAGGAGAGCAGAATCGCAATGATCGCCGCGCCGCCAATAACCCAGGTACTGTAAACCCGGGTAATCGCCATCACGCCGATATTTTCACCGTAGGTGGTGTTGGGCGTCGAACCAAAGAAGCCGGAGATGATCGTCGACAGGCCGTTGGCAAACATCGAACGATGCAGACCCGGGTCGCGGATCAGATCGCGCTTAACGATATTGGCGGTCACCACCAGGTGCCCGACGTGCTCAGCAATCACCACCAGCGCGGCGGGCAGAATGGTGAAGATAGCAAACCACTCAAAGCGCGGCGTGTAGAAGGTCGGCAGCGCGAACCAGTGCGCCTCGGCGATCGGGGTGGTATCGACCACCCCCATCACAAACGACAACGCATAGCCCACCAGCACGCCAATCAGGATTGGAATAATCGCCAGGAAGCCGCGGAACAGCACAGAACCAAATACCGTCACCGCCAGCGTTACCATCGAAATAATAATGGTTTTGCTGTCGGGGGCTTGACCGTCGGCTGGCAGCAGCCCGGCCATATTAGCCGCCACACCCGCCAGTTCGAGGCCGATAACCGCCACGATGGCGCCCATCGCCGCCGGCGGGAACATCACATCCAGCCAGCCGGTACCGGCTTTTTTGACAATAAAGGAGACGAGGCAGAACAGCACGCCGCACATAATAAAACCACCCAACGCCACTTCGTAGCCCAGCGGCAACAGCAGCAGTACTGGAGAAATAAAGGCGAAACTCGATCCCAGATACGCCGGGATTTTGCCTTTACAGATAAAGAGGTACAACAGCGTACCAATACCGTTGAACAGCAGGACGGTGGCCGGGTTGATGTGGAACAGGATTGGCACCAGCACCGTTGCGCCAAACATAGCAAACAGGTGCTGCAAACTAAGCGGGATAGTCTGTAAAAGCGGCGGTCTTTCACTCACCCCGATAGCACGGCGCGTCATAGTGTTTTCCTCTGAGATGGTTAGTTATGTGTGTTTTATTCAAAAAAAAGCCGACTTTCAAAGTCGGCTTATTTATCGTTATTCGATTATTTCGTACCAAAGATCTTGTCGCCGGCATCGCCGAGACCGGGAATGATATACCCGTGTTCATTCAGTCCCTTATCGACAGAGGCGGTGTACAGCTCAACGTCCGGGTGCGCTTTCTCCAGCGCGGCAATCCCTTCCGGCGCCGCCACCAGTACCAGCACCTTGATGCTGGTGCAGCCGGCGTTTTTCAGCAGATCGATAGTGGCGATCATCGACCCACCGGTGGCCAGCATCGGGTCAACCACCAGCGCCATACGCTCATCAATGTTGGACACCAGCTTCTGGAAGTAAGGTACCGGCTCGAGAGTCTCTTCATTACGATAGATACCCACCACGCTGATACGCGCGCTGGGGACGTGCTCCAGTACCCCTTCCATCATGCCAAGGCCTGCGCGGAGGATAGGCACAACGGTAATTTTCTTGCCCTTGATCTGCTCAACTTCCACCGGGCCATTCCAGCCTTCGATGGTCACTTTCTCGGTCGCCAGATCGGCGGTGGCTTCATAAGTCAGTAAGCTGCCCACTTCTGAGGCGAGTTCACGGAAGCGTTTGGTGCTGATGTCGTGCTCGCGCATCAGGCCCAGCTTGTGTTTGACGAGTGGGTGTTTGACTTCCACAATCTTCATTCTCTTTCTCCTCTGAGGGGCGGCCACAAAAAAAATCGCGGGATTATACCGCTTTTTGCGGATTGTGCCATACCCATCTTGCTTGACGTATATCAAGCAAAGTGATTTAGAGACAAAAAAACCGGAGGCAAGGCTCCGGCTTGGGTGCGGGGTGCAGTCCATACGCTTACGCGGGCCTACGTGTATTGTAGGTCGGTTAAGCGTTAGCGCCACCCGACTACGACAGGTTCTCCCCGTTGCTGGCAATCACCTGTTGATACCAGGCAAAGGACTTTTTCCGGCTGCGAGCCAGCGAGCCATTGCCTTCATTATCTTTATCGACATAAATGAAGCCGTAGCGTTTTTTCATTTCCCCTGTGCCGGCGGAAACCAGATCGATACAGCCCCACGGGGTGTAGCCCATCAGATCAACGCCATCCTCGACCACCGCCTTTTTCATCTCCGCGATATGGGCGGAGAGATAATCGATACGATACTGGTCATTGACGCTGCCGTCCGCTTCACGGACATCGATCGCGCCAAAACCATTTTCGACAATAAACAGCGGCAACTGGTAGTGATCCCAGAACCAGTTCAGCGAATAGCGCAGGCCAACCGGGTCAATCTGCCAGCCCCAGTCCGACTTTTTGACGTACGGGTTGGAGACCAGGCTGGTAGTTTCATCATAGTCGAGCAAGGGATTATCTTCGGTGGCTTTGGTGGCGAACGACATATAGTAGCTAAAGCCAATGTAGTCGACACAGCCCTCAGTTAACGCCTGACGATCGGCTTCGGTGATATCCAGGGTAAAGCCGCGGCGGGCAAAATAGTTGAGCAGATGCTGCGGATAGCGGCCGCGCACGTGGACGTCGGTAAACCAGTAACGGCGGTGCATGGCGTTCATCGCCATCATCATATCGTCCGGGGCGCAGGTCAGCGGATAGATGGGGCACATAGCGATCATGCAGCCAATCTGCAGTGCAGGGTTGATCTCGCGCGCCGCTTTCACCGCCAGGGCGCTGGCCACCAGCTCATAGTGCGCGGCCTGGTACATCACCGGTTCCCGGTCTTCATCCGGCAAATATTTCAAACCGGAGTTGGTGAAGGGGGCAAAGTCCTCATGGAAGTTGGCCTGGTTGTTGATCTCGTTAAAGGTCATCCAGTACTTCACTTTATGTTGATAGCGGGTGAAGACGACCCTGGCAAAGCGCACGAAAAAGTCGATCAGCTTCCGGTTGCGCCAGCCGCCATACTCGGTGACCAGGTGATAAGGCATTTCAAAATGCGACAGCGTAATCACGGGCTCAATGCCGTGCTTCAGGCATTCGTCGAACAGATCATCGTAAAACTGCAGGCCAGCCTCGTTGGGCTCCAGCTCATCGCCCTGCGGGAAAATACGCGTCCAGGCAATCGAGGTGCGAAAACATTTGAAGCCCATCTCGGCAAACAGCGCCAGGTCCTCCGGATAACGATGATAAAAATCGATCGCCTCATGGTTCGGGTAGTTTTTCCCCGCCACCACGCCGTCGGTAATTTCACGCGGCACGCCGTGGGCGCCGGCGGTCATCACATCCGCCACGCTGATCCCCTTGCCGCCCTCCTGCCAGCCGCCCTCTAACTGATGCGCGGCGACCGCGCCGCCCCACAGAAAACCTGCTTTAAATCCGGACATAGTCTCTCCCTAATGTCGATCGTCGCCAGGCGAACGATAGTGCTGATTGAAATGGTAAACCGCGCCAATCAGGCCGGCATCGTTGCCGTGACTGACGGTATCGAGATAGTCGGCAATGCCAAACCAGGCCAGATGCTGGCGCAGCAGCGCCAGAAATCCGCGACGTTCCACAATGCCGCCGCCGATAAAAATGGTCTGCGGATCGAAGATATTAACGAGGTTATAAAGGCCATGGCCCAGGCCATTGAAGAACTCGGCGACCAGACGCTGGCAAACCGGGTCGCCGGCGTCATAGCGGTCAAAAATCATTTCGCCTGTCACGCTCTCCAGCGGCGCAGCGATATGTTCCGCATAGCGATGGCGCAGCACTCTGAGGGTGCAGTTCTCATTCATCGAATAGCGACGAGGATCGCGTCCGCCGGGACGATCGGTGAGCATGTAGCCGAATTCACCGGCACGAAAACGCGCCCCGTGAACCAGCTGGTGGTGGCAATAAATCGCGCCACCAATGCCGGTGCCAATGGTGAGTACCAGAAAATTGGCCATTTCCGCCGCTTTGCCCTGCCAGCGCTCGGCCAGCAGCACACAGTTGGCATCATTTTCAACTGAGACCGGCAGTCCGGTCCGGGCTTCAAGCCATGCTTTCATGGCGAAGTTATCAAATCGACGAATAGCGCCGCCCATGGTGATAAAGCCGCTGTGCGGATCAACATAGCCTGGCGCGCTGATGGCTACCCCTTCACACGACGGGTGGGCCGCCAGCCATGACAGCATTGCCTGTAAGATATGATCGCCATCGCTGTCATTGATCGACTGCTTCGCGCTTTCCAGTAGCCTGCCATCGCGGGTCATCACGCCCATCTTTAATGCGGTGCCACCGATATCAAATGCCGCAATTTTCATTCATCCCTCTCCTGACCAGCGTCAATCACTGGCAAAATGCGTGGCAAACCAACACAGAAACCGGTTTCAGTCTTATGATGAGGATTCCTTAAGGCTGAGGCAAGCACAAGACTGTACCCGGTTTCATTTTCGTGAGCAGTATCAAATTTGACCATCTATCCGCTGTTTCACGCCGACTGTAAAGCAGGCTCGCAAACGTTTGCTTTCCCTGTTAGAATTGCGCCGATTTTTCTTGCTTACCGCAAACGCGTGGAGACTTCGCAGTGACCGACAAAACCTCTCTCAGCTATAAAGATGCCGGCGTGGATATTGATGCAGGCAACGCTCTCGTCGACCGTATTAAGGGCGTGGTGAAGAAAACCCGTCGCCCGGAAGTGATGGGGGGACTGGGCGGATTCGGCGCGCTGTGCGCACTGCCGCAGAAATACCGCGAGCCGGTACTGGTCTCCGGCACCGACGGCGTCGGTACCAAGCTGCGTCTGGCAATGGATCTGAAGCGTCACGACACCATCGGCATCGACCTGGTCGCCATGTGCGTGAACGACCTGGTGGTTCAGGGTGCTGAGCCGCTGTTTTTCCTGGATTATTACGCGACCGGTAAACTGGACGTCGATACCGCGGCCAGCGTCATTAACGGCATCGCCGAAGGCTGCCTGCAGTCCGGTTGCGCGCTGGTGGGCGGTGAAACCGCAGAAATGCCGGGGATGTATCACGGTGAAGATTACGACGTAGCGGGTTTCTGCGTCGGGGTGGTGGAAAAATCAGAAATCATCGACGGCAGCAAAGTGGCCGACGGCGACGTGCTGGTGGCGCTGGCGTCCAGCGGCCCGCACTCTAACGGCTATTCACTGGTGCGTAAGATCATTGAGGTTAGCGGCGTTGACCCGCAGACCACCGACCTTGACGGCAAACCGCTGGCCGACCATCTGCTGGCGCCAACCCGCATCTATGTGAAATCGGTGCTCGATCTGATCGCCAGCGTTGACGTCCACGCTATCGCCCACCTGACCGGCGGCGGTTTCTGGGAAAATATTCCGCGCGTGCTGCCGGATAACACCCAGGCGATCATTGATGAGTCCTCCTGGCAGTGGCCGTCCGTCTTCAACTGGCTGCAAACCGCCGGTAACGTCAGCCAGCATGAAATGTACCGTACCTTTAACTGCGGCGTGGGGATGGTTATCGCCCTACCGGCTGCAGAAGCAGACAAGGCCATTGCCCTGCTGAACGAGAAAGGTGAAAACGCGTGGAAAATCGGGTATATCAAAGCTTCCGATTCCGAACAGCGTGTGGTCATTGCATGAAAAACATCGTGGTGCTGATTTCCGGTAGCGGCAGCAATTTGCAGGCGATCATCGACGCCTGCGGCCGGAAACAGATAAACGGCACCCTGCGGGCGGTATTCAGTAACAAGGCTGATGCGTTTGGCCTTGAACGCGCGCGCGCGGCCGGCATCCCGGCCCACGCGCTGGCGCAAAGTCAGTTTGCCGACCGGGAAGCATTCGATCGTCAGCTGATGCATGAAATCGACGCCTACGCCCCGGATTTGGTAGTGCTGGCGGGCTATATGCGTATCCTGAGCCCGGCGTTCGTCAGCCATTATCAGGGACGTCTGCTGAACATCCATCCTTCGTTACTGCCGAAGTATCCTGGCCTGCATACTCATCGTCAGGTGCTGGAAAACGGTGATGAGGAACATGGGACCTCGGTGCACTTCGTCACTGATGAGCTGGACGGCGGTCCGGTTATCCTGCAAGCCAAGGTGCCGGTCTTCGCTGGCGACAGCGAAGATGAGGTGACGGCGCGGGTTCAGGCCCAGGAACATGCCATTTATCCGCTGGTCATCAGCTGGTTCGTCGATGGGCGTCTGCGCATGGCAGGCAACCACGCCTGGCTGGATGAACGACAACTTCCGCCCCAGGGCTATGCCGCTGAAGAATGAACAACAGCCCCGCCTTTTCCTGTCGCGGGGCTTTTTTTTAATTAAAATTGTTTATTAATCAATCATCTCACAGAAATATTTCTTCTTACTGTCATATTGTTGTGACACAGTAAATCGCTATGCAGAAAAATTCGTCATAATAGTCTACGTCCTGTGAGTAAAACGGAGTGTGAGCGGTAATGGGCCAGGAAAAGCTATACATCGAAAAAGAACTCAGCTGGTTGTCTTTTAACGAACGCGTGCTGCAGGAAGCGGCGGACAAAAGTAACCCGCTGATTGAGCGCATGCGCTTCTTAGGGATCTACTCCAACAACCTTGATGAGTTTTACAAAGTGCGCTTCGCTGAGCTTAAGCGCCGGATTATTATCAGTGAAGAACAAGGCAGTACCGCCCATTCTCGCCACCTGTTAGGCAAAATCCAGGCCCGCGTTCTGAAGGCCGATCAGGAATTCGATAGTCTGTATAACGAACTGCTGCTGGAGATGGCGCGCAACCAGATCTTCCTCATCAACGAGCGCCAGCTGTCCGTCAATCAGCAGGCCTGGCTGCGCAACTACTTCAAACAGTATTTGCGTCAGCATATCTCGCCGATCCTGATTAACCGTGAAACGGACCTCGTGCAGTTCCTGAAAGATGATTACACCTATCTGGCGGTGGAGATTATCCGCGGGGAAAACATCAACTATGCCCTGCTGGAAATTCCGTCAGACAAAGTGCCGCGCTTCGTAAACCTGCCGCCGGAAGCGCCTCGCCGCCGTAAACCAATGATCCTCTTGGATAACATCCTACGCTACTGCCTGGATGATATATTTAAAGGCTTCTTTGATTACGATGCGCTGAACGCCTACTCGATGAAAATGACCCGTGACGCCGAGTACGATCTGGTGCATGAGATGGAGTCAAGCCTGATGGAGCTGATGTCTTCCAGCCTCAAGCAGCGCTTAACCGCCGAGCCGGTTCGCTTCGTCTACCAGCGCGATATGCCGGACGCGATGGTCGAAATGCTGCGCGATAAGCTCTCCATCTCCAATTACGACTCGATGCTGCCGGGCGGCCGCTACCACAACTTTAAAGACTTTATCGGCTTCCCGAATGTGGGTAAGGCTAATCTGGTCAATAAGCCTATGCCGCGCCTGCGTCATCTGTGGTTTGATAAATTCCGCAACGGCTTCGACGCCATCCGCGAACGCGACGTCCTGCTCTACTATCCCTATCACACTTTTGAGCATGTGCTGGAGCTGCTGCGTCAGGCCTCGTTCGACCCCAGCGTACTGGCGATCAAAATCAACATCTACCGTGTAGCCAAAGATTCGCGCATCATTGACGCGATGATCCACGCCGCCCACAACGGTAAAAAAGTCACCGTGGTAGTGGAGCTGCAGGCACGCTTCGATGAAGAGGCTAACATTCACTGGGCGAAACGCCTGACGGAAGCGGGGGTCCACGTGATCTTCTCCGCGCCGGGTCTGAAGATCCACGCCAAGCTGTTCCTTATCTCGCGTAAAGAAGGCGATGAGGTGGTGCGCTACGCCCATATCGGTACCGGTAACTTTAACGAGAAGACCGCGCGGATCTACACCGACTATTCGCTGTTAACCGCCGATGCGCGCATTACCAATGAAGTCCGCCGCGTGTTTAACTTTATTGAAAACCCCTACCGCCCGGTCAGCTTCGATTACCTGCTGGTGTCGCCGCAGAACTCGCGCCGTCTGCTGTATGAGATGATCGATCGCGAGATCGCCAATGCGCAGAACGGGCAACCCTCCGGGATTACGCTGAAGCTGAACAACCTGGTGGATAAAGGGCTGGTGGACAGACTGTACGCCGCCTCAAGCTCCGGCGTGCCGGTCAATCTGTTGATCCGCGGCATGTGCTCGCTGATCCCTGGACTGGAAGGCATCAGCGAGAATATCCGCGTCATTAGCATCGTTGACCGTTTCCTCGAGCACGACCGGGTCTACTGTTTTGAAAACGGTGGCGATAAACAGGTCTGGCTCTCCTCTGCCGACTGGATGACGCGTAACATCGATTACCGTATTGAAGTTGCCGCCCCGCTGCTCGACCCGCGTCTGAAACAGCGAGTGCTGGATATTTTTGATATCTTGTTCAACGATACGGTAAAAGCGCGCTATCTTGATAAAGAACTGAGTAATCGCTATGTGCCGCGCGGCAATCGCCGTAAAGTGCGTGCACAGATGGCGATTTACGATTATCTCAAATCACTCGAACAACCCGACTAACCTATGCCAATAAACGAAATAACCCCTCGGCCGCAGGAATTCGCTGCGGTCGACCTTGGTTCGAACAGTTTTCATATGGTGATCGCCCGTGTCGTCGATGGCGCCATGCAGATCATTGGACGCCTGAAACAGCGCGTGCATCTGGCCGATGGCCTTGATGAAAACTCGGTGTTGAGCGAAGAAGCGATGACCCGCGGGCTGAACTGCCTGTCGCTGTTTGCTGAACGTCTGCAAGGGTTCTCCCCTTCCAGCGTCTGCATCGTCGGGACGCATACGCTGCGTCAGGCGACCAACGCGGCGGAGTTTCTGAAACGCGCGGAAAAAGTGATCCCCTACCCGATCGAGATCATCTCCGGCAATGAAGAAGCGCGCCTGATTTTTATGGGCGTTGAGCATACGCAGCCGGAGCGCGGTCGTAAGCTGGTGATTGATATCGGCGGCGGTTCGACCGAGCTGGTCATCGGTGAAGATTTTGAGCCCCGCCTGGTGGAAAGCCGTCGCATGGGCTGCGTGAGCTTCTCGCAAGCCTACTTCCCTGGCGGGACAATCAATAAAGAAAATTTCCAGCGTGCTCGTCTTGCGGCGGTACAAAAACTGGAAACCCTGGCCTGGCAGTTCCGTATTCAGGGCTGGACCGTGGCGCTGGGCGCCTCCGGCACCATTAAAGCTGCGCAGGAAGTGCTGGTGGCCATGGGTGAGAAGGACGGGTTTATTACGCCGGAACGCCTCGAAATGCTGGTCAGTGAGCTGCTGAAGCATAAAAACTTCGACGCGCTCAGTCTGCCAGGCCTCTCTGAAGATCGTAAAGCGGTCTTTGCGCCGGGGCTGGCGATTCTGTGCGGCGTGTTTGACGCGCTAGCCATTAAAGAACTTCGTCTGTCCGATGGCGCCCTGCGTGAAGGCGTGCTGTACGAAATGGAAGGCCGCTTCCGCCACCAGGATATTCGTAGCCGCACAGCGCAGAGTCTGGCGAATCAGTACAATATCGATCGCGAACAGGCACGCCGGGTGCTGGAAACCACCACCCATATGCTGGAACAGTGGCAGGAACAGAACCCCAAGCTGGCCAATCCGCACCTTGCGGCGCTGTTGAAGTGGGCGGTGATGCTCCATGAGGTAGGGCTGAATATCAACCATAGCGGTATGCATCGCCACTCGGCCTACATTCTGCAGAACAGCGACCTGCCGGGCTTCAACCAGGAGCAGCAGATGCTGATGGCCACCCTGGTGCGCTATCATCGCAAAGCGATAAAACTCGACGACCTGCCGCGCTTTACGCTGTTCAGGAAGAAGCAGTTTCTGCCGCTGATCCAGCTGCTGCGCCTGGGCGTGCTGCTGAATAACCAGCGTCAGGCCACCACCACGCCGCCGACCCTGCGGCTGCAGACGGAAGCTCACCACTGGACGCTGACCTTCCCGCACAACTGGTTTAGCCAGAATGCGCTGGTGCTGTTGGATCTGGAAAAAGAGCAGCAGTACTGGGAAGGTGTGCCGGAATGGCTGCTGAAGATTGCAGAAGAAGAGCCAGACGCCTGATCGGCGCTCCTGAATATTCTCCATGCCGGGCCATCGCGCCCGGCTTTTTTCTGCTTCAGGCAGTCATCCCTTCCGCCAGCTGCGCCAGTGGTACCGGTACGCCGATATCGTAGCCCTGCAAATAATCGATCCCCAGCGCGATGACCGTCTGGCGTATCTCCGGCGACTCGACATATTCAGCCACCACCTGCATGTTCTTCATACGCGCCAGACGACAAATAGAATCCACCACCTGGTAATCGAGACTGCTGGCAAGCAGATTGCGAATAAAGCTGCCGTCGATTTTAAGAATGTCGACGTTCATCGTTTTTAACCGGGCGTAGCTGGCGTAGCCGGTACCAAAATCATCGATCGCCACCCGGCAGCCCAGCGCCCGCAGATGCTCTAAAGTCTGACAGACCAGCTCAGGGTTACTGAGCGCATAGTTCTCGGTCAATTCGAAAATAATCTGCCATGGCTCAATGTTGTACGTCTGCAGCAGCGCTTCGACTTCCTGAGGAAACTGGCTGCGGCTCAACGTGACCGGAGAGAGATTGATCGCCAGCCGCAGACCGGGCAGTGCCCGCCGGTGGGTATCCATAAAGGCTAGCGTGTGCTCAATGACCCACTGATCCACACGAGAGGAGAGGCCAAACTCGTGCGCCACCGGCAGGAACGCGTTTGGCCCCGTCAGTTCACCCGACTCCCCTTCCATCCTCAGCAACACTTCATGGTAGTTATCGCCGCGGATGCCCTGGATAGGCTGCGCCATCAGGACAAAGTGGTCTTGCTCCAGCGCCTTGAGGATGCGATTCATCATCACCACTTTATCTTTCAGATCCTGCTGAACATGGCCGGCGCCGCGGCGCTGCATATTCTCCGGATGGCCGCTGGCCAGCGACATGTCGGCAATCGTGTTTAGTTCGCCAAGCAGCAAATACAGATGCTTGACTGGTGAGCGAACGTTGCAATAGCTCATGCCGATCCGCGGCTGGAGGGGAACCCCGTCCCAGTAGAAACGGAACTGCCGCAGGGAGCGGTCGATCAAATGAATACGCGCCTGATGCCCTTCACTGTTGAGGCGAAAAACCAAGTCATGGCCGGCAAGGTGATACACCGCTTCGTTAGGCTGCAGCAACGCGCTCAGGTGGTTCGCCAGCATTTGCTTATACTGAATGCGTAACAATACGCCGTAGTGGCGGCCCAGCAGTTCCAGCTCAGGAATGCGCAAAAAACAGAGCGTCGACCAGCTCGAGCCATTGAGCGCCCGACTCAGCGCCCGCAGATTAGGCATATGTACGACCGGGTCGAGGAAAGCCATCTGCCGGACGCGAGCGTAGATCAGCCGCTGCTGTGTCGCCAGCATCGCCGTGTAGGCGACAATAAACGAGAAGACCAGATAGCTTGACGAGGTGATCGCCAGTTGGGTGTTATAGCTTGGATAAACCGGTAAGTAACGGTAATGAAAATGGATCACGGCAATCAGTACCGGCGTCCAGATCAGCGAGATAAAACGATAACCAAAACGCATGGCTCCCCAGAGCATGACCGGCATAAGTAATGATAACGTATAATTCGTACTAAATATGGTGCTGGTATCATTAAGCGGCATCAATAATAGCCCCAGCAGCAGGATTAATATCGCCGCCCAGCAAATGATTTCAATTGTTTTTATTTTTGGATCAATTTGTAAGCGAACCTGAGAAATAAATCCGCGAACATGAAAAGGGTTCCGAATTATCCGTAGCAGAAAATAACACAGCGGCACGCCCGTCAGACACCCCACCATCAGCGCCTGAAAGGTGACTAACGACCGTAAACTAAAGGGCGTAATCCCCGTCATCTCCGTCGTACGTGGATGCAGTCCCAGATACTCAGCGATCTGTGACAGAATAAGAAAAATGACCGAGGGAAGCAGCATCTGCCAGAACAGACGGTGCGGCATCAGTTTGACGTTACCGTGCGAGACCTGCTGGCGCCGGGGTACAAAGATGCGATATCCGCCCCAGCACAGCACGCAGGGGATGAGAAAATGAAACAACACGCCGATAGCCTGCTCGGGCGTCATTCCTCGGGCCAGCGTGAGCAGCAGGCCAATAATAATACCCGGGATCGCCGCCCAACCGAAAAACATCATCAGGCTGAGTACTAATGCCAGAGGAAGATAATAAAGGAATACCATGTGGCCATTGAGCATGGTGTAGGTATTCGCCCATCTGGCGAAGGGTAATAACAGCGAGGGCAGAACAAGCGGTAAAGCCCACCACTTGTCGCGATATTGTTGATAATATTTTAATAAATTCATAGGTGCTCTACAGAGAGCCTCTGCTCCTGCGAGGCATATTCAGGCAGGCATCCAACCACCCCATGCTGACCGCATAAGTAATAACGATACGGTAATGTTCGCTGATTTTAGTGGTCAAGAGAATGGGACTGTTGATATAAATCAACAAATACTGACGCTAACATTAATAAAACTTATTTTTTTACCTTTTTATTGCTAATAAAGTGAGCATGTAAATACGATGATTATCTTATATAACATTAATTAATGTTTTCACTGCGGCACTTTTACATCTGCATCAATTGACCCCACCTCGTTCCTGTGCCTTAATACCCCCATCGCCCATCTTCGGGTATACTTCAAGGAACCTTTTGTGAGTCAGGCACCCAGTATGCGTAAACGACATCGATTTAACCGTCGCATGACCCGTATCGTACTGCTTATCAGCTTTCTCTTCTTCTTTGGACGCTTTGTCTACTCCTCCATCGGCGCCTGGTACCATCACCAAGATAAAAAAGCGTCGCAGGAGTCTTCACTCACCGTCGAGCCCTCCGCTCGCGAGTAATCCTTTGATTATAATACTGGAAGCGCCACACTCCGCAGACAGAGTCGCTCGCTGCTGATGTATTGTCTTTGATGCGGTAATTTTGCCGTCGGCGATTTATCAGTGCACGGCATGCAGCAGGCGCAGCATTTCTGCGATACCTTTTGTCACAATTTTGTCCTGACGCATGACTACCGCCAGCTGTCGATATAGCCGCGGCGCCAGCGAGTGCACGCTTAATCCGTCGCGATCCTTCTCCTGCTCCACCGCCATGCGGGGCACGATGCTGTAGCCCAGCCCTGCCCGCACCATCCGTTTAATCGCCTCGATGCTGCCCAACTGCATCACCGGCGTGACCGCCACTCCCGCCGAGCGGAACCAGCGGTCAATCAGATCCCGGGTGCCGCTGCCGGCTTCGAAGGCAATGAGCGGCAGATCCAGCAGTTCAGCAGGAGTATAATCCGCCAGCGTCCCCGTCTCGTGACTGGCATGGATAACCACGAACTCCTCGTCAACCACTGAGGTCACCGCCAGACTGCGTCCCTGTACGGGCAAGGTAACCAGCCCGAGATCGAGGCGATTTTCCTCCACCGCCCGGACGATATCCAGCGTGTTGCCGGTGGTCACCCCCACCGTCAACAGCGGATGCTGCTGACGAAGATGCTGCAGCAGCGGCGGGAGAAGATGAATGCAGGCCGTCGCGCCGGTCCCCAGCGTTACCGCCCCATTAACTTCCTGACTGAATGCGCTGACCGACTGCATTGCGCTATTCACCGCCCGATCGATCTGCTCGCTGTGGGCCAGCAGTGCCATTCCCGCCGCCGTCGCCTTGATCCCGCGGCCGGTACGCTCCAGCAAACGGGTCTGTAAAAACTGCTCCAGCTGACGCACCTGCAGGCTAACGGCAGGTTGGGAGATCCCCAGCGCGTCGGCGGCGGCAGAAAAGCTGCCGCGCTGTACGACCAGCCGGAAGGTCGCCAGGTTTCCCAGGTTCAGTGTTGTCATACAAAGTTTCTCTTATACCGCGCATAAGGTGGCCGCTCTGCCAGAACAATAGCCTGCCGGGTATGCTCAGGACAACTGCCTTAACGGAATGAAAACCATGGAAACACGCGCTATTCCCCGACGGCTCGCCTTCACCGCGGGCGGTCAGCAACTGATCAACTGGGGGATCTCTTTTTATATGCCCGGCACCTTTGCCGGGGCTATCGCCGCCGACAAAGGATGGTCCTTGCCGCAGATCTATCTCGGCCTGACGCTCGCCATGCTGATGATGGCCGCTGTTTCTCCGTTCGTTGCCAGGCTGCTGGCTCGCTTTGGCGGAAGGCTGGTGGTCACCAGCGGAACCTTACTGATAGCCGCCAGCTGCGCCATGATGGCCTGGCGCCCTTCGCTGGCCGGCTGGTACGGCGCCTGGCTGCTGACCGGCATCGGCATGCGGCTTTCGCTATATGATGCGCTGTTCGCCACAGTGGTGAATCTGTACGGTCAGCAGGCGCGGAAAACTATCTCTCATATCACTCTCGCTGGCGGTCTGGCCTCTGCCCTCTTCTGGCCGCTGGGCGAGGCGTTATTAACCATCATGCCCTGGCAGAATGCCTTGCGGATCTATGCGCTGTTTGGCCTGCTGAGCGCATGGCTGAGTTATCAACTGCCTCGCCAGCGGCTCAGTTCACCGGCGAAATCACCAGCCTCGCAAGCGACAGCAGAGGGCGACCGGCGTAACGGGGCGCGTTACGCGATCTTTATTGCGCTGATCACCTTCATCTCTAACGGCACCTCCACCCATCTGCCGGAGTTTATCAGCCACTTTGGTCTGCCGGTTGCCGTCGGTATGCTGTGGGGATTCGGCCAGACCGGCGCCCGGCTGGGGGAAGTGCTGGCCGGTCCCCGGGTCACCCCACTCACGCTGACGCGTTTTACCGCGCTCGCCATGCCGCTCTGTTTTCTCCTTGGATTGAGCAGCACGGCTTATGCCGGATGCGCAGCCGGGTTTGTGCTGGGCTATGGCGCGATTAACGGGCTGGTGACGATTGTCAAAGCAACGCTACCGCTGGCGCTGTTTAGCGCAGAAAGCTATGCCTGCCGCACCGGTATCCTGCTAATCCCCGGGCAACTGATGGCGGCTGCCTCACCCTTTGCCTACGCATGGCTGAACCACCGGCTGGGCATTATCGGCGGAATGTGGGTGTCCACCGGGTTAACGTTGATCGTTGCCGGACTGGCGCTGGCGATGGTGCGCGGGGCGGGCAAGGCACAGCCGGGCAAATTTCCCGCCCTTCATCCGACGGCGGCAAAAAATGGGCCAGCTGAACATCTGCCGGAACCGCAAACGGGGAATTCACAGGGAAACCTCACCCTGCCAGATAACCTTCTGGGACGACGGGATTGAAGGGATGTCTAAAGTAAAAAACCCTCTGTAAAAACAGAGGGTTTCGTTTCATTCAGCTAACGACGGGGATCATTCCCACTCAATCGTTGCTGGCGGCTTACCGCTGATGTCATACACCACGCGGGAGATACCGTTCACTTCATTGATAATGCGGTTAGAGACGCGGCCGAGGAAATCATACGGCAGGTGCGCCCAGTGCGCGGTCATAAAGTCGATGGTTTCCACCGCACGCAGGGAAACGACCCAGTCGTATTTACGCCCATCGCCCATCACGCCGACGGAACGAACCGGCAGGAACACGGTAAACGCCTGACTCACTTTGTTGTACAGGTCAGCTTTGTGCAGCTCTTCGATGAAGATAGCGTCCGCACGACGCAGCAGGTCGCAGTACTCTTTCTTCACTTCGCCCAGCACGCGCACGCCGAGGCCCGGGCCCGGGAACGGGTGACGGTAGAGCATATCGTACGGCAGGCCCAGTTCCAGACCGATCTTACGCACTTCGTCTTTGAACAGCTCACGCAGCGGCTCAACCAGCCCCATCTTCATCTCTTTCGGCAGGCCGCCCACGTTGTGGTGAGATTTGATGACGTGCGCTTTACCGGTAGCGGAAGCGGCAGATTCGATAACGTCAGGGTAGATGGTACCCTGCGCCAGCCATTTGACGTCGTCCAGCTTCAGCGCTTCTTCGTCGAACACTTCCACGAAGACGCGGCCGATGATTTTACGTTTCGCTTCCGGATCGTTCTCGCCTTTCAGCGCGTCGAGGAAGCGCTGCTCGCCTTCGACGTGAACAATGTTCAGGCCAAAGTGGTCGCCAAACATGTCCATCACCTGCTGCGCTTCATTCAGACGCAGGAGGCCGTTATCCACGAATACGCAGGTCAGGTTTTTGCCGATGGCGCGGTGCAGCAGCATCGCGGTCACGGAGGAGTCCACGCCGCCGGAGAGGCCGAGGATCACTTTGTCATCGCCAACCTGCTGGCGGATACGCTCGACGGCGTCGTCGATGATTTTCGCCGGAGTCCACAGGGCTTCGCACTGGCAGATGTCGCGCACGAAGCGCTCCAGCATACGCATCCCCTGACGGGTGTGGGTGACTTCCGGGTGGAACTGCACGCCGTAGAAGCGTTTTTCTTCGTTGGCCATAATGGCAAACGGGCAGTTGTCGGTGCTGGCGACGGTGACGAAGTCAGACGGGATGGCGGTAACTTTGTCGCCGTGGCTCATCCACACGTCCAGCAACGGTTTGCCGTCCGCGGTCAGGGAGTCTTCGATACCGCGCACCAGCGCGCTGTCGTTAACCACTTCAACCTGCGCGTAGCCAAACTCACGCTCGTTAGAACCTTCCACATGGCCGCCCAGCTGCATCGCCATGGTCTGCATGCCGTAGCAGACGCCAAATACCGGCACGCCGGCTTCAAACACATACTGCGGCGCGCGCGGGCTGTTCTCTTCGGTAGTACTTTCCGGGCCGCCGGAAAGAATGATGCCGCTTGGATTGAATTCGCGGATCTGTGCTTCTGTGACATCCCACGCCCACAGCTCACAGTAGACGCCCAGCTCACGCACGCGACGCGCCACCAGCTGAGTATACTGAGAGCCGAAGTCGAGGATGAGAATGCGATGTTTATGAATGTTTTCCGTCATTGACGCTAATTCCGAGGCAAGTGAAACAGAGTAAATAAATCGCCCGACGCTAGGTCGGGCGAAGAAATCAGGAGCCCAGACGGTAGTTCGGGGACTCTTTGGTGATGGTCACGTCGTGAACGTGGCTTTCCTGAATGCCCGCACCGCTGATGCGTACGAATTCAGCTTTGGTACGCAGCAGGTCAATGGTACCACAGCCGGTCAGACCCATACAGGAACGCAAACCGCCCATCTGCTGGTGAATAATCTCTTTCAGGCGACCTTTATAGGCCACGCGGCCTTCGATACCTTCCGGCACCAGTTTGTCAGCAGCGTTATCGCTCTGGAAGTAGCGGTCAGAGGAGCCTTTAGACATCGCGCCAAGAGAGCCCATGCCGCGGTAGGATTTGTAAGAACGGCCCTGGTAGAGTTCGATTTCACCCGGGGATTCTTCGGTACCCGCCAGCATAGAGCCGACCATCACCGCGGCCGCGCCGGCAGCGATGGCTTTGGCGATATCGCCGGAGAAACGGATACCGCCGTCAGCGATAACCGGAATACCGGTCCCTTCCAGTGCTTCCACCGCGTCGGAAACGGCGGTGATCTGCGGCACGCCCACACCGGTGACGATACGGGTCGTACAGATGGAGCCCGGGCCGATACCCACTTTCACCGCGCTGCAACCGGCTTCCGCCAGCGCGCGCGCGCCTGCACCGGTGGCCACGTTGCCGCCGATGATTTGCAGGTCCGGGTATTTCGCGCGGGTTTCACGAATGCGCTGCAGGACGCCTTCAGAATGACCGTGCGAGGAGTCGATCAGCAGAACGTCAACGCCCGCGGCTACCAGCGCGTCAACGCGCTCTTCGTTGCCGGCACCGGCGCCGACCGCCGCGCCTACGCGCAGACGGCCCTGCTCATCTTTACAGGCATTCGGTTTACGTTCTGCTTTCTGGAAATCTTTAACAGTGATCATGCCGCGCAGGTGGAAGCTCTCATCCACGACCAGCGCCTTCTCAACGCGTTTTTCGTGCATCTTAGCGAAGACCACCTCGCGGCTTTCGCCTTCACGTACGGTAACCAGACGCTCTTTCGGGGTCATATAGACGCTGACCGGCTGGTTCAAATCGGTGACGAAACGCACGTCGCGGCCAGTGATGATACCGACCAGCTCGTTCTCTTCGGTAACCACCGGGTAGCCGGCGAAGCCGTTACGCTCGGTCAGCTCTTTCACTTCACGCAGGGTGGTGGTTGGCAGAACGGTCTGCGGGTCGGTGACCACGCCGGACTCATGTTTCTTCACGCGACGAACTTCTTCCGCCTGGCGCTCGATGGACATGTTTTTGTGAATAAAGCCGATGCCGCCTTCCTGTGCCAGGGCAATAGCCAGACGCGCTTCCGTTACGGTATCCATGGCTGCGGAGAGCATAGGAATATTCAGACGAATGGTTTTCGTCAGCTGAGTGCTGAGATCGGCAGTATTCGGCAGAACGGTAGAATGAGCGGGAACGAGGAGGACGTCGTCAAACGTCAGGGCTTCTTTAGCGATACGTAGCATGGGCAATATCTCGACCAGGGTGGATAAATATTGCCGTGGCATTATACAGAGCGTAACCGATTGCATCTACCCTTTTTTGCAAATAATACTTGCCATCCCCTCTGAGCGCGTTACTATCGACTGAATAACCTGCTGATTTAAAGTTTGATCTTGCTCACATGTTACCCTCTCAATCCCCCGCAATTTTTACCGTAAGCCGCCTCAATCAGACGGTGCGTCTGCTGCTTGAGCGCGAAATGGGCCAGGTTTGGATCAGCGGCGAGATCTCTAACTTCAGCCAGCCTTCTTCCGGCCACTGGTACTTCACCTTAAAAGACGATAACGCCCAGGTGCGCTGCGCGATGTTCCGCAACAGCAACCGCCGGGTGACGTTTCGCCCACAGCACGGGCAGCAGGTGCTGGTTCGCGCCAACATCACCCTGTATGAGCCGCGCGGCGACTACCAGATTATCGTCGAAAGCATGCAGCCCGCCGGCGAAGGGTTATTACAGCAGAAGTATGAGCAGCTCAAAGCGCAGTTAACGGCGGAAGGACTGTTCGAGCAAAAACATAAGCAGGCGCTCCCCTCACCCGCCCACTGCGTCGGCGTCATCACCTCGAAAACCGGTGCGGCGCTGCACGATATTCTCCATGTTCTCAGGCGCCGCGATCCCGGGCTGCCGGTGATCATCTACCCAACCGCGGTCCAGGGTGACGACGCCCCCGGGCAGATTGTGCGCGCCATCGCGCTGGCCAACGCGCGCCAGGAGTGTGACGTACTGATTGTCGGACGCGGCGGCGGTTCGCTGGAGGATCTGTGGAGTTTTAACGATGAACGGGTGGCACGGGCTATTTTCGCCAGCCAGATCCCTATCGTTAGCGCCGTCGGCCATGAAACCGACGTCACGATCGCCGATTTTGTTGCCGACCTGCGAGCACCGACTCCCTCAGCCGCCGCGGAGATCGTCAGCCGCAATCAGCAGGAGCTGCTGCGCCAGCTGCAGTCCGGACAGCAGCGTCTGGAGATGGCGATGGACTATTTCCTCGCCAGTCGCCAGCGCCGTTTTACCCAGCTGTTCCATCGCCTGCAGCAACAGCATCCGCAGCTGCGCTTGGCCCGCCAGCAGACCGCCCTGGAACGCCTGCGCCAGCGGATGCGCATCGCCGTGGAATCGCAGCTTAAGCGCGCCGAACAGCGGCAAAAGCGCACCGTTCAACGTCTGGATCACTACAACCCGCAGCCACGGATCCACCGGGCGCAATCGCGGATCCAGCAGCTGGAATACCGGCTGGCGGAAAATATGCGTGGCCGCCTCAGCGAGCGGCGTGAACGGTTTGGCAACGCGGTGACCCATCTGGAGGCGGTGAGTCCCTTAGCCACTCTGGCGCGCGGCTACAGCGTCACCTCGGTGAATGACGGTACGGTGCTAAAGCAGACAAAACAGGTCAAAACCGGCGATCTGCTCACCACCCGCCTGAAAGACGGCTGGGTCGAAAGCGAAGTGAAGCAGATCGCGCCGGTGAAAAAAACGCGGGCCAGAAAGCCTTCACCCGCTAAACCAGCGGAATAAATTCCACCAGTTTTTTCGAGATCAGGCCATGCCCATGCTGGCAAAAGTAATCCACCGCGCCGCACGCCTTGAGCACCTCCAGCGGCTGGTGGCATTCCGGGCAGCGGGCCTCGAGGGCAAATACCCTTTCGCACTGGGCGCAATGCGCGCTGCTGCCTTTGACATCTAACGGCGCGTGGCACAGAGGGCAATCAAGTTCCATAACCATTCCTTTCAATGTTTATCTGCACCTATTTTATCATGTTCCGGCTTCAATGAGGGCCGCGTAATTGCTGCTGCAACCTGAGCAGCCATTCCACTTCCTCAAGCCGACGTCGCGTCAACCCGGCCACGCTGTCGGGCGCCCGGATAAACAGATTATCCGCGCCGAGGATCTGCTCATCGAGGCAGTGCGAATAGATCGTCCCGGGGCGGGTCCAGCGCTGGATCCGCTCGCCGTCGTGCAGCGTCACCACTTCGCCCTCAGGGGAGCGGTCGAGGATGAGGATTCGCCCGTCCCGCAGCCCTATCCGCATTCCCTTTTGCCCGCCCGCGGGGCCCGCGTATTTGTTTAGCCAGATATTAAGCGGGATAGTGCCCAGGGTTCCCTGCAGATGCGCCTCCCCCTCTGCGGTGACCGTATCCCCAGGGGCAATGTCATGGCCGAGGCGGTCTTTCGCCACCCGAAGGGAAAGGCTCAGCGCCGTATCGCTTCCGCTGGCGTGCAGGGTTTCGCGGAGCATCGCCAGGACATGGGTGCCGATATCGAGGATCACCCCATCAGGGTGACGCAGCTGCCGGGTATCCAGCTCCCCGGTGGCAAAATTGAGCGCGACCGGCTCTCCGGCAGCGTTAAAGCCGCTTGGCTCCTGTAAATAGCCTTCGAGCCAGACGATATCCTGCGCTGACAGGTGCGGCGGCGGCAGGCGGCTGGCCTCCCCTTCCGCCCGCCACCGTGGGCCAGGAGCGTTCAGCGCAACGCCTCGCGCCATCCAGTGGTCAAGAGCCAGCACCCGCGCGGCCTGCTCATGCGGCGCCAGCAGCGCCCGCAGCCGGGCGGCCTGCTCAAGGTTGGCCACGATCGGCTTTTCCACCACGATGCGGGAAATGCCGCTGGCTAACGCCCTCTCCAGCACGGGCAGATGCTGAAGTGATGAGGTGGTAATGAAGAGCGTATCCAGAGGTTCGGCCAGCAGTGCCGACAGCGAATTACAGCGCTGGATCCCCGGCAGCGCTCTGCTGCAGTCCAGGTCATAGCCATGGCAGCTGTCAATACGGTATCCCAGGCGACGCAGCGCCGGTAAATAGGCGGTTTCCACCACCGCGCCGAGGCCGATAAAACCAATCTGCATAGTAAGTCCACCTTTGAGCCGCTCTGTTCCCCGCGAAGTATCGCGGGATTATGGCGGAAGGTTTTGACATTTACCGGCATGGCGGCCACAAAAAACCCGCCGAAGCGGGTTTGATGATTATTTGCTTTTCTTGATGTGCTTGATCAGGCGCTTACGTTTACGCATCTGGTTCGGCGTCAGGGTGTTGCGCTTGTTGGCGAACGGGTTTTCCCCTTCCTTGAACTGGATCCGGATTGGCGTGCCCATCACGTCCAGGGATTTACGGAAGTAGTTCATCAGGTAGCGCTTGTAGGAATCCGGCAGATCCTTCACCTGGTTACCGTGGATCACCACGATAGGCGGGTTGTAGCCCCCGGCGTGGGCATATTTCAGCTTCACGCGACGGCCACGCACCAGCGGTGGCTGATGATCTTCCGCCGCCATGTTCATGATCCGGGTCAGCATCGCGGTGCTTACGCGGCGGGTGGCGCTGTCATAGGCTTCGCGTACCGATTCAAACAGGTTGCCGACGCCGCTACCGTGCAGGGCGGAGATGAAGTGCACCCGGGCAAAGTCGATAAAGCCCAGACGATAGTCGAGGGTCTCCTTCACCTGCTCCTTCACTTCCTGACTCAGGCCATCCCACTTGTTGACAACGATCACCAGCGAACGACCGCTGTTGAGGATAAAGCCCAGCAGCGAGAGGTCCTGATCGGAGATCCCTTCGCGAGCATCGATCACCAGCAGCACGACGTTGGCGTCTTCAATCGCCTGCAGCGTTTTGATCACCGAGAACTTTTCCACGACGTCGGTGATTTTCCCGCGCTTACGTACCCCGGCGGTATCGATGAGCACATATTCACGCTCGTCACGCTGCATCGGGATGTAAATACTGTCGCGGGTGGTGCCCGGCATATCGTAAACTACCACGCGATCTTCACCGAGGATGCGGTTGGTGAGGGTTGATTTACCGACGTTAGGGCGTCCAACAATCGCCAGCTTGATCGGCAGATCCTGCGGATTGAAGTCGTCCTCCGGCTCTTCTTCCGCTTCACCATTCTGCTCGGCTTCGAATTTTGCCCAGTATTCGGCGTCTTCATCCACCTCTTCCTGCGGGCTGATCTCATCCACCCATGGCAGCAGGGCCTGCTCCAGCAGGCTGGTCACGCCGCGGCCGTGCGAAGCAGCGATAGGATAGATATCACCCAGGCCTAAGGACCAGAAGTCCGCCATCGCCTGGTCGACATCGATGCCGTCGGTTTTATTGGCCACCAGGAAGGTGGGCTTTTCACGAGAGCGCAGATGTTTAGCGATGGCGATGTCCGCCGGCATCAGGCCTGCGCGCGCATCGACCATAAACAGCACCACATCGGCCTCTTCGATAGCCAACAGCGACTGCTCCGCCATCCGGGTTTCCACGCCCTCTTCCGTACCATCAATACCACCGGTATCGATACAGATGAATTCGCGGCCTTCGACTTCGGCCCGACCGTACTTACGGTCACGAGTCAGCCCCGGGAAATCCGCAACCAGCGCATCACGAGTGCGCGTCAGGCGGTTAAAGAGCGTGGATTTTCCAACGTTAGGGCGCCCGACAAGCGCGACCACAGGTATCATGTTAAATGCCTCATACAATCACTAAGCAACATCGTCTTAACGACGTTTTTAAAAAAGTCAAAACGGCCCCTGTCTGCCAGGGGCCGTTTCTTAATCATTCACGACAGCGGTAATTAACGCGTAATCGCGTACAGCGTACCGTCTTTCGCCTGGATCAGCAGTCGACCATCTGCAACCACCGGATCGGTCAGGAAGCCGGAACTATCGACTTTCTGCTGTGCCACAAAATGGCCATCTTCCGGATTCACCCAGTGCATGTAGCCTTCGCTATCACCGACGACCAGATTGCCATTATACAACACCGGCGCGGTCAGCAAACGGTGCAGCAGATCGCTTTGCGTCCACAGGGTCACACCACCATCGGTGGTCAGTGCCAGCAGGCGATCGTTCTGGTCAACCAGGTAGATACGGTTACCATCGACGATGAAATCATTCACCGAACCCAGCTCGCGTTTCCACATAATCTGGCCGCTACGCAGGTCCAGCGCGGTCAGGTTACCGTTATAAGCCAGCGCATAAACCACACCGTTAACGATGATCGGCGTCGTGTCGACGTCGTTCAGGCGGTCAATTTCCGTCGGGCCGGTGGCCGTAGAAATACGCTGCTGCCAAATCATCTGCCCCTGCTGCATCAATACTGCACTGACGCGGCCGTTGTCGCCTCCGACGATCGCCGCGCCATAAGCGGTCGCAGGCGCAGACTCGCCGCGCAGGGAGAGTGCCGGCATATCGAGGTTAACGGTCCACTTCACGGCACCATCGGTCTCATTCAACGCCTGCAGCTGGCCGTTACTGGTATGCACCAGCACCATGCCATCGCTCACCACCGGACGCGACAGCGCCTCGCCAGCAACGCGGGTTTGCCAGGCAACGGTACCATCGCTGGTATTCAGCGCATACAGCTGCGCTTTCTCACTGCCAATATAAACATGGCCGCCAGAGACGGTCACACCGCCGGAAAGCAGCGCTGGCACGCGCGAGAACCAGCCATCTTTCTCCGCCAGGTTCACAGACCACACCTCTTTGCCGTCGTCCGCGTTCAGCGCTTTGACGGTGCCTTTACGGTCAGCAGCATACACTACGCCGTCGGCGAAGGCCGGATGAAGGTTAGAGTAAAATTCGCCGATACCATCGCCAACCGAGGTGCTCCAGGACGTGGACGGCGTAAACTGGTTTTCTACCGTCGGCAGCGGTGACATTTTCACCACATCTTCTTCGCTATTAAACAGCGAACACCCGCTCAGCAAGGTAACGGAAAGCAGCCCTGGCAAAAGTAATTTACGCAATTGCATCGAGTCCCTCTCAGATGGAAAAATTATTCATTTTCATACGCATCATTTCGCTGAGCGCAGGAGAAGCATCGCTTTTCACGCCAGCTTCCCACGCCGCACGGGCCCCTTGCTTATCGCCTTTGCTCAACAGAATTTCGCCGCGCAAATCGGCCACAATGGCGGTCCAGCCCTCACCTTTGATGCTGTCGAGGGTTTTCAGCGCCGCATCAGCCTGTTTCATCTGCAGCTGAACGCGGGCAAGACGCATGCTGATAACCGATTTCAGGTTAGCATCAGACGCGGCCGCCAGCCCCTGCTGCAGCTGCTTTTCAGCGTTAGGCAGATCGTTCTGTTCAACAAAATGCTGTGCCAGCTCGAGAGAGGCGAAGGCGCCGTAGGTATTTTTATTGTCAGCCGCGAATTTCTCCGCCCCTGACAGTACTTCTGGCGTATTCGATTTCAGCGCGGAAGTCGCCTGTTCGTAAGCCAGAGACGCGTCTCTGGCCGTATCCTGCTGATGGGAGGTCCAGTAGCGCCAGCCAACCAGCGCGCCAATCCCTAAAATCACCCCGACCGCCAGCGCTTTGCCGTTTTCGGCAAAGAAGCGCTTCAGCGCATCGACCTGATCGTTCTCGTTGTTAAAAGTTTCCACGCAGTCCTTCTCCTGACTAATAATTCCCGGGAGATTAACCCAGAAGTGTGCGCAAATGCGCGGCAACGCTCTCCTGCGTTACGGTAGTTTGCTCACCTGAGCGTAAATCCTTCACTACCACGTTTCCGTCAGCGATCTCTGACTCACCGACCACCAGGGCGATACGGGCGCCCCACTTATCGGCGCGGGCAAACTGCTTCTTAAAGTTGCCGCCGCCGTGGTTGGTCATCAGCTTGACGCCGGGCAGCGCATCGCGAACCTGCTCAGCCAGACGCATTGCAGCAGACTGAGTATCGGTCCCGGAGGCTACCAGGTATATATCGACAACAGGATCGGCTTTAAATTCCGGATTCACTGCCTGGACCAGTAAAACAAGACGTTCCAGCCCCATAGCAAAGCCCACGCCCGGGGTGGCACGACCGCCCAGCTGCTCAACCAGGCCGTCGTAACGACCGCCGGCGCAGACGGTGCCCTGGGAACCGAGGCTGGTGGTTACCCACTCGAACACGGTACGGTTATAGTAGTCGAGGCCGCGTACCAGACGCTGGTTGACGGTGTAGCGGATCCCGGCATCGTCAAGCAGCGCGCACAGGCCGGCAAAGTGGGCTTTCGACTCTTCGTCGAGGTAGTCGCCGAGCGCCGGCGCGTCGTTCAGCAGCGCCTGCACGTCCGGGTTCTTGGAGTCCAGCACCCGCAGCGGGTTGGTGTACATCCGGCGTTTGCTGTCTTCATCCAGTTTATCGGTAAACTGCTCCAGGTAAGCGACCAGCGCGTCGCGGTAGTTGGCACGCGCTTCCAGCGAACCGATGGAGTTCAGCTCAAGGCTGACGTGATCGGAGATGCCCAGCTCACGCCACCAGCGCGCGGTCAGCATAATCAGCTCGGCATCAATGTCCGGGCCCTGCAGGCCAAACACTTCGGCGCCAATCTGATGGAACTGGCGGTAGCGACCTTTCTGCGGACGCTCGTGGCGGAACATTGGCCCGACGTACCACAGACGCTGTTCTTGATTGTACAGCAGACCATGTTCGATGCCGGCACGTACGCAGCCCGCCGTCCCTTCCGGACGCAGCGTCAGGCTGTCGCCGTTGCGGTCCTCAAAGGTGTACATCTCTTTTTCAACCACGTCGGTCACTTCGCCGATCGCGCGTTTGAATAACGGGGTCTGCTCTACAATCGGCAAACGGATTTCGCTGTAACCGTAGCTACCGAGCACCTGCTTCAGTGAGCCTTCAATGCGCTGCCAGAGAGCGGTTTCGCCCGGCAGATAATCGTTCATGCCACGGATGGCTTGAATGTTCTTTGCCACGTTTATTCTCTTTATATATACAAAAATGAACCCCGGCGCCTTGCGCCCGCAGGTTCAATCATACACGGGAAGCGTATCGCTTCCCAACACGTTATTTTGCTTCAAGCTGTTGAACGTCAATACGACGGGCTTCATCGAGCATCGAGGCTTTGGCACGAATACGCGCTTCCAGCTGGTCGATCATGTCGTCGTTGTCCAGTCGATCTTTACGCACGCCGTCTTCATACAGACCGCTTTTCTTGTTGCCGCCGGTCACGCCGAGGGTGGAGACCAGCGCTTCGCCCGGACCATTCACCACGCAGCCGATGATCGAAACATCCATCGGGGTGATGATATCTTCCAGACGCTGCTCCAGGGCGTTGACCGTACCGATAACGTCAAACTCCTGACGCGAGCAGGTTGGACAGGCAATGAAGTTAATGCCGCGAGCACGAATGCGCAGGGACTTGAGGATATCGAAGCCGACCTTGATCTCTTCCACCGGATCCGCCGCCAGCGAGACGCGCAGCGTATCGCCGATCCCCTCGGATAACAGCAGGCCCAGGCCGATCGCGGACTTCACCGCGCCGCTGCGTGCCCCACCCGCTTCGGTGATCCCGAGATGCAGCGGCTGATCGATCTGTTTCGCCAGCAGGCGATAAGACTCTACCGCCAGGAAGACGTCGGAGGCTTTAACGCTGACTTTAAACTGATCGAAGTTGAGGCGATCGAGATGATCGACGTGGCGCATAGCAGATTCGAGCAGCGCCTGCGGCGTCGGCTCGCCATATTTTTCCTGCAGATCTTTTTCCAGCGAGCCGGCGTTGACGCCGATGCGGATAGGAATGTTTTTATCGCGTGCGCAGTCCACAACCGTGCGAATGCGCTCTTCGTTGCCGATGTTGCCCGGGTTGATACGCAGGCAGTCAACACCGTATTCGGCGACTTTCAGCGCGATACGGTAGTCAAAATGGATATCGGCGACCAGCGGGACGTTGACCTGCTGTTTGATCAGTTTGAACGCTTCGGCGGCATCCATCGTCGGAACAGAGACGCGGACGATGTCCGCGCCGACGCGCTCTAACGCTTTGATTTGGCTTACCGTCGCGGCCACATCGGTGGTACGCGTATTGGTCATTGACTGGACGGCGATGGGGGCCCCATCGCCAATTGGCACATTACCAACGTAAATACGTTTAGATTTTCTACGTTGAATCGGAGCCTGGTTATGCATGAAAAATCTCCCGCGTTACCCGTCTGTTACTGCGCCGGTGATTGTTCGGCATTGAGGGTCAGACGCGCAACCTGGTTAGTTCTGATAAAACGACTCAAATCGACTGGCTTGCCGAGGAACTGGATCTGTACCGCTGCCGGGGCGCCAATTTTCAGTTTATACGGCGCCTGACCGCTCAGGTTCAGGTTGCCGCCTTTACGCTGCAGGCCGCTGAACAGTTTTTTACCGGTGGCATCGCTCACTTCCAGCCAGCAGTCGGCGGAAAAGTTCATCACCAGATCCTGTGCCGACGCCGCAGGGGTCGTGACGTTCGCCTGATCGGTCGGTAACGGCGAGGCCGGCGTTGCCGGGGTCGTCGGGGCCGTTCCGGCGGTATCGACATTAGCCTGAGAAGGTGCCACGACCGCGTTATTGTCCGCTGGCGTCTGAGCCGGGGCGCTGGTGGTCGGTGTGCTGGCGGTATCGGTTGGCGCGCTGTTCGCGGCGCTATCGGTGCCTGAGTCTACCGGCGCGCTGGTATCCAGCGGCACGTTCTGGCTGTTGGCGTCACCGCCGTTCAGCTCAGCGGAAGACTGATCGGCCATGGTCGAGATCTCTTCCTGCTGCGCCTTATGGTCTTGCCACCACCAGGCACCGCTCAGGCCGATAACCACAAACAGCACCAGCCAGGTAAAGCTCATCAGCCAGCCATCGCGCTTTTTGCGACGCTTGCCTAAAGAGAAGCTCTGCATTGGCGCGACCTTTGCCGCACGGATAGGCGCTTGCTTGGCCATCATCGGCAGCAGTTCTTCTTCAGGGATATGTACGAGGCGAGCGTAGGAGCGGATGTAACCGCGCAGGAAGGTGGAGGCGAGGTCGGCAGGTGCCTTATCGTCTTCAATATCACGAACCGTGGACACCTTCAGGCATAAGCGTTCGGCCACCGCTTGCTGGCTAAGTCCGAGTTGTTCGCGGGCGTGACGCAAACGCGCGCCCGTGGTGTTTGCTTCTTGATGATCTTGAGTGGCTTCAGTATTCATTCGCTACAACTACTGGTACGTGAAATTTAAAGTTCAGCGCGGGAAAACGCCGGCGCCGCGAGACATCTGTGGTACGTCAGCCTCACAGTATAGGACTGTCAGGCGCGCGATCACAGAGACGAATCAAAATTGAATGCTAAGCGGTTGTTGTGCCGCTACATACTGCCTCAAAGTCGACAAAAACGCACCGTAATTATTAACTGAATCAGCGTATTTCGCCTGGTTATTGGTCATAAATATGACCCGCGCCGCCTGTGCTGCACGGGTCATCATTTGTCAGACCGCTTTTACGTCAATCGCTTCACCCTGCATCCGCTTACGCAGCGTGCGCTTGGTACGGTCAATAACATCGCCCGCCAACTGGCCGCAGGCGGCATCAATATCGTCACCGCGGGTTTTACGCACGATGGTCGTAAATCCATACTCCATCAGGACCTTGGAGAAACGGTCGATGCGGCTGTTGGAGCTACGGCCGTAAGGCGCCCCCGGGAAGGGGTTCCATGGGATCAGGTTGATCTTGCACGGGGTGTCTTTCAGCAGCGCCGCCAGTTCATGGGCGTGCTCGGTACCGTCGTTGACGTGATCCAGCATGACGTACTCGATAGTCACACGACCCTGGTTGGCGTTGGACTTCGAAATATAGCCGCGCACCGAGTTCAGGAAGGTCTCAATATTGTACTTTTTGTTAATCGGTACAATTTCGTCGCGGATGGTGTCGTTCGGCGCGTGCAGAGAAATCGCCAGCGCAACGTCGATCATGTCGCCGAGTTTATCCAGCGCCGGCACCACGCCGGAGGTAGACAAGGTCACGCGGCGTTTGGAGAGACCAAAACCGAAGTCATCCAGCATGATTTCCATCGCCGGAACGACGTTGTTGAGGTTCAGCAGCGGCTCGCCCATGCCCATCATTACCACGTTGGTAATTGGACGCACGCCGGTAGTCTTCACCGCGCCGACGATTTTCGCCGCGCGCCAGACCTGGCCAATAATTTCGGAAACGCGCAGGTTACGGTTGAAGCCTTGCTGAGCGGTGGAGCAGAATTTACATTCCAGCGCACAGCCAACCTGTGAAGAGACGCACAGCGTGGCACGGTCTTCTTCCGGGATGTATACCGTTTCAACGCGCTGATCGCCAACGGCAATCGCCCACTTAATGGTGCCGTCGCTGGAGCGCTGCTCTTCAACGACTTCCGGCGCACGGATCTCGGCGACTTCCTTCAGTTTGCCGCGCAGGACTTTGTTGATGTCGGTCATTTCATCAAAGTCATCGCAGCAGTAGTGATACATCCATTTCATCACCTGATCGGCGCGGAAAGGCTTCTCGCCCATGTTTTTGAAAAACTCGCGCATCTGCTGACGGTTTAAATCCAGCAGGTTGATTTTGGCATCTTTATTCGGCACCGTCAGAGCGGCGGTATCAGGCGTGACAATTTGTTCAGACATAATGTTTTCCGGCCTCGTTATTACACGTTATGGCCCCAGGTGGGTTGAAAAAGAAACGCCCCGGAGAGCGACTGCTCGTCCAGGGGCGCTATATTCTACAAATTCTGGCGCATCATTGCCACGTTTGCACAAAGCAATGATAAAAAATCTGTAACTGACTGCTCAATCCTCTAAGGCTTTTCGATTGTCGCAAGGCGGCAAGCAAGTGACAAATTCGTCGGGAACGAATTTGACCAGCCGTAGGCTGGCCTCCGGTGAGAGGCAGGAGCCTCTCATTAATCCCCGGGAGCATAGATAACTATGTGACCGGGGTGAACGCGCGCAGCCAACGCCGCGACGGTCGAAAAGACGAGGTTTGTATCTCCAAAGTATTTCAGGTCACAGCGAGGCGGCGAGTTCGCAAATCCCCGGGAGCATAGATAACTATGTGACCGGGGTGCGCGAATGAAGCCAACAAAGCGGTGGCGTGAAAGACGCAGGAGATTAGCGAGTGCGCGGGCAAACCTCGCCTTCAGCAAAGAAGAACGCGATTTCGCGAGCAGCGGATTCTACAGAATCGGAACCATGGGTGCCGTTCTCAGTGAAGCTATCAGCGTAGTCAGCGCGCAGGGTACCGGCCAGGGCGTTCGCCGGGTTGGTGGCGCCCAGCAGGTCACGGTGACGCTGAACCGCATTTTCGCCTTCCAGTACGGAAACCACGATCGGGCCGGAGGTCATGAATTCAACCAGACCATCGAAGAACGGACGACCTTCGTGCTCAGCATAGAAACCGCGAGCCTGCTCAACGGTCAGATGCAGCATTTTGGTGCCGACGATTTTGAACCCTGCAGCTTCAAAGCGAGAAAAGATGCTGCCAATAACGTTTTTTGCCACCGCGTTTGGTTTGATGATGGAAAAAGTACGTTCAATAGCCATGATTACCTCTAATTAAATGTTCTGTTGTTGCGCATACGATCGTATGGCCTGGCGCGCATTATAATGAGCAACGTCGGCGATGCCTACGGATGAAGGTAACATTTTGTTAAAATAAGATGAGTATTGGAAACACAAACCGCCAACAACAAATTTACCCTGGTTATTGCAGGGTGAAACTGGCGGCCGCCGTTTGCCCAGCCTCATCCATGACCACCAGCTGCCACTCGCCAGGCTTATCCAGCGTTAGCGTGGTTGTCGCACCGGTGGCATCTAACGGCTGGCCGTTGATAAACCACCAGCGCCGCCCTTCTCCACCGCTGGTTTGCACGGGTAACATCACCCGCGCCTCGCCCGGCAGACGTTTTATCACCGCCCCTTCGCGAATACCTGACAACACCAGCGGCGCGGCATTCTGAGTTTGCAACGGTGGGCACACTTTCGATACCGGCCCCAGACGCGCGCGACGGCGCTCGCTGGCCGGCAGCCACGGTTCCAGCGGCAGCGGCCAGACATCAATAACGACTTCAGTCGCACCCGGACAATCCGCGGCCACCCTTTCCCCTGCTGCGTTGCGCCACACCGGGAAGCGGATCCCGCGCACGCCCTCCTGCCCGGGCAGCAGCAGCGTCGGTGGCTGGCTGGCATCCAGCAGCCAGCTGGCTAAGCGCCGGCGGCAGTTGCTGTCGCCGGCCGGTAGATCCTGCCCGCCTGGCCAGCAAATAGTCCCGCGGCTCACCGTTTGCGGGCGCGGGTCGACCGGCAGTCCGCCGCGGCTCATCGCCTGGCGCGCCAGCAACAGATTATTGACCTGGTTTAACAGCGGCACGGCGCTGGCGAAGCCAAACTGGCCCACCACCGGCGTACCGTCTGGCCGTCCGGTCCAGATACCTATCAGATATCGCGCATTGAGGCCGACCGCCCACGCATCGCGATAGCCATAGCTGGTACCGGTTTTCCACGCCAGCGGCACCACTTGCGGCAGTGAGGCATCGGGAACCGGTTGCGCTTCGCCGGCTAAAATGCGCCGGACAATCCACGCCGCGCCGGGTGACATCAGCGCCCGTTCCACCAGCGGCGCGTCAGGTTTCATGCGCAGCCGCGCCGCCTTGCCGTGTCGGGCAAAGGCGCTGTACGCCGCGACGATATCTTCCAGCCGTGCCCCGGCCCCACCGAGGATCAGCGACAGGTTCGGCTCTGCGCCAGCGGGCAGCGTCAGGGGCAGCCCGGCGTTGCGTAAATTCGCCGCGAAACGTTTGGGCCCGTAGGCTTCAAGCACCTGCACCGCCGGCAGATTCAGGGAGCGCACCAGAGCCTCGCTGACGCTCACCGGGCCATGAAATCCGCTGTCAAAATTGCCGGGACGATAATCGCTAAAGCGTCGTGGAACATCCTGTAATAACGACGCCGGATGGATCAGCCCGTCATCCATCGCCATCGCGTAGACAAAGGGTTTCAGCACCGATCCCGGCGAACGCACCGCCGAGACCATATCAATATGGCCGAAGCGGCTGTCGTCGGTGATATCCGCCGATCCCACCCAGCCGCGGACTTTCATATCCGTGTGATCGACTACAACAATCGCCAGTGAGCTGCGCGGCGGCAGGCGCGATTTCCAGTTCAGCGCCAGATCCTCAAGCTGCCGCTGGAGCCCGGCATCGAGCGTTGTCGTCACCTTTTCGTCGCGACTGGTCGCCAGCGCCCGGCGTGAAAAAAGCGGCGCCAGCTGCGGCATCTGCCGCGGGAATAGCCATACAGGTTCTTCCATCGCTTCCTGTACCGGCCGTTGCGGCCAGACGCCCTGGCTGACCATGCGCGTGAGGACTTTATCGCGCGCCGCCTGGGCCCGCTGCGGCCAGCGGTCCGGGCGCAAACGACTGGGCGCCTGGGGCAGCACCGCCAGCAGCGCCGCCTCGCCGTAGCTGAGCTGAGCGGGCGGTTTGCCAAGATAAGCCCAGCTGGCCGCGCCGATCCCCTGTAAGGTGCCGCCAAACGGCGCGCGGTTCAGATAGAGGGTAAGAATGTCGTTTTTTGACAGATGCCACTCCAGCTGCAGCGCCCGCCATAGCTGGCGTAGCTTGCCGCCGAAGGTGCGCGGATGAGGGTCGAGCAGACGCGCGACCTGCATGGTGAGCGTGCTGCCGCCGGAAATGACCCGCCCGGAGGTTAAATCCTGCCAGGCGGCGCGCAGCACCGCGAAGGGATTGACCCCAGGATGTTTCCAGAACCAGCGGTCTTCATACTGGATGAGCGCCTGCAGATAGCGCGGCGACACGTCGGCGAGAGTCACCGGATAACGCCAGACGCCCTGCGTATCGGCAAAGCGCCAGAGCGGCGTGCCGTCTTCCGCCACGACCACGCGGGCAGGCGTGACGTCCTGCAGCGGCAGCGGCCACAGGCGATCGGCGGCCAGCACCGCCAGCCACAGCAGAAAAATAAACGCCGCCAGCCAGCGCCAGCGGCGTTTTACCCGAGGCAATACGCGCATTTACGGCGTCACGGTGAGCGGACCGCTGGCCGCCCCGGTCGCCCGCCACTGCGGCACATACATCGATTCCACCTGGGGCTGCGGGACCTGATAAGTGCCTGGCGTTACCGCCCGCGCCAGATAGACCAGCGTCACCGGCTGGCCTTCATTGACAGCGACAGCGGCGACGAAACGGTCGTCACGGAACTCGATATGCTGAATATCCGCCTGCTGCATCTGGTTAAGGAGATTTTGCACCGCGTCGCCATTCTCCTGCAGGCTGGCGCTGCTGTTGGCCAGGTTCTGGTTTTCCAGCTCCAGACCGGCAGGCAACAGATCAACCACCAGCGCGTCAGGCACATTGCGTTTGGCGGTCACCTCCAGCTTCACCAGTACCAGTTCGCCGCTGCGCAGCGAGGTCAGCGATTTCTGCTGACCCTGGGTATCGAAAATAGTGCGTTCAATCCCCAGGACATTACCGCCTGGCTGTGGCGCGCTATGCGGATAGCCGCTGCTGTCGAGACGCAGCCACAGCGGCTGACTGCCGGTATTACTCACCTGCAGCGTCGCCAGCCGATCGCCGTCGAGGTTACGGGTTTGCGCTTTGTCGCCGGCCAGCGGCTCAGCCTGCAGCGAGGTTTGCGCCTGCCAGTTGCCCGGCAGGTCGGCAAGCGTACGTCCGGCAAGGAACAGGGCGTTGGTTTCCTGGGTCGACAGCCAGCGCTGGCCGTAGGCCTCTTCCGACAGCGTGCTCAACAGCGTGTTTTGCACCTCCGGCAGCAACTTGTTCTCTTCCAGCAGCGCCAGCTTCAGGGCGTCATCGCGAAGCGGGCTACCGTAATCGCCCAGCCAACGATTCTCATCCTGGCGCGGGGTCGCAACCGCCAGCTTCATGGCCTCATCGCCGCGCGGCGCATCGCCCATGGTTTTCAGCGCAATGCCGAGCTGCAGCAGCGGCAAGCCGGATCGCGCCTGGTCGTGACGGCTCCAGATTTCACGCAATGCGCCGAGCGGGGCTTTTTGCTGACGCGCCAGCACCAGCGCGGCGTATGCCTGGGCGGCAAAGCGGCTGGCCTGGGCGTCATCGCTGTAGCGCACGGTCATCAGCCCCGGCTCCTGCAGATAGCGCAGCAGGCGTTCGTTACCTTTATTAATGGCGTTGACCGGTACGCTATAGCCCTGCTCGCCCGCGCGGACGAGGAAGTCCATGGCGTAGGCGGTCAGCCAGTACTCTTCCGGCCCCTCTTTATCCCACAACGCAAAGCCGCCATTTTCCAGTTGCATCTGCAGCAGGCGTGAGATACCAACATCGATTGCCGCGCGGCGTTTTTCATCGCTATCGCCGCTGATGCCCAGCGCTTTTAGCTGCGCCGCGCTGGTGTACAGCGACGGGAACAGGCCGCTGGCGGTCTGCTCAAGGCAGCCGTAAGGATAGGCTTTCAGCTCACGGATATAGCGCGCGAGGTTCAACGGCGGTTTCCCGCTGAGCAGCAGTTGGCCCTGCAGCGTTTGCGGGGCGAACCCCTGGCTCTGCGCCGCCGGCGCCTGCCAGCTTTCGCCGGGCTGTAGCACCGCGCCGCTGTTGACAGTCTGGGCCGGGAACGCCGGACGGACGCCGATTCTCCACTGTTTCTGCAGCGGGGCGAAGGTTTCTCCCGGCAGACTCAGGCCGCTGATAGTAGCATTGACCTGACCATCGCCGAATCCCGCCAGCGCGCTCACCGGTATAAACAGCGTGCTGCGCGCCCCCGGCGCCAGTTGCACCGGCGGCAGTTGACTCTCGCTCAACGTTACCAGCCCGCTGGCGGTAAGGTGAACCTGCAGGGTTTGCGGTTTATCGGTCAGATTGCTGAGATCCAGCGCCAGCCGTGTGGTGTCGCCGCTGGCGAGGAAGCGCGGGGTGTTCAGTTCGGCGATGACCGGGGCGGCCACCACCACTTTATCTTCACTGCTGCCGAAGTCATCCGCCGTCCACGCCTGGGCCATCACCCGCAGCTCGCCGTTAAAATCGCCAATGGGTAACGTCACCGTGCCTTCGCCCTGATCGTTCAATACCACCGGCTGCGCCTGCTGGGCGACGATCGTCACGTGGTTGACCGGCGGTTTGCCGCCGCGTTTTAACTCGTCGCCATCGCCGCCGAAGCGCAGGCTGGCCACACGTCCCTGCCCTTCGATCACCTGGCCGTAGATGTCATAGATATCTGCGCCGTAACGCTTCTGGCCAAAGAAGGCGTTCCACGGATCCGGGGTAGCGTAATCGGTGATATTCAGTACCCCGCTATCCACCGCCGAGAGCAGGACGTTGACCTGTTTCGGCGCCTCGCCCTCTTTGACGCTGGCTTTCACTTTCACCGTCAGCGGCTGGTTGGGGCGCATTTTGTCCGGAGCCTCCAGCGCCAGCGTCAGGCGGCGGTTTTCATCGCCCAGCGGCAGATGCAGCAGGCCGACCGCGCGTTTCGGCGTCGCCGAGCGGGATTTATCGCCGGGGCGAACCACCAGCGTGCTGAGGTAGAGATCGTGGCGGTTCCAGGCTTTATCCACCGGAATAGACAAATCCATCCCCTCCGCCGGGACGTCAATTTCCTGCCACCACAGCGGCCCTTCGCTGGATTCCACCATCGCGTAGCCTTTACCCGCCGCCGGGGCGGCAATATGCAGCTTGATGGTGTCGCCCGGTTTATAACTCGGTTTATCCAGCTTCATGGTGACCCGGTCAGGACGCGCCGCGCCGGTACCTTCGCTGTTATCCTGCCAGCTATAGCCGGCCCAGAAGCGCACGCTGCTGACCACGTCGTCCGGCCCTTTCACCTCCAGGCGATAGGAGCCCCACTCTACCGGGAAGCTCACTTTTCCGGTTTGTCCGGCCTGCAGATCCAGCGACTCCTCGCCCTCCTGCAGATCTTTTTGATCGAACTGCGACTGCCAGCCTTCGCTGTCGGACCAGTTCCAGTAGTAGTCGCGGCGCTCGCGGATCAGCCGCACCTGCAGGCCCGAGACCGCTTTTTTCTCGCCTTTGGCGTCGGCATAGACGATATCAAACGCGGCGTTACTGTTCTCATCGACCACCGGCTGCTTCACGGTGGTATCGGTGCGGTAATCGTAAACGTCCTTCAGCGTAAATTGCGGGCGGATCCCCGGCAGCGCCCCGGCGGGCCAGATCGGCTGCTGTACGGTGCGGGTCACCGGGCGCCCCCCGGATTCCAGCAGGCTCGCCTGCAACACCACCTGCAGCGGCGAATGGCTATCCTGCCACTGGCTTGAGGTGGTCACTTCGCCATGGCCTTTTTCGTCCAGCGTCAGCTGGACTTCATCCAGACTACGGGAGAGGTTTTCTTCCGCAATATCGCCGAACTGGAAGCCCGGCAGCGCAGCGACGGCGTCGCGCAGCGGGCGCAGGAACAGCTTGCCCTGCAGCTGGTTGCCGCTGGCCGGCGCGCCGTAGAGATAAGCGCCGCTGACGGCAAAGGTGACCTCGGCATCCGGCGCGACTGGCGCGGCCTGCGGCGTCAGGCTCAGGGCCATGCGTTCCGGCATAAAGTCTTCGACGTGGAAGTCCCACTCGCGCGGCTGGTTATCGCCGGTGCTGGCGCGAATGTGCCACATGCCGGTAGCCGCGCCGCTGTCAAGCGGATAAGTGAACTGGTACAGACCATTCACCGGTTTGCTCATCACCGAACGGATCACCTGGCCGTCCGGCTGCACCACCTCCAGCTTCACCGGCTGCTCCGCCAGCGGCTTGCCGTCGCTATCGCGCAACAGCGCATTGAGGATCACCGTTTCGCCCGGCCGATAGAGATCGCGCGGGCCAAACATAAAGAACTGTTTGCTAAAACCGGGCGCCCCTGCGATAGAGAATTCCGCCAGATCCAGCGCCGGCAACTTGAGATCGAGCAGCGTCGTCTGCCCCTCTTTACGCGCCAGCAGCAGCGCGGCTTCTTTATCGGTTTGCAGAGTAACGTGGCCCTGGCTGTCGCTTTTCGCCTCCGCCAGGGTCTGCCCTTTGGCGTTGAGCAGCTGGACGTCGATACCAGACTGGGCGGCGCCGTTTTCCAGGCTCTGGGTAAAGACGTCCAGCCGATTGTGGTAGCGATGCGCCGAGACGCCGATATCGCTGAGGGTAAACAGCGTCGCCGCGTTGCTGTAGCTATAATGGCCCGCCGGGTTCATCACCGCCACGTAGACGCCCGGCTGCTGGAGCGGCTTGATATCGTTCAGCGGCAGCAGCAGCTTTTCGCGGGTATTGCGTGCCGGGTTGAGATCGAAGCGGCCGGTATAGACCAGATCCGCCATCTTCAGCAGCTCGTCAGACTCCCAGTTGCTTAACGAGTTACGGTATTCCCACTGGCTGACAAACGCGGAGAGTGATTCCGGCTTAATACGGAAGAAATTGACATCGACATTGTCGACGTTCAGCGCCATCACCGGCAGCCCGGCGACCACGTTGCCCGGCAGCAGCGAGCCGCGGCTGGCAAACCCAACGCTCGGTGCGATATCGCGGGTGGTCAGGGTCTTCTCAAACGGTTTGTCGAGCGTGGCCTTGTTCAGGGCGGTCAGCGTCGGGTCGACCGAGACAATCAGCTCGCGCTTTGGCTCAAGGTGACGCAGACGCAGCTCTTTCAGATTCGGCGCCAGTTCCCAGGCACCGTCGACCTTACCGCTTTTCTTGTCGACCAGATGCACGCTGCGGGAGAAATCCTGGTCCGGCTGCAGCGGCACGGAAAACGTCAGCACCAGGGTCGCGGCGCCATCCAGTTGCACCTCCGAGGCGTCGAGCAGCGTCAGCGCTTTGCCCTGGCTTTTTTCCGCCAGCGCCGCCAGCTGGACGCGGTCCGGTTTTGCCGTCGCGCCTGGGTTGCTATCCGCAGCTGGCGCCGGGGCCGTGGCCTGCGGCGTACCGCTGTCATCACACCCGGTTAATGAAAATGCGGTAAGGAGCGCCAGTGACAGCGCCGCTAAACGAAATGGTTTCATCCTTCTAACCCCTCGGCCGGTGGGCCTGATGCAAATTATCACTTTTTATTATGCGTTAAGGCGGCACTTCTCAACAGTGATGACGCGGGTTTCTGCCGATTAATCAGAAAAGTGCCGTGACGTCGTCCCCACTCTGACGTCCTTAACTTGTCAGCGTGAGATAAAACGCCGACAATTCAGTCATGAATTGTAAAACGGAGGCACCCATGTCCACCTCGTTTTTTGTCGCCGCCGACTGGCTGGCAGAACATATTGATGACCCGGAGATCCAGATTATCGACGCCCGTATGGCGCCCGCCGGGCAGGAGGCCCTGCGCGATATGGCCGCGGAATACCGCGCCGGCCACGTGCCGAACGCGCTGTTTTTCGATATCGAGGCGCTGTCCGATCACACCAGCCCGCTGCCGCATATGATGCCGCGCGCCGAGGCGTTTGCCGTCGCCATGCGCGAGCTGGGCGTCTGCAGCGATAAGCACCTGGTGGTTTATGACGAAGGCAATCTGTTTTCCGCGCCTCGCGCCTGGTGGATGCTGCGCACCTTTGGCGTGGAGAAGGTGTCCATTCTGGCCGGTGGGCTGGAGGGCTGGCGACGTGACGAACTGCCGCTGGAGCAAGGCGTGCCCGAGGTGGCCGAAGGGGAATTCGACGTGCGTTTCGATCCCCAACAAATTAAGCGCCTGACCGACGTCCTGCTGGTCAGCCATGAAGGGTCGGCGCAGATTGTCGATGCGCGTCCGGCGGCCCGGTTTAACGGCCAGGCCGACGAACCGCGCCCGGGCCTGCGTCGCGGGCATATCCCCGGCGCGCTTAACGTGCCATGGACGGAGCTGGTGATTAACGGCGAACTGAAAACCGTCGACGAGCTGAACGACATCTTTTTACGTCAGGGTGTCGATTTTGAACGGCCAATCATCGCCAGCTGCGGATCGGGGGTGACGGCGGCGGTGGTCGTGCTGGCGCTCACCACGCTTGGCGTGAACGGCGTCTGCCTGTACGACGGCTCCTGGAGCGAATGGGGCGCGCGGAGCGATCTGCCGATTGAACCGGCCTCTGCCGCTCCGTAAACACGGCGTGACCGCGGGCCTCCCGTCCCGCGGTCACTAAATAATTTCTGATTTTCCCTCTCCCCTCCTTCTGCTTCTCGCTAAACCGGTTACTCTGTGCTGCCGCAGGGTTTGTACCTGCCGTATTCGCTTTGCCTGATGAGGAGGCAGAGCACCGGTACGGAATTCCTCAGGACTGATAGCGCATCCAGTCCGTCCCAATCTGATGTCACCACAAGGAGTGAAAATGGCATTAGTCTCTAACCCACATTCTGCTGATTCACCGCGCCGTCCCTGGCTGGGAGGCATAGCTGGCCTGCTGGTAGGCGGCGCGATCCTTTATTTTTGGCCGCAATGGAACCGAACATGGTTAAGCGTGGTGCCTGCGCCGGTCTCCGTGTATACCCACTTTCTCGGGGTCACTCTGGAAGAGGTCCCGTTAATAACCTATGGTCACCAGGCGCTGCTGGGTTTTCTGATGGTGCTGCTCGCGCCCGGTTACGGTAAGTCGACCCTTGCCGCGTGGATGATGCATAACCCTGCGTCAAGCCGGCGCTGGCCCGGCGAGGTTCTCCGCGCCTGGGGCATAAAATTTGGCCTGCTGATTATCGTCTTTTGCAATCTGTTCTTTTTATCCCGGGTCGGATCCGGGACCCTGGCGTTATATATTTTTATTCTCCAGCACGTCAGCGTTGCCGCGGCGGTGGCGTCAGGGGTGCTGCTCCTGCGTGACGCCCGACGTCTGGCCCGCACGTTCGACGCTCAGCTGGCGGACCTGCGCCTCCTCGTGATACTCACTCTGGGGTTTCAGACGATTTTGCCGGCGCAGATCGCGCTGATGAGCGCCCGGGGCGTGAATACGCCGCTGGGCTGGTACATTGTTATCGCGCAAATGGCAGGGGTGTTACTGGCGTTTATGCTGGTCGGCGGGCTGGTGGCAGCGCTACGTTCTTTGCTGGGCGAGGAGAGATGTCGGGCATGGCGTGGGGATATGGCGCTCTTCAACGGCATTGTCACGCTGTGTGTGACGGGATTTCTTATCTATAACATGGCGTCAGCCTATCCGCGGATCTTTGCTGCGCTGCATTAACCCTGGCAAAGCCGATTTTCGGCCTCACACTGGAAGCATAAAGAAACAGCGGGGGCAGCCGCCCCCGCGGTCAGATAATGCGGTTTTGTTTGAAATCGCGCAGGAAGCTGCCCCAGCGCTTTTCATAGAACGGTGTGATATGGGCAATCATAAAGTGGCTGATGCCCTTCTCGCCTTCCACCACCTGACAAATATCGATCGGCTCATCGCCGGGCAGGGTATCGGTCGCCACGCTGCCGGTGGTCTGAATAATGGACTCGATATCCCCTTCCGCTTCAATACCTATCAGCAGATTAGCGGGCGCGTCGGCGTGCTCTTTGATCGAGCACAGGAACGCCCGCTTGACGGTTTTCAGCGTTTTGAACAGCGTGGTCAGCGAATCGACCATCTGCGCCGGCGGGTCAGCGACTTCAGACAATAACAGCGCTTCGCCCCCTTCCAGCACCGTCTGGGTGCTGAGCGGGCTGCCCTCTTCCCCGAGCAGATGGCTGATTTCACGCGGGGTGAACTCTTTGCCGCTCGGCAGCTTCGGGTTGAGGAACAGCGATTCGCCCAGCGTCATCGCCATCAGCGTACGGGCCGGCATCATCACGAAAGCCTGTTCGTCTTCCACCGCCTGCTGTAGCGCCTCCAGCGAGGTAAAGAACGGGATCACCGAGCTGCCGTCATCTTTTTCCCAGTGCTGCAGATCCAGCGCGCTGTCTTCGACAATCTGCTCACCATCGGCTGCACTGCCGGGTACCCAGACGGTCGCCTCCAGCAGCGCGCTGAAAAATGCCGGACGGTGGGCAGGCTCGGTCGCCGCTTTTTCCAGCAGGGTTTCTAATTCATTTTTCGTATCAGACATAGTTTGGCTACTTCACAATGAATTGCCCGGCGGCCATTCGTCCACGCGGGCATACGGTTTTCCTGGCCGGGTAAGCGTAGCGCCCCCGGCAAGGCCGTTACTCAGCCGTCAGCAGGTTAGCAATGGTACGCACGCCAAGACCCGTCGCGCCCGCCGACCACTGCTCAACGGCAGATTTACGGTAGGTTGCCGAACAGTCGATATGCAGCCAGCCCTGATGGTAGTTTTCCACGAAGTGGGACAGGAAACCCGCCGCGGTACTGGCGCCAGCCGGATAGGCGGCACTGCCGGTGTTGTTCAGTTCAGCGAAGTTCGACGGCAGCTGGTTGCGGTGGAACTCGGCCAGCGGCAGACGCCAGAAGGCTTCGTTTTCCGCCTGGGCGCTCGCCAGCAGGCGATTCGCCAGCGCATCGTCAAAGCTGAACAGCGCGTGGTAGTCATTACCCAACGCGGTTTTCGCCGCGCCGGTCAGGGTGGCGGCATCGATGATCAGCGCCGGCTTCTGCGCCGAAGCGTCAATCAGGCCATCCGCCAGCACCAGGCGGCCTTCGGCGTCAGTGTTCATCACTTCAACGGTTTTGCCGTTACGATAATGAATAATATCGCCGAGTTTAAAGGCGTTACCGCTGATCAGGTTGTCGGCGCAGCACAGGTAGAGCTTCACGCGCTTGTTCAGCCCGCGGGTAATGGCAAAAGCCAGCGCGCCGGTGATGGTCGCCGCGCCGCCCATATCGGATTTCATTGAATCCATAAAGGCGCTCTGTTTGATGCTGTAGCCGCCGGAATCAAAAGTGATGCCTTTTCCCACCAGGCAGGCGTATACCGGGGCTTCTTTATCGCCGGTCGGGTTATAATCCAGCGCCAGCAGGACCGGCGGACGCTCGGAGCCGCGGCCTACGGTGTGCAGACCGAGATAGCCCTGCTCACGCAGATCTTCGCCTTTGGTGATGCGATAGCTCATCTGCTCGCCCGCCACGCTGCACAGCAGGTCCACGGCGCGCTGTGCCAGCTGCTCCGGGCCCAGCTCTTCCGCCGGCGCGTTGATGGTGTCGCGCACCCAGTCAATAATGGTCAGACGGTTGTCCAGCTCGCTACGCTGCGCATCGTCCAGGGTCGGCCATTCAACTTTACGGGTGCCTTTCGGACCTTTATAACCCGCCCAGAACGCCCACGCGCGGTCGGTGTCCCAGCCTTCGCCGCTTAACGCGACATGTTTGATGCCCATACCGTCAATTTTACGCGCCGCGCGTTGAATCAGGCCCAGGTCGTCTTTGCCGTTGAGATGCAGGGCGATGCCGTCGTTATTAATGCTGTAAGACGCCTTTTCTCCCCAGCGCGCATCGGCTGGCTGAGTAGAAAGCGTAATCTTCATGGCTTCGGTCATTATCATTATCCTTCTTAGCAAACGGGCCACCGTATGGCAGCCCGTAATGTTCTCTCGCTCGATGATTCATCCGACTTAATACCGTCGCATAAATCATAACGCGAAAATTATTCGGCTTCGTCTAACCAGACTAACAGAATCGCCTCGAGAATTTTTTCATTGGATGCGTTTGGGTCGTCATCGAACTCTTCCAGATCGCAAATCCACTGATGCATGTCGGTAAAGCGAACGGTTTTCGGATCGAGATCCGGATAAGCGTCGTACAGCGCTTCGCCGATTTCACGGCTGTCGGTCCATTTCAGTGCCATATTAATGCTCGCGTGCGTGGTTGATGGTGTAACGCGGGATCTCAACGACCAGATCTTCGTCGGTGACGCGCGCCTGGCAGCTCAGGCGGCTGTCCGGTTCCAGTCCCCAGGCTTTATCCAGCATATCGTCTTCATCTTCGGTACTTTCCGCCAGCGAGTCAAAGCCTTCACGCACGATGCAGTGGCAGGTGGTGCAGGCACAGGATTTTTCGCAGGCGTGTTCAATCTCGATGCCGCTACGCAGCGCCGCATCCAGAATAGTTTCACCAGTCTCAGCTTCCACAACGATGCCATCCGGACACAGGTCCTGGTGGGGCAGAAATACAATTTTTGGCATTTTAAACCTCGTCCACGGATTGGCCTTTCAGCGCGATACGGACCGACTGATCCATACGGCGGGCGGCGAATTCCTGGGTTTGTGTGTCGATATTTTTAATCGCTTCTTTAATGGCGTCGGCGTCGTCGCCTGCCGCCGCGGCGCGTACCTGCTCCGCAGCAGCATCGATAACCTGACGCTCCGCGGCGCTTAACAGCGCGGCGTCGGCGGCCAGCGCGCTTGTCAGGCTCTCCAGGACGCGGGCGGCTTCCACTTTCTGTTCAGCCAGCATGCGCGCCTGGACATCCTGTTCGGCGTAGCTCATCGAATCTTTAATCATGGTGGCGATTTCGCCATCGGTCAGACCGTAAGACGGTTTCACCTGGATAGAGGCTTCCACGCCGGTCGATTTTTCCATCGCCGTGACGCTCAGCAGACCGTCGGCATCGACCTGGAAGGTGACGCGAATATGCGCCCCGCCCGCTGGCAGAGCCGGGATCCCGCGCAGCGCAAAACGCGCCAGCGAGCGGCAATCCTGCACCAGCTCACGCTCGCCCTGCATCACATGAATGGACATCGCCGTCTGACCATCTTTGAAGGTGGTAAACTCCTGCGCGCGGGCCACCGGAATGGTGGTATTACGCGGGATCACTTTCTCCACCAGGCCGCCCATGGTCTCCAGCCCTAACGACAGCGGGATAACGTCGAGCAGCAGCAGTTCGCTGTCCGGCTTGTTGCCGACCAGAATATCCGCCTGAATCGCCGCGCCGATGGCGACGACTTTGTCCGGGTCGATGGAGGTCAGCGGGGTGCGGCCAAAGAATTCGCCAACGCGTTCGCGCACCAGCGGCACGCGAGTGGAACCGCCGACCATCACCACTTCCAGCACCTCTTGCGCCTCAACGCCGGCGTCTTTCAGCGCGCGACGGCAGGCCAGTAAAGTGCGTTTTACCAGCGGGGCAATCAGATCGTTAAACTGGCTGCGGGTGATATCGCCCTGCCAGCCGCCGACCTCGACGTGCGCTGCCTCGGCATCGCTGAGGGCGATTTTCGCCGCGATGGCGGCATCCAGCAGCTCACGCTGCTGGCGGTTATCGCTGCGGTCGCTGAAGCCCGCCTGCTCGCGCAGATAGTCGGCCAGCAGATGGTCGAAATCATCGCCGCCGAGCGCCGAGTCACCGCCGGTCGCCAGCACTTCAAACACCCCGCGGCTTAAGCGCAGAATGGAAATATCAAAGGTGCCGCCGCCGAGATCGTAGACCGCAATTACCCCTTCCTGACCGGAATCGAGGCCGTAGGCGATAGCCGCCGCGGTCGGCTCATTGAGCAGGCGCAGCACGTGCAGCCCCGCCAGACGCGCCGCGTCTTTGGTCCCCTGACGCTGAGCGTCGTCGAAATAAGCGGGAACGGTGATCACCACGCCGTCGAGTTCGCCAGCCAGCGCTTCGGTTGCCCGGGCAGCCAGCGCTTTCAGGATGTCGGCGGAGACGCGAATCGGGTTCAGCAGGCCGCCGGCGGTCTGGATCATCGGCAGGCCGTTTTCACTGGCCTGCAGCTGATACGGCAGATGCGGGTAGCGGTTTTGAATATCGGCGAGGGAGCGCCCCATCATTCGCTTCACCGAGCTGATGGTATTGGCAGGATCCTGGGCGGCGTTAAGCCGGGCATCATAGCCGACGGTCAGCCCCGAAGCGTGGTAGTTCACCACCGACGGCAGCAGATAGCGGCCTTGATGGTCGGGCAAGGTTTCGGCCTGGCCGCTACGCACGGTAGCCACCAGAGAATTGGTGGTGCCCAGGTCGATACCGGCCGCCAGACGACGCTGGTGCGGCGCGGCGCTCAGACCGGGCTCACTAATTTGTAATAAGGCCATAATTGCTTCCGAAAATTAAAAATCGAGCAGTTTTTCTTCGAGTTCTTCAGCACTGCTGCGCAGTTTATCAAGAAAACGGAGCTTACGTACCGTATCCGCCGCCGCCTCCCAGCTCTCATTATGCAATTGGTCAACCATCAGTTGATGGCGGGTATCAAACAGCGCTTTCACTCGTTTGATAAAGGCTTCCAGCCGCGCATCGTCTTTCGCCTTACCGATCTCGTCGAGCTCTTCGCGTAGCTCCAGCTGTTCCATCAGGAATGCGGTATCGCGAACGGTATGCTGCTCGCTGGCCAGATCGAAGCCATGAAGCGAGAGGAGGTATTCCGCCCGGGTCAACGGATGGCGCAGCGTCTGCCAGGCCTGGTTTATGGTCGCGGAATGCTGAACCGCCGCAAGCTGTTCCGCAGCAGGCGCGCTGGCAAATTTATCCGGATGGTACTGGCGCTGCAGATCCTGATACCGGACAGCCAGTTGTTCAAGCGAGAGGGTATAGCTGGCTGGTAACCCGAAGAGGGTGAAATAGTCCATAGTAACCTCAGGGTCATGCATCTAAATGAAAACCCCACGCGCGGCGTAACCGCGGTGGGGTTGGGGATGACCGATTATACGTTAAAGCTTTCGCCGCAGCCGCACTCGTCTTTGACGTTAGGGTTGGTGAACTTGAACCCTTCGTTGAGACCTTCTTTGACGAAGTCCAGCTGAGTGCCGTCGAGGAATTGCAGACTTTTGCCGTCGATCACGACCTTCACGCCTTTGTCTTCAAACACGGTGTCTTCTGCCGCCGGCTCGTCAACAAACTCCAGTACATAGGCCATACCCGAGCAGCCGGAGGTTCTCACGCCCAGGCGCAGGCCAAACCCTTTACCGCGGTTCGCCAGAAAGGCATTGACTCGCGCTGCAGCACTGTCGCTAAGAGTAATCGACATAACAAAACCTCAACTAATTATTTTGCTTCACGTTTGCTTTTGTAATCCGCAATCGCGGCTTTAATCGCGTCTTCCGCCAGAATAGAGCAGTGAATTTTCACCGGCGGCAGTTCCAGTTCATCGGCGATATCGGTGTTCTTGATCGCCTGCGCTTCGTCCAGGGATTTGCCCTTCACCCACTCGGTGACCAGGGAGCTGGAAGCGATGGCGGAACCGCAGCCGTAGGTTTTGAAGCGCGCGTCTTCAATGATACCTTCATTGTTGACTTTAATCTGCAACTTCATCACGTCGCCGCAGGCCGGCGCGCCGACCATACCGCTGCCGACGTTCTCGTCGCTGTTGTCAAAAGAGCCGACGTTGCGCGGATTCTCGTAATGATCGATAACTTTTTCGCTGTATGCCATGTTGAATTCTCCTTATCGGTGCCGAATTAGTGATGTGACCATTCAATACTGTTCAAATCCACGCCCTGCTTAAACATTTCCCACAGCGGAGAAAGATCGCGCAGACGGCCGATGGAGTTACGAACCAGTTTGATGGTGTAGTCAATCTCTTCTTCGGTAGTGAAACGACCTAAAGAGAAACGAATAGAGCTGTGCGCCAGTTCATCAGTCATGCCTAACGCGCGCAGCACGTAGGATGGCTCAAGGCTCGCGGAAGTACAGGCTGAACCGGAGGAAACCGCCAGGTCTTTCAGCGCCATAATCAGCGACTCACCTTCAACGTAGTTGAAGCTGACGTTAAGAATGTTCGGCGCGCCCTGCTCGAGGTCGCCGTTGAGATAAACTTCTTCCATATCCTTCACGCCGTTCCACAGACGGTTGCGCAGCGCGCGCAGACGCGCCATTTCGCTTTCCATCTCTTCTTTGGCGATACGGTAAGCTTCACCCATGCCGACGATCTGGTGAACAGGCAAAGTACCAGAACGCATACCGCGCTCGTGGCCACCACCGTGCATCTGCGCTTCGATACGGATACGCGGTTTACGGCGAACGTACAGCGCGCCAATGCCTTTCGGACCATAGATTTTATGGCCGGAGAAGGACATCAGGTCCACCTTCAGCTGGCTCAGATCGATAGGCAGCTTGCCCACGCTCTGGGTGGCGTCTACGTGGTAAATGATACCGCGGGCGCGACACATCTCGCCGATGGTAGCGATATCATGCACCACGCCGATTTCGTTATTCACATGCATGATGGAAACCAGGATGGTGTCGTCACGCATCGCCGCTTCCAGCTCTTTGAGATCGATAATCCCGTTGCGCTGCGGCGCCAGGTAGGTCACCTCGAAGCCTTCACGCTCCAGCTGACGGCAGGTATCCAGAACCGCTTTATGCTCGGTTTTGCTGGTGATGATGTGCTTGCCTTTTTTCTGATAAAAGTTGGCTGCACCCTTGATCGCCAGGTTGTCGGATTCAGTCGCACCAGAGGTAAAGACGATTTCGCGCGGGTCGGCACCGACCAGCTCGGCAATCTGATTGCGGGCGATATCAACCGCCTCTTCAGCCTGCCAGCCAAAACGGTGGGAACGGGAGGCCGGGTTACCAAAGGTCCCGTCCATGGTCAGGAACTGCATCATTTTCTCGGCAACACGCGGGTCCACCGGCGTGGTTGCGGAGTAATCGAGATAAATCGGTAATTTCATTGCTCTTAAACTCCGTACATCACTCAATGCAAGGAATCAGGCAACCGGCTTGATGTACGACCGAGTACACGGAATGCTGGCGCATCCCGGCCTGATTCTGAAAGCTCTTTATAATCGTTGTCCCGACCGTTTCGTGCTGCCTCGCCCTGTCAGCCGCAGTCCGAAACGGGACGGGTCACTCAGGCGCGCAGCTTAACGTTGATCGCGTCCTGGGTGCGCGCATTGCGCTGGGTTTCGTGCTGATGCTGACGGCCGGACACATCAAGGATCTCCTGGTTATTCACCAGTTCACCCAGGGTTATATTGTTCAGGAAGCCGGTCAGGCGTTCGCTCAAATCGCGCCACAGCGCGTGAGTCAGGCACTTATCGCCGCCCTGACAGCCGCCTTTGCCCTGGCAACGGGTCGCGTCAACGGATTCGTCTACCGCGCTGATCACTTCGCCGACGGCGATGCTGCTGGCATCTTTACCTAACAGATAACCACCGCCTGGACCACGAACGCTGGAAACCAGGCCATTTTTACGCAGGCGAGAGAACAGCTGTTCCAGATAGGAAAGCGAAATTCCCTGACGCTCTGAAATATCTGCCAACGGCACCGGGCCCGTTTCAGAGTTGAGCGCAACGTCAAGCATCGCGGTCACGGCATAACGCCCTTTAGATGTCAGTCTCATGTCTTACTTAACCTCAAACTCGCCCCTGGCCGGGCTTTTTATTAATATGGGTATTGCATAGCAGGGCCAAGTCTGACATTCCCGAGTAATTTGGTCAACTATTTACTTGACTGTTTTAGTCAGGTATTTGGCTTTCCGTGCCGTTATTAATTTCGAGCCGCTCCCGGGGTCGGCCAAAGGCCTCGCCCGGGCTACAACAGAGATGTAGATTCGTAGGCCGGATAAGCGAAGCGCCATCCGGCGTTAACGCGCTTACTTACCTTTATTCTGCTGCTCAATAGACGCCAGCATGCCGCGCAGAATGTTCAGCTCCTGACTTTCCGGACGCGCGCGGGTGAACAGACGACGCAGCTTGTTCATCACCTGCCCCGGATGATTCGGGCGGATGAAGCCCGTCGCCAGCAGCGTCTGCTCAAGATGGCCGTAGAAACGCTCCAGATCGTCCACCAGCGGGTACGGCGCCTCTTCATGGTCAACCGCAGGCTGCGCCTGCTCCTGCGTCGCCAGCCAGGCCATCCGCACTTCATAAGCGATAACCTGCACCGCCATCGCCAGGTTCAACGAGCTGTACTCCGGGTTCGCGGCGATCGCCACGTGGTAGTGGCACTTCTGCAGCTCTTCGTTGGTCAGGCCAACGCGTTCGCGGCCAAAGACCAGCGCCACCGGCGCATGCTGCCCCTCGGCGACGCTTTTCAGGCCGCATTCGCGCGGATCGAGCATTGGCCACGGCAGTGTGCGGGAGCGCGCGCTGGTACCCACCACCAGGCTGCAGCCCGCCAGGGCTTCATCAAGGGTATCGACGATCTGCGCGTTGCCGATCACATCGCTGGCGCCCGCGGCGAGGGCTATCGCCTGTGAATCGGGTTTGACCAGTGGGTTGACCAGCCACAGGTTAGTTAAGCCCATGGTTTTCATCGCGCGGGCTACAGAGCCCATATTGCCGGTGTGGGAGGTTTCTACCAGTACGATTCGAATATTTTGCAGCATTATGGTTCTTCGGCTAAAGATTATTCGGGCATGCTACCATAAAACGGAGACATAAGCAGATTTCGCTGTTATTATATGCGCCGTTTTTTCCCGTTCTTTAACATCCAGTGAGAGAGACCGATGCATCCGATGCTGAACATCGCCGTGCGCGCCGCGCGCAAGGCGGGTAATTTAATTGCCAAGCACTACGAAACGCCAGACACCGTAGAAACCAGCCAGAAAGGCAGCAATGATTTTGTGACCAACGTCGATAAAGCCGCTGAAGCGATTATTATCGAAACCATTCGCAAATCTTACCCGCAGCACACCATTATCACCGAAGAAAGCGGTGAACACGCTGGTGAAGAGCAGGATGTTCAATGGGTTATCGATCCACTGGATGGCACCACCAACTTCGTTAAACGTCTGCCCCACTTCTCTGTTTCCATCGCCGTACGCATCAAAGGTCGTACTGAAGTCGCGGTGGTTTACGATCCGATGCGTAACGAACTGTTTACCGCGACCCGCGGCCAGGGCGCGCAGCTGAACGGCTACCGTCTGCGCGGCAGCAACGCTCGCGACCTCGACGGCACCATCATCGCGACCGGCTTCCCGTTCAAAGCGAAGCAGCACGCCACCACTTACATGAATATTCTCGGCAACATGTTTACCGAATGTGCCGACTTCCGTCGCACCGGCTCTGCCGCGCTGGATCTGGCCTATGTAGCCGCCGGCCGCGTTGACGGTTACTTTGAGATCGCCCTGAAGCCTTGGGATTTCGCCGCAGGCGAGCTGATCGCCCGTGAAGCTGGCGCGATTGTCTGCGACTTCACCGGTGGCCATAACTACCTGCTGACGGGCAACATCGTTGCCGGTAACCCGCGCGTGGTGAAAGCGATGCTGGCGAATATGCGTGAGCAGCTGAGCGATGCGCTGAAGCGTTAATCTCTTACAGATGTCAAAAAGGAAGCCGCGGCTTCCTTTTTTTATGTCATTTTATCATGTTGAGGATCTGGCGAATCACCGCATTGCCGCCGATGCACAGTACCGTCAGGCCGCTAAACAAGGCCAGCGGCCCGCGCCAGCGCAGGCAGCCCTGCGGTCCCAGCCAGCGCCGGAAACACAACGCTATTCCTACTGTCGCCAGGCGGGCTAACAGCACGCCGACCATCGCCGGAACCAGCAGCAGCCATCCCCACAGCGGCAACTCGAACTGCTGCGCACTGAGTAAAATCCATACCAGCTGAAACGGCAGATAAAAGCTCAGGGCAAAGATCAGCGGAATGCGAATATTGCTTGCCGGTGCGGAAACGCCTTGAAAGTCTCGCCAGCTATCGCGCAGCAGTATCCCAGCCAGCACCAGCGTGGCCAGATAGCAGACGTCGTTAAAGATGCCCACGAACTGCATCAGCCGATAGCTGGTCAGCTTCCCCATGAAAGCAAAACGCCAGAAAATGATCACCAGGAAACCGAACTGCAATACCCAGCTGCGCAGGATCCAATCGACCATCTCCCGTGGCGAAGGCTGATTATGCACAGCCCAGGCAACAATGGGCAGTTTACTGTGCCCGGGGTGGCAAAAAGCCATGACGAAACCCGACAGCGTTAAGGTGGCGTAGGCCACCAGCGGGATATCCCCGATACGCGACACCCCGAATCCCATGACATACGACATGGCGTGGTAGACGCGCACCAGATCTGACGGCCACCAGCTGGCCAGCGCCGGAAACCAGTAAACGATCGCCAGGCCCGCCAGCAGCCCGGCGGCACCGGCGCAGCCATAATAAAACCGCCCGCTCGGTGCGGAAGAAACGATATTTGCGGCCATAGCGACTCCTTGTCATCCGCCGAAAAGCGGAAAACTAGAGCATCGCTTCGCCAGCGGCAAGCACAGGCGCCCACTTTCGGATTTGCGCCCGGCGTCTGACTAAAACGGGCGGATCCCACCGCCGGCCGGGACCGCGGTGAACCACATCACTCCTGCCGCCGCCAGCAAAATCACACCGCCGGCCAGCGCCAGCGTCAGCCAGCCCACCTGACGCCACAGCGGCGGCGCCTGATGCTGACCCAACTTCACCGCCAGCTGGCGAAAACTGTGCACCAGCAGCGCCAGCGCCGTGATGGTCAACGAGGTTCCCGCCGCCATCGCCAGCGCCGCCGCCATTCCCCAACTGAACACCCCGATCACCTTGCTGAACAGCAGCACCATGATCGCTCCCGAGCAGGGGCGCATGCCCATCGACAGGACGATCGCGGCGCGTGCCCGCCAGTCGTCGCCGCTCTGAAGCTGATCCGGCGCCGGGAGATGCTGATGCCCGCAGCCGCAATGCTCGTGATGAACATGATGTGGGGTAAAAGCGGTAAACGTTGGCCGGCTCAGCAGCAGACGCAGCTTTTTTAACGCCCGCCAGCACAGCAGCAAGCCTAATGCGCCCACCAGCAGATAGCTGCCCTTCTCCAGCCAGAAACTGCTGAGATGCAGCTGGCGCGCCGGCAGCTGCAGCAGCGCCAGCACCACGACCACCAGCGCGATGGCCACCAGCCCCTGTAATAAAGAGGCGGCCAGCGTCAGGTTAATGCTTGATTTCAGCTTCGAGGGATGGGTGGCGAGCCAGGTAGTAATGACAATTTTGCCATGGCCGGGCCCTAAGGCATGCACTACACCATAAACGAAACTGAACCCGAGCAGCGACAGGCCCGCCGCTGCCGGGTTCTCCGCCACCGCCTGCAGCAGGCGGCTGAGTTCCAGATTCAACGAGCGCTGCCAGACCGCGCTCTGCATCAGCACCTGCGGCCACGCCCGCCATAGCCAAATGCCGCCGATGATGCTCACAGCCAGCAACAGCGCCAGCGGCCACAGCGCTTTCCAGCGCGAGGATCGCGCGCGGGGGGTGAAAATTACTGACATGTCAGGGTCACCTTCTGGGCAAAATAGCTGCCCAGCGCCATATCCTCCGGCGGCGCATCCGCTTTATCCAGCGACTGAGCGTACGAGAGCATTTTGTCGTTCGGTTTTGGCGTCATCACCGTTGCCTTACAGGCGGCCCGCAGCGCGGCGGGCAGGGAAAAATCGCTATCCTTGTCATAAAACATGTCGACGTAGTAGGTCGGGTCGAAGGTGGAAAAGGTAAACGTCTGCCCGGCAACGGGTTGCGGCGTCGCCAGCGGCAGCGTAAAGGTCAGTACCGCCTGCAGTCCGTCACGCTCGAGGCCATAGCCGTCGGGACGATTTTCAAATTTCACCCGCTGGCCGTTGTGCCACAGCTCGCTGAAATAGTGCTGGCCGAGTACGTTGGCCATCACCTCCGCCGCCAGCTTTTTCCATACTTCGCTGCCCGGTTTGGCGTTACCGGCGTCATAGAGCAGATCCGATGAGGTAATTTCATCCATGGTCCAGCGCATTTTAAACCCGCTCAGCAGACCGTCTTTAACCACCGGCTCGCTCTGCAAACTAATGAAGCTATGCGGATGCGCGGCGGCTGAAAATGATAAAACCATGAAAAACGCCGCGCTGGTGCATTGTTTCACTCTGTTCATCTGTTCCTCACGTGAAAAATTCTGTGAACTTCACCAGCAATCCTGAGCTAAAGCGGGCGTTTCGCCCTGCCCCCGCCTCTGCCATTGTCTATTCTTAGCGAAAACCCTAACTGGAACTTACCAGATGATGACCGTCATTGAACCACCATCTGCGCTTTCCAGTCCACAGCGCCGTAGCCAGGTGCTCCTGATGTTTTATCTGCCCGGACAGTCGGTGACGACTGAACGGCTTGGCAGGATCAACCTCGTTGATGAGACCACGGCCCGGCAGGATATTGAGGAGACCGGACGCGAAATTCAGCGTTACCACCGTTTGACCCTCCGGTCAGAGGTGGACGGCAGCTATCGGATTGAAGGCGCCGCGCTCGACCAACGTTTATGTCTGCTGCATGCGCTGCGGCGGGGGCTACGCCTCTGCCCGCAGTTCGTCAATCATCATTTTACCCCTGCCCTGAAAACGCAGCTTAAACAGGAAGGCATTGCCCGTACCTTATACGATGATACCAATCTGCAGGCGCTGGTGAACCGCTGCGCGCGGGCGCTCAATCGCCAGTTTGACTGCCGCGACGTGCAGTTTCTGCGCTTATATCTGCAGTACTGTCTGCTTGAGCATCACCGGGGATACTCTCCGGACTTCAATGATGAACAGCAGCGTTGGGCCCAGACCGCCGCCGAGTTTACCCTGGCGCAGGAGATTGTCCGCCACTGGCAGCGCCGGGTCGGCGCTCCGCCGCATGTTGGAGAGCCCTTCTTCCTCTCGTTACTGTTTATGTTGCTCAAAACCCCCGACCCGGTCCGCGACGGTCACCCGCACGATCGCCGCCTGCGACTGGCTATCTCCGGCCTGATCCATCGCTTCCAGGTCCTCGCCGGCAGGGCTTTCAGTGATGAGCAGGGGCTCAGCGATCAACTCTATATTCATTTATCGCAGGCGTTGATCCGCAGCGTGTTTGCCATCGGCATCGACAGCACGCTCACGGAGGAAGTGAGCCGGCTCTATCCTCGCTTACTGCGTACCACCCAGGCGGCATTGAGCGAATTCGAGGAAGCCTGGCACATCCGTTTTAATGAGGAAGAGACTGGCTTAATCGCGGTGATCTTTGGCGCCTGGCTGATGCAGAAAAGCGACCTGCACGAAAAACAGGTGCTGTTGCTAACCGATGACAACCCGGCTATAGAAGAGGCTCTGGAACAGCAGCTGCGCGAACTCACGCTGCTGCCGCTGAATATCAAATACCAGACCGTAGAGCGCTTTCAGAAGGAAGGTGCGCCCAAAGGGGTGACGCTTATCGTCACCCCTTATGCGACGGCGCTACCGCTGTTTTCGCCGCCGCTGATCCACGCGGAGAACTGCTTCACTGAACGCCAACAGCAGCATATCTGCGCGATGCTTGAGGACTAGGCCGCCACCGCTTTTGGCCGGATAATCAGCGCCGGGATCGTCAGCAGGGCCATTACCCAGAACACGCCCTGGTGCAGGTGCTGATAGAGGAAACCGGCGAAGACGGTCATGATGGCAATACTCCCGCCCATCGCCACCGCGGAGTAGACGGCCTGCAGGCGGATCACTTCGCTGCCCTGACGGGCGGCGATATAGCGCATCGCCGCCAAGTGACACACCGTGAAGGTGCCACAGTGAAGGATCTGCGCAAGGAGGAGTCCCGGCAGCGCCGTGGTCCAGCCCATCAGTCCCCAGCGAATCAGCCCGCAGACGGCGGAGAGCAGCAGCAGGTCGCGTGCGCTGAAGCGGCGGAACACCTTTTTACTCAACGCGAAGATCACCACTTCCGCCACCACGCCTAACGACCACAGATAACCGACCGCCGAGGCAGAATAGCCGGCCTGCTGCCAGTAGATGGCGCTAAAGCCGTAGTAGGCGGCGTGCGCCCCCTGTAGCAAACAGACGCAGGCGAGAAAGCGCCAGCTCTGGCGTACCAGCGTCAGCCAGGCCGTCAGTCCTGCTCCCTGCTGCTGGCGCGACTCCCCGTGGGGCATCACCGACGGCTTAAGCAGCATACCCAGCAGCATCGAGGCGACACCCAGGCTTAACATCAGCAGGATCGCCCGGTAGTCAAACAGACTGACCAGCTTGCCGGTCAGCGCCGAACCGATGACAAAGGCAATGGAGCCCCATAGCCGTACCCGGCCATAGTCCATGGTGATCTGCTTTTGCCAGGTATTGGCCAGGGCATCCGTCAGCGGCACCAGCGGCGAAAAGAACAGGTTGAAGCCGATGATGACCGCCAGCAGCCATGCCACGTGACTGCCGACCCAGAAGGCCAGCGCGAAAAGCAACGTTAACAGGGCCAGCACGCGCAACGCGGCAATGAGCCGGGAGGGATCGCTGACCCGCGGGGCAATCAGCAGGCTCCCAAGAAAACGGGCCACCAGGCCGGCGCCAAGCAACAGGCCGATGGTTTCCGGAGTCAGCCCGTTTCCGGCCAGCCAGACGCTCCAGAAGGGCAGAAAAATACCGTAGCTAAAAAAGTAGGTGAAATAACTGAGCGCCAGCCAGCGCGTGGAGTGCAAGACCATGATTTCCTCCCGAATGGTGGCGACAGTCTGGCGACAAACCCCATCTTGAGTAAACCGGTGTCTCACTCTCTATATGGAAGTTGAGTACATTTGTCTTTAAATCGTGACACACATCACAGAGCGAGCACCATCCCATCGCCGGTTGTATTAAATAAAATCCGATAACCGGGCATCAAAGTGCGAGCAACCCCGCAGCCAAATCCTGATGAAACGAAGCGCAACATTATTATTTTCTCTCCATGGCGGCGGGCAAATTTGTGTATTACGTTTAAATCACACTTCTCTCATAACGAGCTGATTATGAACACACTCCGCTATTTTGATTTTGGCGCTTCCCTCTCCTTGCTGCTGCTCATCGCCCGCATCGCCGTGGTGGTCCTGTTTATCCTTTTTGGTTATCCGAAACTGTTAGGCTTTGGCGGTACGGTGCAGTACATGGCCGCCTCCGGCGCGCCGATGCCGACGCTGGCGGCGATTATCGCTGTGATAATGGAGGTCCCTGCCGCGATCTTAATTGTGTTGGGCTTTTTCACCCGCCCGCTGGCGGTCATCTTTATTTTTTATACGCTGGGTACGGCGGTGATTGGCCATCATTACTGGGATATGACCGGCGATGCGGTATTGCCGAACATGATTAATTTCTGGAAAAACGTCAGCATCGCCGGCGCTTTTCTGCTGCTGGCGATTACCGGCCCCGGAGCGATTTCGCTCGACCGCCGCTAATCGGCAGACACAAAAAAGGCCGCAATCGCGGCCTTTTTTATTGCAACGTTAACGCTTACGCATAAACCGGGAAACGGGCGCAGATATCCAGCACTTTGCCTTTCACACGTTCAATGACCGCTTCGTCATTGATATTGTCCAGCACGTCACACATCCAGCCAGCCAGCTCTTTAACTTCCGCTTCTTTGAAGCCGCGGCGAGTCACAGCCGGAGAACCGATACGGATACCGGAAGTCACGAACGGGCTCTTCGGATCGTTCGGCACACTGTTTTTGTTCACGGTGATGTTGGCGCGGCCCAGGGCGGCGTCAGCTTCTTTACCGGTCAGGTTTTTATCCACCAGATCCAGCAGGAACAGGTGGTTCTCAGTACCGCCAGAAACCACTTTGTAGCCGCGGTTAAGGAACACTTCCACCATCGCTTTGGCGTTTTTCGCAACCTGCTGCTGGTAAACTTTAAACTCTGGCTCCATCGCTTCTTTCAGCGCCACCGCTTTCGCCGCGATAACGTGCATCAGCGGGCCGCCCTGCGCGCTTGGGAACACGGCAGAGTTCAGTTTTTTGTACAGCTCTTCGCTACCGCCTTTCGCCAGAATCAGGCCGCCGCGCGGACCCGCCAGGGTTTTGTGGGTGGTGGTGGTCACAACGTGAGCATGCGGAACCGGGTTCGGATACACACCCGCGGCAATCAGGCCTGCCACGTGCGCCATATCGACGAACAGGTAAGCGCCGATGCTGTCAGCGATTTCACGCATTTTCGCCCAGTCAACGATACCGGAGTAAGCGGAGAAACCACCGATGATCATCTTCGGTTTGTGTTCCTGAGCCTGCTTCGCCATGTCGTCATAGTCAATTTTACCGGACTCATCAATACCGTAAGGGATGATGTTGTACAGTTTGCCGGAGAAGTTAACCGGAGAGCCGTGAGTCAGGTGGCCGCCCTGCGCCAGGTTCATACCGAGCACGGTATCGCCCGGCTGCAGCAGCGCGGTGTAGACCGCAAAGTTAGCCTGAGAGCCGGAGTGCGGCTGGACGTTAGCATAGTCAGCGCCGAACAGTTCTTTCGCGCGGTCGATAGCCAGTTGCTCAACCACGTCGACATATTCACAGCCGCCGTAGTAACGCTTGCCCGGATACCCTTCAGCATATTTGTTGGTCAGCTGAGAGCCCTGCGCCTGCATGACGCGCGGACTGGTGTAGTTTTCGGAGGCGATCAGTTCGATGTGCTCTTCCTGACGTACTTTTTCCTGCTCCATAGCCTGCCACAGTTCGGCATCATAATCGGCAATGTTCATTTCACGCTTTAACATCCGCATCTCCTGACTCAGCTAACAATAAAATTTCGGCCTAAAAAGGCGGTCCGATTGGACAACGGCCCACAGTATAACCTAATCATTCTGTGATAACAGGTCTTGACAAAGGATTTTACGCAAACGATTGGCTCCGCATGACACAAGGCTTTGAGCAATAACGTCTCTCTCATTATCAACGGATTTCTTTTCAGGTTTGTGATGCAAATTCTTCATGTTGTAACGGCATCGGGGTTAAGTGTTAAAGAACCATTTACATAGCAGGGTTATTTCTATAAGATGCATTTAAAATGCATCAATAAGATAACACACAAGGAAGCACGCTATGCTCGACGCTCAAACCATCGCCACGGTCAAAGCCACCATCCCCCTGCTGGTAGAGACCGGCCCAAAGCTCACCGCCCATTTCTACGATCGTATGTTCGCGCATAATCCGGAGCTCAAAGAGATCTTCAACATGAGCAACCAGCGCAACGGCGATCAGCGCGAAGCGTTATTCAACGCCATTGCCGCCTACGCCAGCAATATCGATAACCTGCCCGCCCTGCTGCCGGCGGTGGAAAAAATCGCCCAGAAACACACCAGCTTCCAGATCAAACCGGAGCAGTACAACATCGTTGGCAGCCATCTGCTGGCGACCCTCGATGAAATGTTCAGCCCGGGTCAGGACGTGCTTGATGCCTGGGGAAAAGCTTACGGCGTGCTGGCGAACGTCTTTATCGGCCGCGAAGCAGAAATTTATCAGCAAAACGCCAGTAAAACCGGCGGCTGGGAAGGGACCCGCGCGTTCCGCATCGTGAAGAAAACCCCGCGCAGCCAGCTTATCACCAGCTTTGAGCTCGAACCGGTTGATGGCCAGCCGGTCGCCGATTACCAGCCTGGCCAGTACCTGGCCATCTGGCTGAAACCGGAAGGCTTCGACTATCAGGAAATTCGTCAATACTCTTTAACCCGCAAAGCAGACGGCAAAGGCTACCGCATCGCGGTAAAACGTGAGGACGGCGGTCAGGTTTCCAGCTGGCTGCATAACCATGCCAGCGAAGGCGATGTGGTCTATTTAGCCGCCCCGGCGGGTGACTTCTTCCTTAACGTTGAACCACAGACGCCGGTCACCCTGCTCTCCGGGGGCGTCGGGCAAACGCCGATGCTGGCGATGCTGGATGCGCTGGCGAAGAGCGGTCATCAGGGTCAGGTGAACTGGTTCCATGCGGCGGAAAATGGCGACGTTCACGCCTTTGCCGATGAAGTGAGTGCGCTTGGCGCGGCGCTGCCGGCGTTTACCTCTCACGTGTGGTATCGCAACCCGAGCGAAGCCGACCGTCAGACTGGACGTTTTGATAGCGAAGGTTTGATGGATTTAGCGGCAGTGGCGGACAATATTCGCGCCCCGCAGATGCAGTTCTATCTCTGCGGCCCGGTAGCGTTTATGCAGTTTGCAGCGAAGCAGCTGGTAGAATTAGGGGTTAATAAAGACAACATTCATTACGAATGTTTCGGCCCGCATAAGGTCCTGTAAGCCCCGACGACGCGGGGATTTGTAGGCCGGGTAAGCGCAGCCTCACCCGGCAATACTGCAGCGAGCGGCGAGGATTAAATCGCCGCGTCGTCTTCTTCACCAGTACGGATACGAATGACCCGCGCGACGTCGAAGACAAAGATCTTGCCGTCGCCAATCTTGCCGGTCTGCGCCGTACGGATGATGGTATCCACACAGGTATCGACGATATCGTCGGTCACCACGATTTCAATTTTTACTTTTGGCAGAAAATCCACCATGTACTCCGCACCGCGGTACAGCTCGGTATGACCTTTCTGGCGGCCAAAGCCCTTCACTTCCGTCACCGTCATCCCGGTGATGCCGACTTCGGCCAGCGCTTCACGCACGTCATCCAGTTTGAAAGGTTTAATAATCGCATCAATCTTTTTCATGGTGTTCCTGTCTTAGTCGCGTAACCGGTTGCTTACCGTATCATAACTTGCGCTATGTTGCGGAGCTACTCTTTAAAGTCGTTGGCGTCGAGCTCATGGCGCGACAGCAGTTTATAGAATTCGGTGCGGTTGCGCCCTGCCATCCGCGCGGCGTGGGTGACATTGCCTTTAGTAATTTGCAGCAGCTTGCGCAGGTAGTTCAGCTCAAACTGATTGCGCGCCTCCACGAAGGTCGGCAGCGCGGTATTCTCTCCTTCCAGCGCCTGCTCCACCAGCGCGTCGCCAATCACCGGCGACGAGGTCAGGGCCACACACTGCTCAATCACGTTCACCAGCTGGCGCACGTTACCCGGCCACTTGGCGGCCATCAGCCGCTTCATCGCATCGCTGGAAAACGCCCGGACAAACGGCTTATGGCGATCGGCGGACTGGCGCAGCAAATGATTAGCCAGCAGCGGGATATCCTCAGCCCGTTCGGAAAGCGGTGGGATCTTCAGATTCACCACGTTGAGTCGGTAAAACAGATCTTCGCGGAACTCGCCGCGGGCCATCGCCTTCGGCAGGTCGCGATGGGTGGCGGAGATGATCCGCACGTTGATCTCGATATCGCGGTTGCTGCCCAGCGGACGCACCTTACGCTCCTGCAGGACGCGCAGCAGCTTCACCTGCAGCGCAACCGGCATATCACCGATCTCGTCGAGAAACAGCGTACCGCCCTCAGCGGCCTGGAATAATCCTTCACGGTTACTGACCGCGCCGGTAAAGGCGCCCCGCGCATGGCCAAACAGTTCGGATTCGAGCAGCTGTTCCGGCAGCGCGCCGCAGTTGATCGCCACGAACGGTTTATCATGACGCGGGCTGGCGTTATGGATCGCCTGGGCGACGATCTCCTTCCCGGTCCCACTCTGGCCGTTAATCAGCACGCTGACATCCGATTGCGCCACCATCCCGGCCTGCTCAAGCAGACGCAGCATCAGCGGGCTGCGGGTCACAATCGCCTGGCGCCAGGCTTCGTCGGTGGCCGGCGAGCGCTGCTCCAGCGCCTCATCAATGGCTTTATACAAGGCATCTTTATCGACCGGCTTGGTCAGGAAGCTGAACACCCCCTGCTGGGTCGCGGCCACGGCGTCGGGAATCGAACCATGGGCGGTGAGAATAATCACCGGCATGCCGGGCAGCCCCTTCTGGATCTCGCTGAACAACTGCAGGCCATCCATTTCATCCATCCGCAGATCGCTAATCACCAGATCCACTTTCTCACGCCCCAGCACGCGCAGCGCTTCCGGCCCGCTCTCGGCGGTGACCACGCTATAGCCTTCGCTGACCAGGCGCATGCCCAGCAGCTTCAGCAGCCCCGGATCGTCATCTACCAGCAGCAAACGCGCCGGTTTACGGATCGTCATGGATCACCTCCGGCACCTTTTCGCTGCCAAAATTGCCACCCGGCTTACGGCTGGAGAGCTGGCGTTCGATATCCGTCAGGTTCTCCAGCTTACGGGTGGTCAGCTCCAGCTGTTCGCGCAGCGCCTGTTCCTGCTGACGCAGCATCTCCAGTTCGCTATCGCTGGACTGCTGAAGCTTCGCGTAACGGGCACGCTCTTCCACCAGCTGCAGCTGACGGGTCTGACCATCGCGCCAGAGCTGATACAGCGGGCGAACCTGAACGGCGATTTGCGGGCTGAAGGTATCGAGACGCGCCACCAGGTCGCGACGCTCGTCGGGAGTAATTTTGGCATCAGCAAGGAGGATGCCGCGACGGAACGCGTCCTGCCAGCTGTCGTCGGTATGGCGTTTCGCCTCCGCCCTCGCCTGCGCCGGAGCGAGGCGATCGGCACAGTCAATACCCCGCAGCCAGTAGAGGGGATTTTTGTCGCTGGCATCGCTGCTGTGCGCCCAGATGTCCGCGCAGTCGACCGCGACAAAATCGGCCACCTGATGCTGCGCCTGCCCGGAGGCGGCGGTACCTTCCGCAGTATGCGGTGAAAAGCCGGCGGAACACCCCGCCAGCGTCAGACAAGCAATGCCTGAAAGCAGCCATCCGCGAAGGGAACGGCGCCAGGCCAGGAATTGGGACATAGTTCCCCGATATCGATTCATAAGTTGGATTATTCCGGCGCTGAGGGAAGCGTAATGCGAAAACAGACCTGCCCGGCGGGCGCGTCAACTAAGCTGAGCTCCCCTTGCATCTGCCGGACGCAGTCGCGGGCGATACTCAACCCCAGCCCACTGCCCTTAACGGCCCCTTTACGCTGGTGACTCCCCTGGTAAAAAGGCTCGAAAATCATATTCTTTTCCGCGGCCGGGATCGGTTCGCCGCTGTTGGCGACATCAATACGCACCTGCTCTCCGTGCCGGTAGCTGTGGATACGGATGTTACCGGATTCAGCGCCATAGTGCACCGCATTGGAGTAGAGATTATCCATTACGCTTATCAATAACGCAGGCTCTGCCAGGCAACGCCGCGCCTGCAGCGTCAGTTCAGTATGCATCAGTTTAGCCCGCGCGGGCAGGCTGTGCGCCGCCACGACACTTTCCACCAGGTCCACCAGGTCCACCGCTTCGCGAGCCACCGGGCCGTCGGCCTGTTTTCGGTTGTAATCCAGCAACTGTTCAATCAGCTTTTGCAGGTTACGACTACTGCTGTCGAGGATCTCGACGATCTCCTGCTGCTCAGGGGTCAGTGGCCCGGCGACCCGGTCGGCCAACAGCTCGGTACCTTCACGCATACTGGCCAGCGGGGTTTTCAGCTCATGCGACAGATGACGAAGAAATTGATGCCGCTGCGACTCCAGCCACGCCAGGCGCTCGCTGAGCCAGATGATGCGCTTGCCCACCGAGCGCAGCTCGCGCGGGCCGGTAAACAATGCGGCGTCGTCCAGCGACTTCCCTGCCCCCAGCTGATTGATCATTCTTTCTATGCCTTTCACCGGACCGATAATCATACGGGTGAAGAGCAGCACCAGCGCCAGGCTCAGCAGAAACAGCACCAGCGCCTGCCAGCCGAAAAACTGGCCGCGTTCGGCAATCTCCTGCTGCAGCTGCTGGCCGCGGGAATAGACGACTGCCCGGGTCGCCTGCACCATATCGCTGTTATTGCTGGCGAAAACTTCCAGTCTGGCGGCCGCCTGGGCATCGGGGCCGCTATTTTTACACTGCAACTGCGCCAGATCGCTGACGTCCTGACGCAGCGCCTGCCAGAGTTTCTCGTCCGGTAGCACGCCGGCATGGGCATCCAGCATCTGGCTGTAGCGCTGTCGCTGATTCTGATACACCCGCGCCAGCGTCGGATCGTCCAGCACGCAGTACTGGCGATAGCTGCGCTCCATCTCCAGCGCAGCATTGATCATCGCCTCGCTGCGTCGGGCATCGACCAGCGTAGTGCGGTTAATATGCGCCGCCTGGGCGCTAAGGGCATTCAGGCTCTGCCAGGCCTGCCACGCCAGCACCAACAGCGGCAGCAGGATCAGCACAAAGGAGAGCGTCACCAGTTGACGCAGCGAACGGGGAAAAAGAGAGAGTCGCTTCAAGGATGTTGTCTCAATCATTAGCTCTGGTCGATGCTAACTGAGGAGCGCGCCGGAGAAAAGCGCTACCGCTGGTTACTGCGCCGCAGAAACAACAAAGCCAGGCGCAAGGCCTGGCTTTGTTCAGGAATGAGGCGGTGCCTTACTCGACGTTTCGCCCGATGTCTGATAAAGCCAGGCTGTTATCAGGAGTTGGACGGCAGGCACCTGTTTGTGCGTCATTCGAAGTTTATGTAGCGCGTCCCGAAGGGGCTGACATAAGAAGGTGAATGAGCCACTGGTTAATATTATGCATGAACTATGCCACCTTTCAAAACATTTTATTAACACGCTGATATATATGATATTAGCTCACGATCATTGCCATACCGGAACCGTACATTTTTTATTCATATTGTCGCTAATTGACGACACTAAACAGGCGCCGCACCACTGCTCAATAAAATCAATATGTTAAGTGTCTCCTATTGACGACACCATAACATAGGGGTTGTCGGCAATTCCCGACACCCTGGCGTGCCGGCCATCACAGATAAAAAAAGCCCCCTGCCTGAGCAGGGGGCTGATACATTCACATGAGGCGCTGCCGGAAGGTTAACCCAGCTGTTTACGCGCGTTACGGAAGATACGCATCCACGGGCTGTCCTCGCCCCAGTTCTCCGGGTGCCAGGAGTTGCTTACGGTGCGGAAGACGCGTTCCGGGTGCGGCATCATGATGGTCGCGCGCCCGCTTTCGCTGGTCACCGCGGTGATACCGTTCGGGGAACCGTTCGGGTTCGCCGGATAGGTTTCGGTCACTTTGCCAAAGTTATCCACGAAGCGCAGCGCCACCAGACCTTTGCTCTCCAGCTGGGCCAGATGCGCGCTGTCGCGCACTTCCACCTGACCTTCGCCGTGGGAGACCGCAATCGGCATCCGTGAGCCAACCATGCCTTCCAGCAGCAGGGATGGGCTTTGCGTCACTTCCACCAGGCTAAAGCGCGCTTCGAAGCGGTCAGACTGGTTACGCACAAAGCGCGGCCACAGGTCGCTGCCCGGGATCAGCTCGCGCAGGTTGGACATCATCTGACAGCCGTTGCACACGCCGAGCGCCAGCGTCTGCGGACGATGGAAGAACGTCGCGAACTCATCGCGCACGCGCTCGTTGAACAGAATCGACTTCGCCCAGCCTTCACCCGCGCCCAGCACGTCACCATAGGAGAAGCCGCCGCAGGCCACCAGGGCATGGAAATCCCCCAGACCGGTGCGGCCCGCCAGCAGGTCGCTCATATGCACGTCGATGGCGTCAAAGCCGGCGCGATGGAAGGCTGCCGCCATTTCAACGTGGGAGTTCACCCCCTGCTCGCGCAGGACGGCCACTTTCGGACGCGCGCCGGTGGCAATGTACGGCGCCGCAATGTCGTCATTAATCTCAAACGAAAGCTTCACATTGAGGCCCGGATCGGCGTCATTGGCTTTCGCCTCGTGCTCCTGATCGGCGCAGGCCGGGTTGTCGCGCAGACGCTGCATCTGCCAGGTGGTTTCCGCCCACCACATGCGCAGCGTAGTGCGGCTCTCGCTAAACACCGTCTGACCGTTGGCGGTCAGCACGAAGCGATCGCCCTCGACCGCTTTACCAAGGTAATGCACGCAGTCTGCCAGGCCGTTAACCGCCAGAATGGCTTCCACCGCCTCACGGTCTGCAGCGCGCACCTGGATCACCGCCCCCAGCTCTTCATTGAACAGCGCGGCCAGACGATCATCGCCCAGCGCGGCGATATCTGCTTCCAGGCCACAGTGGCCGGTAAAGGCCATTTCCGCCAGAGTCACCAGCAGGCCGCCGTCGGAGCGGTCGTGGTAGGCCAGCAGTTTACGCTGCGCCACCAGGGCCTGCATCGCGTCCCAGAAGCCTTTCAGCTGAGCGACATCGCGCACGTCAGCCGGCTTGTCGCCGAGCTGGCGATAGACCTGCGCCAGCGCCGTCGCGCCCAGCGCGTTGTGCCCTTTACCGAGGTCGATCAGCAGCAGAGCGTTATCTTCTGTAGAAAGCTGCGGCGTGACGGTATGACGAACATCTTCGACACGGGCGAAAGCGGAGATCACCAGCGACAGCGGGGAGGTCATCTCGCGCTGCTCGCTGCCTTCCTGCCAGCGGGTTTTCATCGACATCGAGTCTTTACCGACCGGAATGGTCAGGCCCAGCGCCGGACACAGCTCTTCGCCTACCGCTTTCACCGCCTCATACAGGCCAGCGTCTTCGCCCGGGTGACCTGCGGCGGCCATCCAGTTAGCCGACAGCTTCACGCGATTCAGCTCGCCAATCTGCGTGGCGGCGATGTTGGTCAGCGCTTCGCCGACGGCCAGACGGCCAGAGGCCGCGAAGTCCAGCAGGGCAACCGGGGCGCGCTCGCCCATCGCCATCGCTTCGCCGTAGTAGCTGTCGAGGCTGGCGGTGGTCACCGCGCAGTTGGCCACCGGGATCTGCCACGGGCCGACCATCTGGTCGCGGGCGACCATACCGGTCACGGTGCGGTCGCCGATGGTCACGAGGAAGGTTTTCTCGGCCACCGTCGGCAGGTGCAGAACACGGTTTACCGCATCAGCAAGGGTAATCGGTTGGCGATCCAGCGCGCTGCCCTGGGCTTTCAGGGTCTGCACATCGCGGGTCATTTTCGGCGTTTTGCCGAGCAGAACGTCCAGCGGCAGGTCGATCGGCTGATCGTTAAAGTGGCTGTCGCTCAGGCTCAGGTGCTGCTCCGCGGTAGCTTCGCCGATAACGGCATAAGGCGCGCGTTCGCGGCGACACAGTTCGTCGAACAGCGGCAGGTGCTCCGGGGCGACCGCCAGAACATAACGCTCCTGCGATTCGTTACACCAGATCTCCAGCGGGCTCATCCCTGGCTCATCGCTGAGAATATCGCGCAGCTGGAATTTACCGCCGCGGCCGCCGTCGCTCACCAGCTCCGGCATGGCGTTGGAGAGACCGCCCGCGCCAACGTCGTGGATAAAGAGGATCGGATTGGCGTCGCCCAGCTGCCAGCAGCGGTCGATCACTTCCTGACAGCGGCGTTCCATTTCCGGGTTGTCACGCTGTACGGAGGCGAAATCGAGGTCGGCATCGGACTGGCCGGAGGCCATAGAAGAGGCCGCGCCGCCGCCGAGGCCGATGTTCATCGCCGGGCCGCCCAGCACGATCAGCTTCGCCCCGACTGTAATCTCGCCCTTCTGCACATGCTCGCCGCGGATGTTGCCGATACCGCCGGCCAGCATGATCGGTTTGTGGTAGCCGCGCAGCTCTTCGCCATTGTGGCTGGTGACTCTCTCTTCATAGGTGCGGAAGTAGCCGTTCAGCGCCGGACGACCAAACTCGTTGTTAAACGCCGCGCCGCCCAGCGGGCCTTCGGTCATGATGTCCAGGGCCGTGACAATGCGGTCCGGTTTACCGAAATCTTCTTCCCACGGCTGCTCGAAGCCCGGAATACGCAGGTTGGAAACCGAGAAGCCCACCAGGCCCGCTTTCGGCTTCGCGCCGCGGCCGGTGGCGCCTTCATCACGGATTTCGCCGCCGGAGCCGGTTGCCGCGCCCGGCCATGGAGAGATGGCCGTCGGGTGGTTATGGGTTTCCACTTTCATCAGAATGTGCGCCGGCTCCTGATGGAAGTCGTAGCGCCCGGTCTGGTGGTCGGCAAAATAGCGCCCCACTTCAGACCCTTCCATCACCGCGGCATTGTCTTTATAGGCCGACAGGACGTAGTCCGGCGTTTTTTCGAAGGTGTTTTTGATCATTTTGAACAGCGACTTCGGCTGCTGTTCGCCGTCGATGATCCAGTCGGCGTTGAAAATCTTGTGGCGGCAATGCTCAGAGTTCGCCTGGGCGAACATATACAGCTCAATATCGTTCGGGTTGCGGCCCAGACGGGTAAACGCATCCTGCAGGTAGTCAATTTCGTCATCTGCCAGCGCCAGCCCCAGACGGAGGTTGGCGTCAATCAGCGCCTGACGGCCTTCGCCCAGCAGGTCAACGCTGGTGACCGGCGTCGGCTGATGATGGGCAAACAGCGTCTCGCCAGCTTCCAGGGCGTCGAAGACGCTCTCCATCATGCGGTCGTGCAGTTCCGCCGCCACGGCAGTCCACTGCGCTTCGGTCAGGGTTGAGGCTTCAACGTAATACGCCACGCCGCGCTCCAGGCGCACGACCTGAGTCAGACCGCAGTTGTGAGCGATATCGGTAGCTTTAGAAGACCAAGGAGAGATGGTGCCAGGGCGAGGGGTCACGAGCAGTAATTTACCGGTCGGGGTATGGCTGCTTAAGCTCGGGCCATACTGAAGCAGTCGCGCCAGGCGCTCGCGATCGTCAGCGCTCAGCGGGGCGTTCAGATCGGCAAAATGAATATACTCGGCATATATGGCGCTTACCGGAAGGTTGGCCGCCTGAAATCGTGCCAGCAGTTTATTGATACGGAATGCCGACAGTGCAGGTGAACCACGCAAAATTTCCATCATAAGTCTCTCGTCTTCGAAGCTTTCAGGGTGAGCCAGGGGGGGAAACGGGCGTCATTATAGTGAATCCTGCGCCCCGACGAAACCGTTTGCGTAGAAATAAAATCATTGATGCTGTTTATCAATAAATGTGACGACCATCGCGAATAAGTTGCCAACTGGCGCATTCTTAAGCAGAATGCCGCACATTCGACGACAACCTTGCGTTTTTTCCGGACATCGCCTGCTGAGGAACCTGAAGCTGCAGAAGATTAACGCTCTGAAAAAATTAAAGATTAATTATCTGCTGATCGGCATTGTCACCCTTTTGCTGGCGGCGGCCCTGTGGCCGTCAATCCCCTGGTCCAGTAAACCCGAGAACCGGGTGGCGGGTATTATCGCTCGCGGCGAGCTGCGCATCAGCACCATCAACTCGCCGATGACCTTCGCCACCATGAACGATAAAACGTTCGGTCTGGATTATGAACTGGCGAAGCAGTTTGCTGACTATCTGGGCGTGACGCTTAAGATAACCGTCCGGCAGAATATCAGCCAGCTGTTTGACGACCTCGACGACGGTCAGGCCGATATGCTGGCTGCCGGTCTGGTTTATAACCAGGAGCGGGTGAAAAACTACCAGGCTGGCCCCACCTACTATTCTGTTTCCCAACAGCTGGTCTATCGTGTCGGTAATATCCGGCCGCGCACTCTCGCGTCGCTAACCGCCGAGCAACTCACTATCGCTCCGGGCCACGTGGCGATCAACGACCTGCAGGCCTTAAAAGCGGAGAAATATCCGGATCTTACCTGGCGCGTGGACGAGAAGCGCGGTACCACGGCGCTGATGCAGGCGGTGATTGACGGCAAACTCGATTACACCGTCGCCGATTCGGTGGCCGTCAGCCTGTTTCAGCGCGTCCATCCGGAGCTGGCGGTGGCCCTGGATATCACCGACGAACAGCCGGTCACCTGGTTTAGCGCCCGGGGCGAAGATAATTCGCTGTCGGCCGCAATGCTTGATTTCTTCAATAACATTAATGAAGACGGGACGCTGGCGCGCCTGGAGGAGAAATACCTCGGCCACGGCAACGACTTCGATTATGTCGACACCCGCACCTTCCTCCGTGCAGTGGAAAATATTCTCCCGGACGTGCAGCCACTATTTGAAAAGTACGCCCGCGAGATTGACTGGCGCCTGCTGGCCGCGATCGCCTGGCAGGAATCCCACTGGGATCCGCAGGCCACTTCCCCCACCGGCGTGCGCGGCATGATGATGCTGACGCGCAACACCGCGCAAAGTCTGGGACTGACTGACCGGACCGATGCGGCGCAGAGTATCGACGGCGGCATGCGCTATCTGCAGGATATGATGGATAAAGTGCCGGATTCGATTCCGAAAGACGAACGCATCTGGTTTGCGCTGGCTGCTTACAATATGGGCTATGCCCATATGCTGGACGCCATGGCGCTCACCCGCAAACAAAAAGGCAATCCCAACAGCTGGGCAGACGTTAAGCTGCGTTTACCCCTGTTGAGCCAGAAGCCCTATTACAGCAAACTTAAATACGGCTACGCGCGCGGCCATGAGGCCTACGCCTATGTGGAAAACATCCGCAAATATCAGATAAGCCTTGTCGGCTATTTGTCAGAGAAGGAGCGCCAGCAACAGCAAACGCTGGCCCTGGCGGAGGATTACCCGGCCGTGCTCCCGAATGAACTCGAACAGCCGCAGGAGACCACCCTGCCCTTTTTCAAGTTTCGCGCCGATAAGCAGATGGATAATGCCCGGTTAAAACTCCCCGGCCACCTGTATTAACCTTCTCCGGTCTGCTCCCGGGCTTTCTTCAGCGCTTTTTTCTCTTCCCGCCGCCAGCGAAAGAAGTCGCTCAGCATGGTAGAGCAGGACTCCGCCAGCACGCCTTCGCTTATTTCAACCCGATGATTCATTCCCGGATGGTGCAGGACATCTATTAGCGAGCCAGCGGCGCCGGTCTTGGCATCCCTGGCGCCAAAGACCAGGCGGGCGATACGGCTGTGCACCATGGCGCCAGCACACATGACGCAAGGCTCCAGGGTCACGTACAGCGTGGCGTCGATCAGGCGATAGTTTTGCAGCACCAGCCCGCCCTGGCGTAAAGCCATAATTTCCGCGTGAGCGGTGGGGTCGTGACGGCCGATCGGCCGGTTCCAGCCCTCGCCGATGACCTGGTTGTTATACACCAGCACCGCGCCCACCGGCACCTCGCCCTCTTCCCAGGCGCGCTTTGCCAGCGTCAGGGCATGACGCATCCAGTATTCATCATTGAGTTCGAGGTCAGACACAGCGGCCACTCCAGCAGAAAAAGCGGGGCGCATTATACATGGGCGCTATCAATTACACACTATTACTCCAGCTGCTGGAGCTCTCCCTGAGGCGTTACCCGCCAGCGATGCTGGCAAAAGCCGAGCAACGGGTTGTCCTGCTCGCTGTCGCTATAGCCGCTGTACAGCCGCAGCGGCGCGCCAATCTTTTTCTCCAGCTGCACCACTTTTTCATGCCCCAGGCAGCGCAGGGTCAATACCCAGCCGCCCCAGCGGCGCGCGGTGCGGCTGGCTATCAGATTCACCCGCGGCAGCCAGAGAGTATCGCGATAGACCTGCTCCACCAGCGACTGCGGCGAGCCGGTGATTAACCAGACGTCGGCATCGGTACTGGTCAGGTAGGCCGTGAGCCGCGCATGAACCACCGGAAACGCCGTCACATGATGGCGAAACCAGCCGACAAATTCCGCTTCCAGCCGCTTCAGTACCGCCTCGCGACGGCCAAAGGTTGACGCCCACAGCAGGAGGCTCATTGGCCAGCGCGCCGCCCGCCCACACACCGCCAGCCCGGCAAGGATCGCCGGCCCCATCGCCACCACCAGCAGCAGGTTTAGCGGCAGATTACGCAGCAGGTAGCGCAGGAAACTGCCGAACATATCCTGCTGATGCAAGGTTCCGTCCAGATCGAAAAACACCACTTTCCGTTCATTGTGCTGCAAACTGCCTCCTTATGTCAGGACTCGCTTCTCGTTAGGTTAAGCTTAACAGCCTTACGCCGCGAAGAGGGAAAACATCCCCTGCCGTTAAGGAACAATTAAATTAGCAGGCGAAGGAAAAATTGTGGCTCAAGAATTTTTAATTCGTGGTATACCCCTTATAATCGAATAAAAATTCTGTCAGTCACGAGCCGGACGGCTCCAGCGGAGCTCCAATGAACTGTTTAACGCGTATTCGTCAGCGCTATCCCACCCTGGCGGCGAGCGACAAAAAGTTGGCCGATTATATTCTGAGCCAGCCCGATGAGACCCGGCACCTCAGCTCGCAGCAGCTGGCGGCGGAAGCCGGCGTGAGTCAGTCCAGCGTGGTTAAATTTGCCCAGAAACTGGGGTTCAAAGGCTTTCCGGCGCTGAAGCTGGCGCTGAGTGAAGCGCTGGCCAGCAGCCCGGATCCGCACTCGGTTCCGGTACATAACCACATTCGCGGTGACGACCCGCTGCGTCTGGTCGGCGAGAAACTCATTAAAGACAATGTCGCCGCCATGCATGCCTCGCTGGACGTCAATACTGAAGAGACGCTGCGGGAAGCCGTCACGCTGCTGCGCAACGCCCGCCGGGTGATCGTCACCGGCATCGGCGCGTCCGGTCTGGTGGCGCGTAACTTTAGCTGGAAGCTGATGAAGATCGGCATCAACGCGGTTTCTGAGCAGGATATGCACGCCCTGCTGGCGACAGTGCAGGCCATGTCCAGCGACGATCTGCTGCTGGCGATCTCTTACTCCGGTGAGCGCCGGGAGATCAATATGGCGGCAGGTGAAGCGCTGCGCGTGGGCTGCAAGATCCTGGCGATCACCGGCTTTAGCCCTAACGCCCTGCAGCAGCAGGCAACCCACTGCCTGTATACCATTGCCGAAGAGCAGGCGACGCGCAGCGCGGCCATCTCCTCCACCAGCGCGCAAATGATGCTCACCGACCTGCTGTTTATGGGGCTGGTGCAGCAGGATCTGGAGCGGGCGCCGGAGCGCATTCGCCATAGCGAAGCGCTGGTGAAAAAGCTGGTCTGAGCAGAAAATGGGCGTATAATGCCCGCCCTGTTTGTGTTGTTTCTGAGACTTTCCTGATGGCGCTGTTAATTACCAAAAAATGCATCAACTGCGATATGTGCGAACCGGAGTGCCCGAATGAGGCCATTTCGATGGGTGATAGCATTTATGAAATTAACAGCGACCGCTGCACCGAGTGCGTGGGTCATTACGACACGCCAACCTGCCAGAAAGTGTGCCCGATCCCGAATACGATCCTGAAAGATCCGGCACACGTCGAGAGTGAAGAACAGCTGTGGGACAAATTCGTGCTGATGCACCACGCGGATAAAATTTAACCGCCATCCTGGCTAGCTTTCGACAATCACCGTGGCGCAGGCGTAGTGGCGTTCATCGGCGAGGGTGACATGAATAGCCCTTACCCCCATTCGTTCCGCCAAAAGCTTTGCTTCGCCCCATAGCCGCAGCTTCGGCTTGCCCAGCTCGTCGTTGTATACCTCGAACTGATTAAACGCCAGTCCGTTACGGATCCCGGTTCCCAGCGCTTTCGCCGCCGCTTCCTTGACCGCAAAGCGTTTCGCCAGGAAACGCACCGGCTGCTGATGCTGCTCCCAGATGCTCCATTCATGGTCGCTCAGCACCCGGCGGGCAAGGCGATCGCCGCTGCGGGCGATCACCGCTTCGATGCGGGCGATCTCGACGATGTCGGTACCCAGCCCGAGAATGGCCATTAGCCGCGCGCTTCCAGCATCAGACGCTTCATTTCCGCGACCGCCTCTTTCAGGCCACTCATCACTGCGCGACCGATAATCGCATGGCCGATATTCAGCTCATGCATTTCCGGCAGCGCAGCAATCGCTTTCACGTTGTGATAGGTCAGACCGTGGCCGGCATTCACCTTCAGGCCAAGGCTGGCGGCATAGGTGGCCGCTTTGGCAATACGTTCCAGCTCCTTCGCCTGCCCGGCGTCGGTTTTGGCATCGGCATAGCAGCCGGTGTGAATTTCGATATAGGGCGCGCCAACGTCTGCCGCCGCTTTGATCTGCTCGTTATCCGCATCGATAAACAGGGACACCAGGATACCGGCATCCGCCAGGCGTTGGCAGGCATCGCGCATCTTGTCGCGCTGCCCGGCCACGTCCAGTCCGCCTTCGGTAGTGACTTCCTGACGTTTCTCCGGCACCAAGCAGCAGAAGTGTGGTTTGGTTTCGCAGGCGATCGTCAGCATCTCTTCGGTGACCGCCATTTCAAGATTCATCCGGGTGTGCAGCGTCTCGCGCAGGATACGCACATCGCGATCGGTAATATGGCGACGGTCTTCGCGCAGATGCACGGTGATGCCGTCGGCGCCGGCCTGCTCGGCAATGAACGCTGCCTGAACCGGATCCGGATAGGCGGTGCCGCGCGCGTTACGCAAGGTCGCGATATGGTCAATATTGACCCCTAACAGTAATTCAGCCATGACAATCCTCGTTAATCATTATTCGTATTATCCGCCCGCGCCTTTCGCGAGGGCATAAACTGGCGAAACAATTCCCGACTCTTAAGCGGTTTGCCGCCAAGATAGGGCTTCAGGGCGATACGGGTAAAGCGCTTCGCGGCGCGCAGCGTATCAACATCTGGAAATTCGCGACTCGCCAACGCTTTCAAATGGTGCCCGGTAAACGTGTTGTTATCAATCACCAGGCTGGCAATAAAGCCCTTTTCTTCGCGATAGCGATAGGTCATGGTGTCATCCACCGGCTCACCGCTGCCCGCGCAGTGAAGAAAATCCACGCCATAGCCAAGGTGCCCGAGCAGCGCCAGCTCAAAACGCCGCAACGCGGGCTCCGGCGAGCCGCTGGTTCCGGCAAGCGCCTGAATGCAGTGCAGATAGTCAAAAAAGAGTTCGGAGAAGCGTGTTTCGTGCTCCAGCACGCGGGAGATAAGCTCGTTCACATAGAGACCGCTGTAGAGCGTGATACCACTGAGCGGCAGCGCCAGCGAGACGGCTTCCGCGCTGCGCAGGGTTTTGACTTCGCCGCGGCCGCCGAAGCGAACCAGTAAGGGGGTAAAGGGCTGTAAAGCGCCTTTGAGATTAGAGCGTTTGGAGCGTGCGCCTTTGGCCACCAGGCGCACACGACCCGATTCTTCCGTGAAGACGTCCAGCATCAGGCTGGTTTCGCTCCACGGTCGGCTATGCAGGACAAAGGCGCGCTGCCATCCATCCACGTTGCGTTAACTCAGAGGTCGTCAACGTAACCGAGACTGCGCAGGGCGCGCTCGTCATCGGCCCAGCCGGATTTCACTTTGACCCACAGCTCGAGGTGTACCGGCGCTTCAAACATGTCCTGCATGTCCTTACGCGCTTCGATACCGATGGTTTTAATTTTGGCGCCTTTATTGCCAATCACCATCTTCTTCTGCCCTTCGCGCTCGACGAGGATCAGGCCGTTGATATCATAGCCGCCGCGCTCATTGGTTACGAAACGTTCGATTTCCACAGTGACGGAGTACGGCAGCTCAGCACCGAGAAAACGCATCAGTTTTTCACGGATGATCTCGGAGGCCATAAAGCGCTGGGAACGATCGGTAATATAATCTTCCGGGAAGTGATGGATCGCTTCCGGCAGATGCTTACGCACGATCGCCGCGATAGTATCGACGTTGGTGCCGGTTTCCGCAGAGATCGGCACAATGTCGAGGAAGTTCATCTGGCTGGCGAGGAACTGCAGGTGCGGCAATAGCTCCGCTTTGTCCTGCACGTTATCCACCTTATTGACCGCGAGGATCACTGGCGCTTTCGCGTCACGCAGCTTGTTGAGCACCATCTCGTCGTCTTGCGTCCAGCGAGTGCCTTCCACCACGAAAATGACCAGTTCAACATCGCCAATTGAGCTGCTGGCCGCTTTGTTCATTAAGCGGTTAATGGCACGCTTCTCTTCCATATGCAGGCCCGGGGTATCGACGTAAATCGCCTGATACGGCCCTTCGGTATGGATACCGACGATGCGGTGACGCGTCGTTTGCGCTTTTCGGGAAGTGATCGAAATCTTCTGCCCAAGCAGCTTATTCAACAGCGTGGATTTGCCAACGTTTGGACGACCAACGATGGCGACAAATCCGCAATAACTTTTTTCTTCGCTCATTCCAGCTCCAGTTTTTTCAGCGCCTGTTCGGCGGCAGCCTGCTCCGCCTTGCGACGGCTGGAACCTGTGCCAACCACCGGTTCACTCAGGCCACTGACCTGGCAGTGGATAGTAAATTCCTGATCGTGCGCTTCGCCACGCACCTGGACCACCAGGTAGGACGGCAGCGGCAGATGACGTCCCTGCAGATACTCCTGCAGACGCGTCTTCGGATCCTTTTGCTTATCGCCCGGACTGATTTCGTCCAGACGGGTCTGGTACCAGGAGAGGATTAAGCGTTCAACGTTCTGAATATCGCTGTCGAGGAAAACCCCGCCAATTAACGCTTCAACGGTGTCCGCGAGAATGGATTCGCGACGGAAACCGCCGCTTTTCAGTTCGCCCGGCCCGAGGCGCAGACACTCACCCAGTTCAAACTCGCGAGCGATCTCCGCCAGCGTGTTGCCACGCACCAGCGTCGCGCGCATGCGGCTCATATCGCCTTCGTCTACGCGAGGAAAACGATGATAGAGCGCATTCGCGATCACAAAACTTAAAATGGAGTCACCTAAAAACTCCAGGCGCTCATTATGTTTGCTGCTGGCACTGCGGTGAGTTAATGCCTGTTGCAACAGCTCCTGATGATGAAAAGTGTAGCCCAGCTTTCGTTGAAGCCGATTAATTACGATGGGGTTCATGCGTTACCAATAAATGAATGCGTCAAAGATGCAGCACACGAAACCGACCTGAGCATACGCTTCATACAGCAAGTTGAAACAGTCCAATACGCTTTCGTGTGCAGTGTCACCCGGCAGAGCGACAACCAAAAACTTCGGGGGGATATTCTATACGCAACGACACGTGATGTCGTTAGTTTGAATGGATTTAAATATTAAATAATTCACGTCGCTGCGGTTATCGCAGCGACGTGAATTCAACAGGGGAAATTAATGAATTCCACCAATGCGCGATAACCGCACGCCGGTCGGCCATTCACCTTCCTGTTTTTCAAAACTCATCCAGATAGCGGTCGCTTTTCCGACCAGGTTCGCTTCCGGCACAAAGCCCCAGTAGCGGCTGTCGGCGCTGTTATCCCGGTTGTCACCCATCATAAAATACTGACCGGGCGGTACAATCCAGGTGGCCAGCGGCAGGCCGGACTGATGGTAGTACATCCCAACCTGATCCTGGGCAATCGGCACCATCAGAATACGGTGCGTGACGTCGCCCAGCGTCTCCTGACGCTCGGTCAGACGAATGCCGTCCGCTTTGGTTTCGCCCTTCGGCAACTGCCAGAAACCGCTGGACGCTTCGCCGCCGTTGCTGCGGGAGAAGGTCTGAACGAAATCGCTCGGCTCAACATTGGAATAGGTCACCGGCAGCGCGTTGCCGCAGGCCTGTCCGGAGCTGCAGCCCGGCTGAATAGTGACCTGCTTGGCAACCGGATCGTAGGTGACTTTATCGCCCGGTAATCCCACCGCGCGCTTAATGTAGTCGAGACGCGGATCTTCCGGATATTTAAACACCACGATGTCGCCGCGCTTTGGATGACCCGTTTCGATCAGCGTTTTCTGGTAGATCGGATCTTTAATGCCGTAAGCGAATTTCTCCACCAGGATGAAATCGCCAATCAGCAGGGTCGGCATCATCGAACCTGACGGGATCTGGAAAGGTTCATAGATAAACGAACGCACAATCAGCACAATCGCCAGCACCGGGAAGACCGAGGCGCCAGTTTCCAGCCAGCCCGGTTTCGGGCCCACTTTCTTCAGCGTTTTCTTGTCCAGTTGCTCGCCGGTCGCTGCCTGAGCAGCGGCCTGACGCTCACGACGTTTTGGTGCGAAGATGAACTTATCCAGACACCACAACAGCCCTGTCACAAGGGTCGCAATGACCAAAATCAGGGCAAACATGTTCGCCATGCCAACTCCTTAATTATTTGCCGTCTTTACCAACGTGCAGAATGGCGAGGAACGCTTCCTGCGGCAGTTCAACGTTACCGACCTGCTTCATACGCTTCTTACCTTCTTTCTGCTTCTGCAGCAGCTTTTTCTTACGGCTGACGTCGCCGCCGTAGCATTTCGCCAGGACGTTTTTACGCAGCTGTTTCACAGTAGAGCGCGCGATGATGTGGTTGCCGATAGCCGCCTGAATGGCGATATCGAACTGCTGACGCGGGATCAGCTCTTTCATCTTCTCGACCAGTTCGCGACCACGATAAGGGGCGTTGTCGTTGTGGGTGATCAGCGCCAGCGCATCGACACGCTCGCCGTTGATCAGCACGTCAACGCGCACCATGTTCGAGGCCTGGAAGCGTTTGAAGTTATAATCCAGCGACGCATAGCCACGGGAGGTAGACTTCAGACGGTCGAAGAAGTCGAGAACCACTTCCGCCATCGGGATTTCGTAGGTCAGCGCCACCTGTTTACCGTGGTAAACCATGTTGGTCTGCACACCACGCTTCTCGATACACAGGGTGATCACGTTGCCGAGGAACTCCTGCGGCAACAGCATGTGACACTCGGCGATAGGCTCACGCAGCTCCTGAATATTATTCAGCGGCGGCAGCTTGGACGGGCTATCGACGTAGATAACTTCTTTGGAGGTCGTTTCCACTTCATAGACTACCGTCGGCGCCGTGGTAATCAGGTCAAGATCGTACTCACGCTCCAGACGCTCCTGAATGATTTCCATGTGCAACAGGCCGAGGAAGCCGCAGCGGAAGCCGAAGCCCAGCGCCGTTGAGCTTTCCGGCTCATAGAACAATGAAGCATCGTTCAGACTCAGTTTACCCAGCGCATCACGGAAGTTTTCATAGTCATCAGAGCTCACCGGGAACAGACCGGCATAGACCTGCGGCTTCACTTTTTTGAAGCCCGGCAGCGCTTTATCCGCTGGATTACGCGCCGCGGTCAGGGTATCGCCCACCGGCGCGCCGAGGATGTCTTTGATCGCGCAGACCAGCCAGCCTACCTCGCCGCATTTCAGCTCGGTACGGTCGACCTGTTTCGGGGTGAAGATGCCCAGACGGTCGGCGTTATAGACCTGGCCGGTGCTCATCACCTTAATTTTATCGCCCTTGCGCATGGTGCCGTTTTTAATACGCACCAGCGACACGACGCCTAAGTAGTTATCGAACCAGGAGTCGATGATCAGCGCCTGCAGCGGCGCGTCCGGATCGCCTTCCGGCGGCGGAATATCGCGCACCAGACGTTCCAGCACGTCCGGCACGCCAACGCCGGTTTTCGCCGAGCAGCGAACCGCGTCGTGAGCATCAATACCGACAATATCTTCAATCTCGTCCGCTACGCGCTCCGGATCGGCCGCAGGCAGGTCGATCTTGTTGAGCACCGGAACGACTTCGAGGTCCATTTCCATGGCGGTATAGCAGTTCGCCAGGGTCTGGGCTTCTACGCCCTGCCCGGCGTCAACCACCAGCAGCGCGCCTTCGCACGCCGCCAGGGAGCGCGATACTTCATAGGAGAAGTCAACGTGGCCCGGGGTGTCGATAAAGTTGAGCTGATAAGTTTCACCATCGCTGGCTTTATAGTCCAGGGTGACGCTCTGCGCCTTGATGGTAATCCCGCGCTCACGTTCAAGGTCCATGGAGTCCAGAACCTGGGCCGCCATTTCGCGATCAGAAAGGCCACCGCAAATCTGGATGATACGGTCAGACAGCGTCGACTTACCGTGGTCGATGTGAGCGATGATCGAAAAGTTACGTATATTCTTCATATTTAGAGTTAATTATGCCTTACGAGTATCATGAGGCCGCTGTACTGTGCCTGACGTTTTTTAATCCGAAAACGCCGCATTCTACACTACATCCGTGAAACCAGGAAATGCTGTTAGATCCAGCATAACGGCAGAAATTGTGGCGTTGTTACAGGAAGAGTAAATAAAGATGAGGGGCAGTGAAATCACTGCCCCATTTCAGAGGAGGGCGTATCAACACGCAGCAGATCCGGCGGCAAACCGACGCTTAAAATCACCGGCTGCCATGACTGGCGAGCAGCCAGCTGCGGCGACAGACCGCGCGCCACCAGGAAGCCGCCGACGCCGCCCAACAGCGCGCCGCAAAGTGACGCGATATCGCTGGCAAACAGCACCTGGAAAATGGACGCCATCACAAACAGCCCCACCAACGGCGCCATATAGACGAGCAGCGCTGAGCCCAGCAGGCTACTTTCAGCGATCCCCAGCTCCACTTTTTGCCCCGCGGCCAATGGCTGCTCGCAGGGCACGCTAATGGTATGGCTGGTCTGCGGCCCCAGCTTGTTTAACACCCGGCTACCGCAGCCGGCACGGGAAGCGCAGCTGCTGCAGGAGGCTTTAACGTCGCAGTGCACCTGCGCCACGCCGTTATGCCAGGAAACCACGGTGGCCCACTCTTTAATCATTGTACTGCCTTGAATTTAATACTGTCAGAGATACGCTTCGCCGTCTGCGGCGGCAGTTCGCCCACCACGGTGATCTCCGCGTTATCGCGTACCGTCGTGCTGACGGTACGTCGACCGGTGCGCAACAGCTGGTCGCTGCTGGCCGCCGTGGCGCGGTTGATATTGATCGAGAAGCTGAACAAGCCGTCGGAATAGAGACGTGATTCGACTGGACCGTCAAAAGTGGGCAGACGGCGCTGACTGCTGGAAACTTCAGCCATCCCCTGGGGAAGCCATGTTGGCGCCCAGTTGAAGTTGGCTTTGTCGCCCCCTTCAGGGACGGACAGCTGCGGCGGTAGATTCGCTTTTGCCAGCGTCTCCATGCTGGCGCTGACGTTATCGCTAACGTTGAAGGAGACAACCCGGAACTGCTCCAGCGTTTCACCGTCGCGGTCGAGCAAATCGACGCGCAGCGGCAGTTTGGTCTCGGCGTCCAGCCAGGCGATAAAGCTATAGCGCGTACCGTCGCGAGCTACGACGCGGATCACGTCGCAGAGGCGGTCAGCGATACGGGTACGGCCAACGGAGATAAAATCATACGCAGCGGAGAGGCGTTTGAAATCGCTATAAACCAACGATGGCAGCGAATCGACGATGTAGTCGCCGTTGAGGGTGAAAGGATCGAGACCGGGTTCAAAATAGCTGATTTCCGTGCCGCGCAGGACCACTTCCCGGCGCGGACCGTCCAGCTGCAGCAGTTGCGCCAGCGGTTGATTGTTCAGTCGCGCATGACGATAGCGCAGCGACTCAACGCCTTGTTTATTGATGCTGACGAAAGACAGCTCATAATTGAGGGACTGGCTGGCCAGGTTCATCTGCTGCAACAACGCCCCGGACGATGTATCAGCCGAGGCGTTGACAGAGAACAACAGGCTGCCTGCCATGAGCGACATGGCACACCAAAGTTGCTTCATTACTGCGATTGCGTTCCTAAAGTTTGATAACCCGGCACCTGGACTGCTGCCTGCTGAGTCTGGGCCTGGCCAAACTGCAGCTGCTCAGCGTGCAGGCGGCGCTGCAGTTCATAGTCCTGCAACATGGCGTTAATCCGGCGGCGCTGTTCCTGGACTTGCGCCTGCTGGCCGCTACCCGCTGATGCGTCAGCCGGCACGCCAAGGCTTACCGGGCTCGCTTTACCCATCATCGGCAGGGTATTGAACACTGGCGCCTCTGGCTGCTGAGTCGCATCAGATTGCCCATTATAGTGCTGGACGCCGACGATAACCGCAAGCGATACGCAGGCGGCAACGCCCATTTGGGTGAGTGAGCTGGCCCATGGACGCACTTTGTTCCAGAACGGCATCTGCCGCCACTGGTGGGGTGCGGGCTGAGATTCAGGAATAAGCGGCGCCGTCTGACGAACGGGCTCATTTTCAATGGCGGCCATCACCCGGGCGGAGATATCGAATTGCAGCACCTCTGCGGTATCGCCACGCAGCGTATCGCGAATGAGGTGATAGCTCTCCCAGGTTTTTTGCATCTCAGAGGAACGGCTCAGCTCGTTGAGCAGTTCTTTATCCAGCGTTTCACCATCCATTAAAGCCGAAAGTTGTTCTTTCTGCATGCCTGATACCCTTTTCCAGTATTCCGCTATCGTCAACGCCTGATAAGCGGTTGAACTTTATTATCAATAGCTTCTCGCGCCCGGAAGATACGCGAACGCACCGTCCCAACCGGACAATCCATGATAGCGGCTATCTCTTCATAGCTCAGGCCATCCAGCTCCCGTAACGTAATTGCCATGCGTAAATCTTCCGGGAGCGATTCAATGGTACGAAAAACTATTTGTCTCAGTTCTTCTGACAACATTAAGTTCTCAGGGTTCGAAATTTCTTTCAACGCCCCGCCGCTTTCGAAGTTTTCCGCCTCGTTGGCGTCAACATCGCTGGACGGCGGACGGCGTCCCTGAGCAACCAGATAATTCTTCGCCGTGTTGACGGCGATACGGTATAACCAGGTGTAAAAAGCGCTATCTCCCCGGAAAGAGTCCAGCGCACGCCATGCCTTAACGAACGATTCCTGAACAACGTCAGCGATATCGCCCGGCGGTACATAGCGGGAAACCAGACTCGCGACCTTATGCTGATAGCGCACCACCAGCAAATTAAACGCTTTCTGATCTCCTTTCTGGACCCGTTCAACAAGGACCTGATCCGTTAACTGCTCGCTCATCCGAGGTAATGTCTCCCCAAACCCAATTCCCATGCGTCTTCAAAACACCACCCAAAATCTGCATTATGAGCAAGCTGACTGTTGGAGTGCATGAAAACAATAAAGTTCCGTTACGCTTTTGTTTTTTGTCTGGCAACGGCGGCAGATCGTTATCAATCATTATATGCCCAGGTTGCTAAACAACAGGTTAGTCAATAAGAAAAAGCGCAGGCCCGACTGAAGGGTATCGTAACACAGTGTTTATTTCACTATAAAATCCAATGCTAACAACCTGCTCCACTTCTCTTTTTTACCGCACAACGCCCCTTTTCCCGGCCCCTTCTGTTTAGCCGTCACAACACCAGGCAAAAAAATATGTACGATTCCTCACGCGCTGGTGCTATTGTGAGCTAAATGTGTTTAGTAAATTAAACAAAGACGATGAATACCACTCCTGACTTCTCTTGTGATGTGTTGATTATCGGCAGCGGCGCTGCCGGTCTCTCCCTCGCGCTGCGCCTGGCGGAGCACAGTTCGGTGACGGTGCTGAGTAAAGGGCCGATCAGCGAAGGTTCGACGTTCTATGCGCAGGGCGGGATTGCCGCCGTCTTCGATGAGACGGACAGTATCGAATCCCATGTTGAAGATACGCTGATCGCCGGCGCGGGACTCTGCGATCGCCATGCGGTCACCTTCGTCGCCAGCAACGCCAGACCGTGCGTACAATGGCTTATCGATCAGGGCGTGCTGTTTGACACCCAGGTCCAGGCCAATGGCGAAGAGAGTTACCATCTCACTCGCGAAGGGGGGCACAGCCATCGACGCATTCTTCACGCCGCCGACGCTACCGGCAAAGCGGTAGAGACAACGCTGGTCGATAAAGCCCTTGCTCATCCGAATATCCGCATCATTGAGCGCAGCAATGCCGTTGATTTGATCGTCTCGGACAAGATTGGCCTGCCGGGCACGCGCCGGGTGGTCGGGGCCTGGATCTGGAACCGCAATAAAGAGCGGGTAGAAACCTGCAGCGCGAAGGCGGTGGTGCTTGCGACCGGCGGGGCCGCCAAGGTTTATCAATATACCACTAACCCTGACGTCTCTTCCGGAGACGGCATTGCGATGGCCTGGCGGGCGGGCTGCCGGGTAGCGAATCTCGAATTCAACCAGTTCCACCCCACCGCGCTGTATCATCCACAGGCACGCAATTTCCTGCTTACTGAAGCGCTGCGCGGCGAAGGCGCCCACCTTAAACGCCCGGACGGCACCCGCTTTATGCCGGACTTTGACGAGCGCGGCGAGCTGGCCCCGCGCGATATCGTCGCCCGCGCCATCGACCATGAAATGAAGCGCCTGGGCGTTGACTGTATGTTCCTTGATATCAGCCATAAACCCGAAGCGTTTGTTCGCCAGCACTTCCCAATGATTTACGAAAAGCTGCTCGGTCTGGGAATTGATTTAACCAAAGATCCGGTGCCGGTCGTCCCCGCCGCGCATTACACCTGCGGCGGCGTGATGGTGGATGATAATGGCCGTACTGACGTCGATGGCTTATACGCCATCGGCGAAGTCAGCTATACCGGGCTGCACGGCGCCAACCGCATGGCCTCGAACTCGCTGCTGGAGTGTCTGGTCTACGGCTGGTCCGCCGCGGAGGATATCGCCCGGCGCCTGCCGCTGGCTCAGAAGGTCACCACCCTGCCGGCGTGGGATGAAAGCCAGGTGGAGATCCCGGATGAACTGGTGGTTATCCAGCATAACTGGCACGAGCTGCGCCTGCTGATGTGGGATTATGTCGGCATTGTGCGCACGACGCGCAGACTGGAGCGCGCCCTGCGGCGCATTACCATGCTCCAGCAGGAGCTGGATGAGTATTACGCCCGCTTCCGCGTCTCGAATAATCTGCTGGAGCTGCGCAATCTGGTGCAGGTGGCGGAGCTTATCGTACGCTGCGCGATGTTACGTAAGGAGAGCCGCGGGCTGCACTATACCCTCGACTATCCGCAGCCGCTGCCGAACAGCGGCCCGTCGATACTGTCGCCCCTGGCTCACATAAAGAGATAAAAATCCCCGGTCAGAGCAGTAAACCCTTCAGAGTACTGCTGCTCTGGCCCGCGGATCGCCAGTCTGTCGCAGAAACACTCTCCTGCCGTCGGGGAGAACGCCAGCAGCACCCGGTGCGGCGGCCGCAGTTCGGTCTCCGCCACGTCAGTGCGCAGTCGCAAATGCCACCCCATCGCCGTTGCCCGCTCGATAAACGCATTACCGATATCCACCGGCAGCACCACGCAAAAAAAACCTTCTTCGGTGATATGCTCTGCGGCACAGGTCAGCAGGGAGGCGTGATCGAGCGTCGTGGTATACCGCGCCTGCTCCCGCTGCGAGGTAGCGCATGGCACGCCTTCGGCAAAAAAAGGCGGGTTACTGATTATCAGTTCATAGCGTCGGGTTTGCGACGGCTGCCACTGATGGATATCGGCCTGGCAGACTTCTATGCGCGAAGACCACGGTGACGCGAGGGCATTTTCCCGCGCCTGAGCGGCTGCCTCCTCGTCCAGTTCGACCGCATCGACTTGCACATCGTGACCGGTACGCTGGGCGAGCATTAGCGCCAGCAGGCCGCTGCCCGCGCCAATATCCAGCACATGCTTCACCCCGGCAATCGGCGCCCAGGCGCCAAGCAAAATGCCATCAGTGCCCACCTTCATCGCGCAACGATCGTGGGCGACAAAGAACTGTTTGAAGGTAAAACCATTGCGCGGCAGCGCAAACTTCGACTGAGACATCCTCAATAACCTTGCCGACAAAACTCCTGAACGTAAGGCTATGCACAATACCGGAGAACAGATAGCCTTACAAACAGATGAACATTACGTCAGTAACGTCTATAATCGGCGGCCCACTCAGAGGTAGAACATGACTGTAACGACTTTTTCCGAACTTGAACTCGACGAAAACCTGCTGGAAGCCCTCCAGGATAAAGGTTTCACTCGCCCGACAGCCATTCAGGCCGCCGCTATTCCGCCTGCGCTCGATGGCCGTGACATTCTCGGTTCAGCGCCGACCGGCACCGGTAAAACGGCGGCGTATCTGCTGCCAGCGTTGCAGCACCTGCTCGATTTCCCGCGTAAGAAATCCGGGCCGCCGCGCATTCTTATCCTGACGCCGACCCGTGAGCTGGCGATGCAGGTGGCTGACCACGCCCGCGAGCTGGCGAAGCATACCCATCTGGATATCGCCACCATTACCGGCGGCGTAGCGTACATGAACCACGCGGAAGTGTTCAGCGAAAACCAGGATATCGTGGTCGCTACCACCGGTCGCCTGCTGCAGTATATTAAAGAAGAGAACTTTGACTGCCGCGCCGTCGAGACCCTGATCCTCGATGAAGCCGACCGCATGCTGGACATGGGCTTTGCTCAGGATATCGAAACCATCGCCGGTGAAACCCGCTGGCGCAAGCAGACCATGCTGTTCTCCGCCACGCTGGAAGGCGATGCGATCAAAGATTTTGCCGAACGCCTGCTGGAAGAGCCGGTTGAAGTCTCCGCTACCCCATCGACCCGCGAACGTAAAAAAATTCATCAGTGGTACTATCGCGCCGACGATATCGAGCATAAAACCGCGCTGCTGATTCATTTGCTGAAGCAGCCGGAAGCAACCCGCTCCATCGTCTTCGTGCGTAAGCGCGAGCGCGTTCACGAACTCGCCGCTAAGCTGCACGAAGCAGGGATTAACACCTGCTGGCTGGAGGGCGAGATGGTGCAGATTAAGCGCAACGAAGCGATTAAACGCCTGACCGATGGTCGCGTGAACGTGCTGATCGCCACCGACGTCGCCGCACGCGGTATTGATATCCCGGATGTCAGCCACGTGTTTAACTTCGACATGCCGCGCACCGCCGATATCTATTTGCACCGTATCGGTCGTACCGGCCGCGCCGGTAAAAAAGGCATCGCCATTTCGCTGGTTGAAGCGCATGACCACCTGCTGCTGGGCAAGATCGGCCGCTACGTTGAAGAACCGCTGAAAGCCCGCGTGATTGATGAATTGCGACCGAAAACCCGCGCGCCGAGCGAGAAGTTAACCGGTAAACCGTCGAAGAAAGTATTGGCGAAGCGCGCCGAGAAAAAAGAGAAAGAAAAAGAGAAACCGCGGGTGAAGAAACGCCACCGCGACACCAAAAATATCGGTAAGCGCCGTAAGCCAAGCGCGGCCGGGACGCCATCAACGTCCACTGAAGAGTAAAAAAAACGCCGGGACATCCCGGCGTTTTCACATCTGGCTTCAGCCTTACAGGCTTTCGGTAAAGGTACGGGCGATAACGTCGCGCTGCTGTTCCGGAGTCAGGGAGTTGAAGCGTACCGCATAGCCGGAAACACGAATGGTCAGCTGCGGGTATTTTTCCGGGTGCTCAACCGCGTCCAGCAGAGTTTCGCGACGCAGCACGTTCACGTTCAGGTGCTGACCGCCTTCCACGCGAACTTCTGGTTTCACGTCTACCGGAATTTCACGGTATTCGATTTCACCCAGTTTGCTCACCGCCACCACGTCGTCTTCCGCAAAACCACCTTTGGCACACAGGCAGCGCGCTTCGCCTTTTTCGCTGTCCAGCAGCCAGAAAGAGTTGAGCAGGTCGTCGTTTGCCGCTTTAGTAATTTGGATACCAGTAATCATTTGATGCCTCCCAGGCAGTGTTTATTCGATTTTGGCCTCTTCACGGCCAATTGGTAAAACCATTGTTGTATGAGTGTATATATATCAGCCGCACCCTCGGCATTCCTTGATATAAATCAATAAAAACCACTCACACAAAGTGGGTATAGGGGGATTTTATTGTTTTACATCAAGTTAGGCCATGGGGTCCCATAAATAATTTTGTAAATTTTCAATTTTTTTTGCATAAAAGCCCACATCAAGCCGTGCCGATTTTGTTCTGTAGAAAGAAGCCGTTAAGCTATAGCGATGACCCTTTGCAGGAGAGCAAGATGACCACCCCTTTAACCTGGCATGACGTGCTGGCGGATGAAAAGCAACAACCCTATTTTCTCAATACACTGAAGACCGTCGCCGAAGAGCGCCAGTCCGGGATCACCATCTACCCACCGCAAAAAGACGTCTTCAATGCGTTTCGCTTTACCGAGCTGGGCGACGTCAAAGTCGTCATTCTCGGCCAGGATCCCTATCACGGCCCGGGTCAGGCCCACGGTCTGGCATTCTCGGTTCGCCCGGGCGTCGCGATCCCGCCCTCGCTCTTGAACATGTACAAAGAGCTGGAGGCCACGATCCCCGGCTTTACTCGCCCCACTCACGGTTATCTCGAAAGCTGGGCGCGTCAGGGCGTACTTCTGCTTAATACGGTCCTGACCGTCCGCGCCGGGCAGGCGCACTCGCACGCCAGCCTCGGCTGGGAGACCTTTACCGATAAGGTTATCGCGTTAATCAATGAGCATTGCGAGGGGGTGGTATTCCTGCTGTGGGGTTCTCATGCGCAGAAGAAAGGCGCGATTATCGATCGTCAGCGCCACTGCGTGCTGAAGGCGCCGCACCCATCGCCGCTCTCTGCGCATCGCGGCTTCTTTGGCAGCAACCATTTCGTACAGACCAACCAGTGGCTGGCTGACCGCGGCGAAGCGCCGATCGACTGGATGCCGGTCCTCCCCGCCGAAAGCGAGTGATCGACAGCCATAAAAAAAGCCAGCATCAGCTGGCTTTTTCGCATTCAGACAGGCGAATTACGCCTTGTTCTGACGCCACCATTCTGCCAGCAGGACGCCGGTCGCCACAGAGACGTTCAGGCTTTCGACATTGCCGGTACCGTTGATGGCAACGCTGAGATCGGAGCTGGAAATCGCCGCATCGGACAGACCATCACGCTCCTGGCCTAACACCAGCACCATTTTCTTCGGCAGCTCGGCTTTAAACAGCGGCGTACCATTATGGCTGGACGTTGAGACAATCGCGTAGCCCGCTTTGCGGAACTGATCCAGGGTATCGATAAAGCTGTCGCCGGTGATCGGTTCAACATGCTCCGCCCCGCCCTCCGCCGTACGGATCGCCGCCCCGGACTCCAGCACGCCAGCATCCTGAACCACCACGCCCTTCACGCCGAAGTGCGCGCAGCTGCGCATGATCGCCCCGAGGTTGTGCGGGTTACCCACGTCTTCCAGCGCCAGAACGCAATCTTCTTCTGCCGCCTTCGCGACCCACTGGGCAACAGAGGTGCCGTGGCGTTTTTTGATCAGGAAGCAGACCCCGCCGTGGTGCTCGGTGCCGGAAGCTTTCGCCAGCTCGGCTTCGTCCACCACATGATAGGCTTTACGGTTGGCCGCCATCCAGCGCAGCGCCTCTTTAAAGCGGGGCGTGACGCTCTGAATAAACCAGGCGCGAACGATAGCTTCCGGACGGCTCTGGAACAGCGCCTGGCAGGCGTTTTCGCCATACACGCGGGTCTCTTCCGCACGCTGACGACGCAGCACTTCCGGATCGATAAAGCTCTTCCCGCTGATCCCGCCGTGATCTTCTTTTACCGGCGTCTCATCGCCAGGAGCACGGGAAACGGTACGCCACGGAGACGCATCGTCACGATGAAAATCATCGCGCTTGCGATCGTCACGCTTACGGTCGTCACGTTTGCGATCGTCGCCGCGGCTGTTTCGTTCGTCACGCGCAGGGCGGCTGCGGCCGTCAACACGAGATTTTCCTGGACGACCTCCCCCTTTCCCGGTACGTGGGTTATGGGTGCGTTTGTCAGAATCATCATCACTGCGGACATACATCACTTTGACCTTGCCGCTTTTATTTTTCAGTTCGTCGCTCATCAATTTTCTCCACCTGCGCTGCGCGAAGCGCGCAGATTACCCGATGTGTCATCGCTTCGCCATGATTTCGTTTAAAAGCCGGCCTCTATTGCACTCATCGAACAAAACGCATTGTCCTTAAATAACACTTAATCGATAATATGTAACATCACAGAAACATATCGGCCACGTGCCACGTTGCAACCCATAACCAGAGGTTAGTTATGAATACCGTTTGTGCCAGTTGTCAGGCTCTGAACCGCCTCCCGGACGATCGTAGCGCGGATGGCGCAAAGTGCGGACGCTGCGGTCACGATCTTTTTGACGGCGACGTCATCAACGCGACCGGGGCAACGCTGGATAAACTCTTAAAGGACGATCTGCCGGTCGTTGTCGATTTCTGGGCGCCATGGTGCGGCCCCTGCCGTAGCTTCGCGCCGATCTTTGAAGATGTCGCGGAAGAGCGTAGCGGGAAGATGCGTTTTGTGAAAGTCAACACCGAAGCGGAACGTGAGCTTAGCGCCCGGTTTCGTATCCGCAGCATCCCGACCATTATGATGTTCAAAAATGGCGAAGTGATCGACATGCTCAATGGCGCGGTGCCAAAAGCGCCATTTGATAGCTGGCTGAACGAAGCCGGCCAACAGTAATCCTTCCGGGGCACCGCTTGTGCCCCGTTTTCACCTCTGCGACAATAGCGTTTTTCTCTAGCGACTCCCATGATTGAAAACGCAGTCCTTCGCCTGCGCGCTGAACGCCTCGCGCGTGCTACCCGGCCTTTCCTTGCTCGCGGCAACCGCATCCGCCGCTGTCAGCGCTGCCTGCTGCCGCTCAAGCAGTGCCTGTGCGCAACATTAGTGCCAGCGCAGGCCACCAGCCGCTTCTGCCTGGTGATGTTTGATACAGAACCGATGAAGCCCAGCAACACCGGCCGGCTCATCGCCGATATTCTGCCTGATACCGAGGCTTTTCAATGGTCGAGAACCGAGCCGCCGCAGGCGCTGCTCGATCTGGTCGCGCATCCTGATTATCAACCGATGGTGGTTTTCCCTGCCTCCTATGCCGGGCCGGAGCGCCAGATCCTGAGCGCGCCGCCGTCCGGCAAGCCGCCACTGTTTATTATGCTCGACGGCACCTGGACCGAAGCGCGCAAAATGTTCCGCAAGAGCCCTTATCTTGACGCGCTGCCAATAATCTCCGTCGATCTGTCACGCATCTCTGCCTATCATCTGCGCGAGGCGCACGCCGACGGACAATACTGTACCGCGGAAGTGGCCATCGCCCTGCTGGATCTGGCGGGAGATGCCCCGGCCGCCGCTGCGCTTGGCGAGCACTTCACCCGCTTCCGGACCCGCTATCTGGCGGGAAAAACCCAGCATAAGGGGAGTATCACAGCGGACCAGGTGGAAAACGTTTAAAATCATTCGGTCACTGGGATGAAAGGAGACCGGTATGAGCCAACGAGGCCTGGAAGCACTGCTGCGACCAAAGTCCATCGCCGTTATTGGCGCATCAATGAAGCCGCAGCGCGCTGGCTATCTCATGATGCGCAACCTGTTAGCCGGCGGTTTCAATGGCCCGGTACTGCCGGTGACCCCCGCCTGGAAGGCGGTGCTCGGGGTGCTGGCATGGCCCACGATTGAGAGCCTGCCGTTTACGCCGGATCTGGCGGTGCTCTGTACTAACGCCCGGCGTAATATCGAATTGCTCGAAGCCTTAGGGCAGAAAGGGTGTAAAACCTGCATCATTCTCTCTTCGCAGCCGGAACAGTATCCGGCGCTGCTCGAATGCGCCGCGCGCTATCAGATGCGCCTGCTCGGCCCAAACAGCCTGGGACTGCTGGCGCCGTGGCAAGGCCTGAACGCCAGCTTCTCGCCGGTCGCGATCCACCGCGGTAAACTGGCCTTTATCTCGCAGTCGGCCGCCGTCTCTAATACCATCCTTGACTGGGCGCAGCAGCGCGAGATGGGCTTTTCCTACTTCATCGCGCTGGGCGATAGCCTGGACATTGATGTCGATGACCTGCTGGACTTTCTGGCCCGCGACAGCAAGACCAGCGCCATTTTGCTTTACCTCGAGCATCTAAGCGATGCGCGCCGATTTGTCTCCGCTGCGCGCAGCGCTTCGCGAAACAAGCCTATCCTGGTGATTAAAAGCGGCCGTAGCCCCGCGGCGCAAAAGCTGTTGCACGTCAACTCCGGGATGGATCCGGCATGGGATGCAGCCATACAGCGTGCTGGCCTGCTGCGGGTGCAGGACACCCATGAGCTGTTCTCCGCCGTGGAAACGCTCAGCCATATGCGCCCGCTACGCGGTGAAAAGCTGATGATCGTCAGCAATGGCGCGGCTCCGGCGGCGCTGGCGCTGGATGAACTCTGGCTGCGGAATGGCAAACTGGCGGTCCTCAGCGAGGAGACCCGCGACGCCCTGCGCCAGGCGTTGCCGGTTGGCGTCGAGATCGCCAACCCATTAGATCTGCGCGATGATGCCAGCAGCGAACATTATCAGCAGGCCGTGAATATTTTGCTCAACAGTCAGGACTATGACGCGCTGCTGGTGATCCACTCGCCCAGCGCGGCCGCGCCGGGCACGGAGAGTGCGCTGGCCCTGATTGATGCCCTGAAGCATCATCCGCGCGGTAAATATGTCACCGTGCTGACCAACTGGTGCGGCGAATTTTCCTCGCAGGAAGCGCGACGTTTATTCAGCGATGCCGGCCTCCCAACCTACCGTACGCCAGAGGGCACGATCACCGCTTTTATGCATATGGTGGAATACCGTCGCAACCAGAAACAACTGCGCGAGACGCCGGTGCTACCGGATTCGTTAACCACCAATACCAGCGAAGCGCATGCTCTGCTGCAGCAAGCGATAGATGACGGCGCCACCACGCTGGATACCCATGAGGTCAGCCCGGTGCTCCGGACCTATGGCATCCATACTCTGCCGACATGGATTGCCGCTGACAGCGCAGAAGCAGTGCATATCGCTGAGCAGATAGGCTATCCGGTCGCGCTGAAGCTGCGTTCTCCGGATATCCCGCACAAATCGGAAGTACAGGGGGTCATGCTCTATCTGCGTACCGCCGCCGAGGTGCAGCAGGCGGCAGATGCGATGATCGATCGCGTCAGACTGGCCTGGCCCCAGGCGCGCATCCATGGTCTGCTGGTGCAGAGTATGGCTAATCGCGCCGGCGCCCAGGAGCTGAGAGTGGTGGTTGAACACGATCCCGTCTTCGGCCCGTTGATTATGCTGGGCGAAGGCGGCGTGGAGTGGCGGGCCGAGGATCAGGCCGCGGTGGCGCTGCCGCCGTTGAATATGAACCTGGCGCGTTATCTGGTGATCCAGGCGATCAAAAATAAAAAGATCCGCGGTCGCAGCGCATTGCGCCCGCTGGATATCGCGGGCCTGAGCCAGCTGCTGGTTCAGGTATCGAATCTGATCGTCGACTGCCCGGAGATCCAGCGCCTGGACATTCATCCCCTGCTCGCCTCCGGCAACGAGTTTACGGCGCTGGACGTCACGCTAGGCCTGGCCCCCTTTGACGGCGACAGTGAAAGCCGCCTTGCGATTCGTCCCTATCCGCACCAGCAGGAGGAGTGGGTGGTAATGAAAAATGGCGATCGCTGCCTGTTTCGGCCGATCCTTCCGGAAGATGAGCCGCAGCTGCTCGCGTTTATCGCTCAGGTCACCAAAGAAGATCTCTATTATCGCTATTTTAGTGAGATCAACGAATTTACCCACGACGATTTAGCCAATATGACGCAGATCGACTACGATCGTGAAATGGCGTTTGTTGCCGTCAGGACCACCGCAGAGAAAAGCGAAATTCTCGGCGTGACGCGGGCGATCTCCGATCCCGACAATATTGACGCCGAGTTTGCCGTTCTGGTCCGTTCAGATTTAAAAGGGTTAGGCCTGGGGCGAAGGCTGCTGGAAAAGCTGATCGCCTATACGCAAAGCCATGGCCTGCAACGCCTTAATGGCATTACGATGCCGAATAACAGAGGCATGATCGGCCTGGCCAGAAAGCTGGGATTCACCGTTGATATTCAGCTGGAAGATGGGATTGTCAGTCTATCGCTGCCCCTGAATCAGGGATAATCGCGCCACGCTGACCGCAATTGTTGACCACATTAGCGGGTACTAATGGTATTATTGCCCGCTTACGTCGTCTGCATGGTACAGAAGACCCTTCAATAAACAGAGAAGAAACGCACTGTGATGTTGTCAAAATTTAAGCGTAATAAACATCAACAACACCTTGCCCAACTCCCTAAGCTTTCTCAGTCAGTTGATGATGTAGAGTTCTTTTACGCCCCTGCGGATTTCAGGGAAGCGTTACTGACCCGGATTGCCCACGCCACTCAGCGTATATGCATTATTGCGCTCTACCTGGAGCAAGATGATGGCGGAAAAGGAATTTTGCAGGCTCTCTACGACGCCAAACGCCAGCGTCCGGAACTGGATGTCCGCGTTCTGGTAGACTGGCACCGTGCTCAACGTGGTCGTATCGGCGCCGCCGCCTCCAACACCAATGCCGACTGGTATTGCCGGATGGCCGATGAAAACCCAGGTGTGGATATCCCCGTTTACGGCGTGCCGATTAATACCCGGGAGGCGCTCGGCGTTCTCCATTTCAAAGGCTTTATTATCGATGACAGCGTCCTCTACAGCGGCGCCAGCCTGAACGATGTTTATCTGCATCAGCACGACAAGTACCGTTATGACCGCTATCAGTGCATCCGTAACGGCAAAATGGCGGACGTCATGTTCGACTGGGTCGACAATAATCTGGTTCAGGGGCGCGGCGTTAATCGTCTCGACAGACCGGATCGGCCAAAAAGCCCGGAAATCAAAAACGACATTCGCCAGTACCGTCAGGAGCTCCGCGACCGCAGCTACCATTTTGTCGGCACCGCTGGTGACGAAGAACTCTCCGTCACCCCGCTGGTAGGACTGGGGAAATCCAGCCTGCTGAACAAAACTATTTTTCACCTGATGCCTTGTGCCGAGCACAAGCTGACGATCTGTACCCCCTACTTCAACCTCCCTGCCGTACTGGTGAGAAATATCATCCAGCTGCTGCGGGACGGTAAACAGGTGGAGATTATTGTCGGCGATAAAACCGCTAACGATTTCTACATTCCGGAAGATCAACCGTTTAAAATTATCGGTGCGCTTCCCTATCTGTATGAGATCAACCTGCGGCGTTTCCTCAGCCGACTGCAATATTATGTCAATACCGATCAGCTGATCGTTCGCCTGTGGAAGGATGACGATAACAGCTACCATCTGAAAGGCATGTGGGTTGACGATGAGTGGATGCTGCTCACTGGCAACAACCTTAACCCACGCGCCTGGCGGCTCGATCTGGAAAACGCCATTCTGATCCACGATCCAAAGCGGCAGCTGGGGGCCATGCGGGAAAAAGAGCTGAAGCTCATCCGCACCCACACCACGGTAGTGAAACATTATCGGGATCTGCAAAGTATCGCCGACTATCCGGTGAAAGTGCGAAAACTGATCCGCCGCCTGCGACGGATCCGCATTGACCGGTTGATCAGCCGTATTCTCTGACTATCAGCCCCGCGTCGACGGGGCTTTTTTCTGGAAGCGCTATGCGTTCGATAATAGTGATGACATCGCTGCTGTTAACGGGCTGCAGCCACATGGCAAATGATGCATGGTCCGGTCAGGACAAAGCCCAGCATTTTCTGGCCTCGGCGATGCTGTCTGCCGCCGGCAATGAGTATGCGCAACATCAGGGTTACAGCCGGGACCGCAGCGCCGCCATTGGCCTGATGTTTTCCATCAGTCTTGGCGCGTCAAAAGAGCTTTGGGACAGCCGCCCGGCAGGGAGCGGCTGGAGCTGGAAAGATTTCGCCTGGGATGTCGCCGGCGCGACCACCGGCTATGCTGTGTGGCAACTGGTGCACCAGTAAGCGTTACAGGCGCAGGCCTTTTCCCTTGCGATGCAGCATCAGGGAAACCAGGAAGGCGATGGCCGCCATCACCGTCACATACCAGTAGAACGCGTGCTCTATCCCCGCCGACTTAAGTGACAGCGCGACATACTCCGCAGAGCCGCCGAACAGCGCGTTCGCGACGGCATAGGAAAGCCCTACCCCAAGCGCGCGGACCTGAGCCGGGAACATCTCTGCTTTCAGGATGCCGCTGATAGAGGTATAGAAACTGACGATCAGCAAGGCGCAGATCACCAGTCCGAAGGCGGCATACGGTGAGCTCACCTTCTGCAGAGCACTGAGAATAGGCACGGTAAATAACGTCGCCAGCACGCCAAAGCATAGCATGGAGGTGCGACGGCCAACTTTATCCGAAAAGGCGCCGAACAGCGGCTGAACCAGCATATAAACGAATAGCGCCGCGGTCATGATCACGCTGGCGGTGCTAGCCGTCATGCCCGCCGTGTTGACCAGATACTTTTGCATATAGGTAGTAAAGGTGTAGAAGGTCAGCGATCCGGCGGCGGTAAAGCCCAACACCATCACGAAGGCCCGGCGATTGCGCCACAACCCTTTAAATGATCCAGCCTCTTTCAGCGCCCGGGTCTCCTGCTTTGAGGTTTCGTCCAGCTGGCGACGCAGCCACAGCGCGACGATAGCCAGTACCGCCCCAAGAGCAAAAGGAATACGCCATCCCCAGGCATGGAGATCTTCATCGCTGAGCACCTGCTGGAGCGCGACAACCACTAATACCGCCAGCAGTTGACCGCCAATCAGCGTAACGTACTGGAAGGAGGCATAGAAGCCTTTCTTACCTTCCACCGCGACTTCACTCATATAGGTCGCACTGGTGCCGTATTCTCCGCCAACAGACAGCCCCTGGAACAGACGCGCCAGCAGCAGCAGCGCCGGGGCCCAGGTGCCGATGACCGCATAACCCGGCAGACAGGCAATCACCAGTGAGCCAAAGCACATCATGCACACCGAGATAAGCATAGAGGCTTTACGTCCGCGGCGGTCGGCGATTCGACCAAACAGCCATCCGCCGATGGGACGCATCAGGAATCCGGCGGCAAATACGCCTGCCGTCTGCAGCAGTTGGGTGGTGGTATTGCCAGATGGAAAAAAGATATGGGCGAAATAGAGCGAGCAGAATGAATAAACGTAAAAATCAAACCACTCAACCAGATTCCCCGAGGAAGCGCCAACTATTGCCCAAATACGACGACGGGTATCGGCCTGATCCGGCGCGCCCCGTTCGGTAATGCTACTTTCTGTCATTGTTATATTGCTCCAGCAAAGACTGCAATCTGTCTTGTCGGGCGTACCACGTCACGTAGACAAATTAGTTAGTGAACTAAATGTTATATAATTGTTATATCTTTATATGTGACTGTATTCACATTTTTTTTCGTAAGAGTGGTTTTCGCGATTAACGCCAGCGCAGGGGCAAGGAAAAAGTAGATTATGATGAAGGGATTACCATGACGGGGTTTTATGTTGCTTTGAATGAAGATAATGGGGCGGGTATGGCAGGGTTTTCCCCGGAGGCGGTGCTACGCACCTTGTCCGGGCTACAGGTCGTGCAGGGCGGGTGCGAATCCGTAG